>DAOUGD010000001.1:0-14082 GCA_034429475.1 Anaerolineae bacterium
AGGCGGGTTACGCCCGCCTGCGAAAAAACGCTCAATTGAAAGCAAAACCCCGGAATTTCTGGAAAATTCCGGGGTTTTGCGTATTTCCCTATTGACAAAATTACGAAATAGTATTACAATAATACACGTAATTCACTTACAAACAGGAGGTAAGGAAATGAGTGAAGAAAAGAAAGTCGAAGAAGTGGTGTGGGATACGCCAGAAGCCGCGCCAGCCGCAGCCGAGGCCCCCAAGGCGGAAGAGAAGAAAGTTGCCAGCGCCACGGTGAAGGATGTCTGGCGGCAGGTGGAAAGTTTCGGGTTGACGCTCGGCGAGGCGTTGCAGGGCCGGGGCAACGTGGTGATGGTGCGGATCAACGACGAGGCGCTCGCGCACCTGGATATGCTGGTGGAAGGCGAGATCACCAAGAGCCGGTCGGAAAGCGCCGCGTTCCTGATCAACGAAGGGATCAAGGCCAACGATGCACTGTTCACCCGCATTAAGGCGATCACGGAACAAATCAGCACCCTGCGGGAGCAACTGCGGCAGGAAGTCAAACTGAGTAACGAGTAAGAGATAAAAACTCAGAAGAAGAGCAAGTATTAAGGAGGAATAGCCATGTGCGAGGAAGAAAAAGTGGAGACAACGGAAGCGCCGCGCGCCGAGGCGACGGCCTGGGACAATGTGTTGAAAGAAACCGTCAAGGTGTTTGAATCGTTGGGGAAGGCCATCGTGACGACAGCGCAGAGCGCCTCCCACATGTTGTTGGTCGAGGTAGACAAGGACACCTGCGATCAACTGGATTTGCTGGTGCAGAACGGGGTAGCCAAGAGCCGGCAGGAAGCGGCGGCGGCGCTCATCGTGGAAGGGCTGAAGAGCCGCAACACCGTCTTTGACCGCATCCAGAAGACCAACGCCGAAATCGCGGCCCTGCGCCAGCAGATTCGCACCCTGGTTACCGGGTAGCCATCAACACGCTTTTCAAGCGCAGCCCCCCGATTTCTGGAAAATCGGGGGGCCTTCAATTTCTACGAGATTACGGAGCAGGCGACAACGTGAAGCTAAACGTCGCGCCGGCTTTGGAGTTTTCCGCCAACCAGAGGCGCTCGCCGTGCACTTCCAGCACCATCTTGCAGAACGCCAGTCCCAACCCACTCCCCCGCCCTTCCTGGTTGCCCGTCACGAACCGCTGAAACAGCCGGCCTTGCACTTCCAACGGCACGCCTACGCCGGTATCTTTGACGGAGATCACAAAATGCGCCGCGTCCGCATCCCAGGCGACCGACACCCTAATCAATCCGGCAGCCGGAGTAAACTTGATGGCGTTGCCCACCAGGTTTTGCAACACCCGCTCGATCAACACGCCATCCCCCCAGGCCCACAGCATGTCAGTGTGAAAAGCGTGTTCCAGAGCGATACCTTTCTCTAGGGCCAGGGGCGACTGCAAAGCGAGTACGCCCTCCAATAGCGTGTCCAGACGGATTTTGCTACAGGCCAGGGGCATTTCGCCGCTTTCCAGGCGGCCCAACTCCAAAATGGCGTTGACCAGGTTCAACATACGCTGGGTAGAACTTTCCAGCGTCTCAAACACCTGATACTGCCCGGCGCTGAGTTCTTGTCCCTGAAAGCTGCGCTTCAATACTTTGGTCGCCACGGAAATGCCGGTCAACGGATTGCGCAAGTCATGCACCATCGTGTGCGCCAGGTCTTGCTGCATCCGCTCCAACAGGCGCTCCTCCGTCACGTCGCGCAGCATCAACAGGTGGCCCAACAACGTGCTGCCGACCAGCACCGGCGTGTGCGACCAGCGCAAAATCCGCGGCGGCAGCTCAAATTCGCCTGTGCCCGACTCGCCCGGCGCTTCCTGTATCCGCCGCAACTCTGCTAACAACTCCCGCACCACCGCCGCCGATGCGGTACGACGCCATTGGGCCAGCATGTCCAACAGATCGCGTTGGCGCCAATAGTCCGGCGATTCCGGCAACTGCAAGAAATCCAAGGCACGGGTGTTGAGCACCACAATCTGTCGATCCATACCCACAAACAGAATACCATCGCGGCTGGACTCGATGAGGGCGTAGAGCCGTCCGCGCTCATCCGCAATGGCCTTGAACAGTTGGGCATTCACCACCGCGGTCGCAATCTGCCGGCCAAGCGCCATCAACAGGGCAATGTCGCGCAGCAGGGTGGGTTTCGGCGGGCGTGAAAGCAGATTCAAGACACCAATCGAGCGTTCCTGATGCAGGAGCGGCACGCCCACGTAGGCACGGCCTCCCATCTGCGGGAACCGGGTGGCTAAATCGGGGATATGATCCCACAGTTCTGCCGGCATCACATTGAACTGTTCCGCGTCGCTCACGGCCACCGCCCGCCGCCACTGATGGGCACACGTACACAGCCTCTCCATCAACGGATGCATTGCCGGGTTTGCCGAGACAAATTCGAGCGATTCTCCGTCAGCGCCGGCCAAAGCGATGACGCCGGTGTCAAAGCCGGCCGAGCCTAGCACGGCGGTCAACATCTGCGCCAGCAGGTCCTCCAAGACCAGCGTGCGGCTGAGAACGCCGGACACGGTGAACAAGGTGCTTAAGTCGGCGACGTGCCCGCCGATCTGGGCGTGGGCGCGGGCCACATCCAACGAGAGGGAGATGGCTTCGGCCAGCAAGTTCCCCAAGAGGCGCGTGTCTCCATCAAAGGCATCGTTGTCGTGACTGCCCACGTCCAGGATACCCAAGAGGTGATCCCCACGCCGCAGCGGAATCACCATGCGGCTGCACACAGCGTCGTCGGTATCGGCAAAAGCCGACGGGTCCTCTCTCCGGTCCGCATAGTGCGGCTTGCCGGTACGGAAGGCTCGTCCCCGTATCCCCGCTTGCACCGCAGACCGCCAGCCATGAGCCACAGCATCCAGGCTGCTGGATGCCTGCACCACCAATTCTTCGCCAACGTCGTCCGGCATCAGAACGGCGATCATCGGCCAGCCGGTCAACCGGCCGATGGCCTCTACCGCGCGCTGCGGGACAACTTTGGGGTTCAGCTCCCCGCCGACGATGCGCAGGACTTCATACAGCGTGGTGAGGCGCTGCGCCAGCCGGCGTTGTTCTTCATAACTTTGGGCGTTGTGCCAGGCCAGCGTCATCTGCTCGGCGGCGGCTTCCATCAAAGCCAGGTGCGCAGGCACGAAATGGCCGACCTCAGGATGTGACAGGGTCAACACCCCCAGCAGCGATCCTTCACGGTCAATGATGGGCAGCGAAAGCGCGGAGCGCGTCCCAGCCTGGCTGGGCACCGGGGTCCAACGCGCGTCTTTTTGTACATCCGGGATCAAAACGGCCTCGCAATGACGCGCAACCCAGCCGCTCAAGCCATTGCGCATCAGATGATCCAACATATCCACATCCACCCCGGGGGGAGATTGCATCCCATACGTGAAGATCCCATGACTCACCGCCAACTGTTCATCCAGGATGAGCAGGCTGCCGCCGGACGCGCCGGAGATGGCCGCGGCGATGTTCAACGTGTTTTGTAAGGTCGCTTCCAGGGCCAATTGCTTCGTCGTAGCCTGGGCCACGGTCGCCAGGCTTTCGTAAAGCTGCTTCTGGGAACGCAACGCTTCCTCCCCCTGCTGACGCGCCGTCACATCGTGCAAAACCAGGCACCAGCCCACGAATTCAGCGCCCTCGCGCTGCAAGGGGGAAACTTCGACCGCATAGTAACGTCGCTCGGCGCCGGTTCCCACATTCAGCTCTACGCGCGTTTCCTGAACGCTGCCATCGGCAGCCAACACTCCTGGCCAGGCCGCCAGCAATTCGTCGGCAGGGTGGCCGGTCATATCAATGTCTCCGCAATTCAAGATGCGGCACGCCGCCCTGTTAAGGTTGACCACCCGGTTCCCGGCATCCAAGACGACTACGCCGGCTTCGATGCTATCCAGAACGGTCTCATACGCCACGGGGATGATATCCATCAGGCGAAAACGGAGTAGTCCCCATACAAAAATTACTCCACCGACTGTAAAACCAAACGGCGTCAAATCCAGATAGGCAAACGGCGTCCAACCAAACACCGACAGAAGATTGATCACCAGGGCGAACGACACGCCAGCCAACAAAACGTAGTATTGTCTACGGTAAAATGGGCGGCTGCGCTGTAAAGCCTGGATTAACAGAAACAGCGAAAAGGCCAGCAAGAGGTAATTATAGGCAAAGTGGATCCAGAATACGAGACCGTGGTCGGCGCGCCAGCCGACCATATCCCCTACGGGAACCAATGTGATGCTCCGCCACACCAGCCGGTGAAAAGACCCGTTTGTCCAGACGAAAAAGATGAGCAGCAATGGTTCGATTAACAAAAAGAGGAGGTTGCGCCGCGTCAAGTAGTGGCCGTGCTCGGTATACTGCAACACAAACGCATACCACAGGGCCGGCACAGCAGCGATGCTGACATAGCGCACGCGCGCCCAAAAGAGCTTCAATTCCAACGTCTGGGCGCCTAATCGCACCGCTTCGGTCACACACCACCACACCAGAGCCAGCAATAATGCCGACAAAAACAGCGATTCTTTGCCTGACCGGCGTCGCCACAGCAGGGCAATACAGGCCAGGCCGATGGCAGCCGCAATGCCCAAGGGAATCATATAAGGGGTATAATACCAATTCACAGTTCAGGGTCCTCAGGTGACGTTTTACAATTTAATGATACAACATTTGGGCAAACAAGTCAAACTTTTAACACTTTCGTAACTCAATTGTATAAAGTTGACTAAGTAAGCCGCGCAGTATAATGAAAAGGTGACGCTCTGACCACTTTTCGAGGAGAACCTTCAATGACGCAAACTCGGCAGACCACCGGCATGAGAACCTTTATGATTATCTGGATCGGCCAGATTCTTTCGTTACTGGGTACGGCAGTCGGCGCCTTTGGGTTGAATCTGTGGGCCTACGACGCCAGCGGCCAACTGGCGACGCCCCTCGCCCTTATGGGGGCGATTTTCACCACCGCGACGGTGGCTTTCACGCCGCTGGTGGGGGTGCTGGTGGATCGCGCCAATCGCAAACTCGTCATGATGCTCAGCGATCTGGCAGCGGCGAGCATGACGCTCTTTGTGCTCATTTTGTACGTGACCGGTCATTTGCAGGTCTGGCACCTGTACATCACGTCCTTTATCACCGGCGCCTTCCAGGGTTTTCAGTGGCCGGCCTATTCGGCGGCGATCAGCACCATGTTGCACAAAAAGGATTACACCCGCGCCAGCGCGATGTTGGAAATGGCCGGCGCGGCTTCCGGCATCTTCGCACCGCTCATTGCCGGCGCGGCCATCGGACCGCTGGGACTCTGGATCACGCGGGCGGCCCCGGTCTTAGCCGAAAGACTCACCGGACAGCGGGGCATGCTAGGGCTGCTCGTGATCGATCTGTGCAGCGCGGCCTTTGCGATCGGCGCGCTGTTTTTTGTTCACATCCCACAACCTCCCCGCTCGGAAGCCGGGGGGCAGGCCCAGGGTAACTTCTTTCGGGAAACCCTTTTTGGCTTCCGATACATCTGGGAACGCTCTAGTCTGCTGGGCTTGCAACTGGTCTTCATGATCGGCAACCTGTTCAGTTCGTTGGGCTTTGCGATCTATGCCCCGCTGATCCTAGCGCGCACGAACCAGAATACGCTGCTCTTTGGCAGTATTCAAACGGCAGGCGCAGTAGGGGGGTTGGTGGGAGGGATTCTCCTCAGTGCGTGGGGCGGCTTCAAACGCCGGGTGCATGGGGTGCTACTGGGTTGGGCCATCAGCGGATTCGCCATGATCGGCTTCGGTTTGTCTCAGTCAATCCCGCTCTGGTTTGTTTTTGGATTCCTGACGGTGGCGGTGATTCCGCTGGTCAACGGGTCCAACCAGGCTATCTGGCAGGCCAAAGTGCCACCGGACATTCAGGGGCGCGTGTTCGCCAGCCGCCGGTTCATCGCGTGGTTTGTCAGCCCGCTCAGCCAGTTTCTCGCCGGCCCGCTGGCCGACAAAGTCTTCGAGCCGGCCATGCAGCCCGGAACAGCATTAGCGGCAAGTCTGGGCTGGCTCACCGGCGTCGGCGCGGGAGCCGGGATGGGGCTGCTCTTCGCGCTGTGTGGATTGCTCTCACTGATCGTCGGACTGGGGGGGTATCTCTTTCCGGTCGTCCGCAACGCGGAGGATTTGCTGCCCGATCATGATGTGGAGAAACCGGCGGCTGAGGCGCTCGCAGCGGACTGAACGAAGTTTAACGGATCAAGAAACCGGGTTTCTCACCGAAACCCGGTTTTGGTCGTAAAAAAGTGAGCGTTAGCGGATGAGATTGCCCTTGAATTCGTTCAATTGAGCAAGGCCGTCTCCCAGCGCGTCAGGCATCGGGGCGCGCTCGCGGCGGGGACTGCGCATCAACCGCGCCAGCCACAGGCGCCAACGCAGCACCCACCACGTCCCGATGGCGACGAAACGGTCGCGGCGCGTCAGAGGTTGAGGGGTGTACCACGCCCGGACGTAGAGTTCGATCAGCCGTTGAATTTCACTCACAGCTGGCGGCAGCAGTTCTTCTCCCAACTCGCGGTCGGCGCCAATCTCATCCAGCCGCCGCGCCAGGGACGCCCCCACCTCGTAGGGCGTATCCCCCGCCCTGACGCGCGCGCGCAGACTGCGCCGGTAGCGCTGCAAACGGTGATACAGCCGCGTCGCGACGTTGGCCGGTGTGCCCCACACCAGCAGGAACAGGGTATCCGCACTGGTCCCCAGCAGCAATATTCCCACCAGGCCGCCAACGATCGCCAACACGCCCAGCCCCAACTGCATTCCCAGTGACGCCGGAGAAGACGGCGAGGTTAGCGGTTCGATGGCCTCCCAATCGGGCGGGTGGCTTACGGCAGGGCTTTCCGGCGTACTCCGATCAATCTCTGGATAGCCGCCGGTCGGTTCAAACTCTACCCAGCCGATGCCGGGGAAGTAGATTTCCGGCCAGGCGTGGGCGTCAGCCTCCGTCACGACGTAACGCGCCGTCTGCGGTTGGTAATTGCCGCTCGCGTAACCGATCACCAGGCGCGCGGGCAACCCTGCCGCCCGCGCCAACACCACCATAGACGTAGCGTAGTAATCGCAATAGCCCTTCTGCAACTCAAAAAGGAAGTAGTCGGCAATATCCTGGGCGTAGCCCGGCGTAGGAACTTCCAGCGTGTAGGAGAAGTGCCGCAAGTAGCCCTCGATGGCTCTGGCCCGCTCATAGAGAGTGGGTTCAGTCGCCGTCAACTCGAAGGCCAGATCGCGCACGCGACTCGGCAGCGTTTCCGGCAACTGCGTGTAACGCTCCATCAGCCAGTCCGGGATTTCCCCCTCGGCGTTAAGTAAGTCCTCCTCGGTCACATCCAACACCAGCGAGTCGGCGCGGTATTTGGCGGCGTCGGTAGTGGCGGCAAACATCTCGCCGGGGGGGCGCCAATAGACTTCAAAAGGTTCATCCGTGGAAATTAACATGCCATCCACGTAGATTGCGCCGTCGCGCGGGCCGATCATCTGCACTTCCTGGCGCAGCGGATAGTAATGCGGTTGTTCAGGGGAAATCGCCAGTTCACCCGCCGCGTAGGAGGTGAGCGCCGTAGCTGAGGTAGACCAGCCCTGACCGTAATAACGGTCGTAGGTGATGCTGCGCCAATAGTGACGGGGTACTTCTATCTCCCCTTCGTAGATCAACATAGCCTCGGCGATCTCCGGCAGTTCGTTGGTGCGCACCCACATCACCACCATGCGCGACAACTCCGGCCCGGAGCCGATGAGATGGCGGCGCGGCAGGGTGGTCGTCTGCGCGCGTTGAATCGGCGTGATGGTGCGCGGTTGCGGCTGCTGTTGAATCCCCAGCGACTCAGCTACTGGCTGGCCAGGAGCATCGTCCCGTTCAGTCAGGTCTTCCACCCACTCCGTCAACTCTTGCAGGCGCTCGAAAGTGAAAAAGGGCGAAATCGCCGCCACCAACACCACCAACAACGACACGCTGGCGGCCACCGATACCATATCCCGCCACAAGTCGCGCGAATAGTCGGTGCCCCTCGCCATCCAGCGGTTTTCCCTGGCGCGATGCTGCTCCAGGGCCATCAAGAGGAAGGTGAAGCCGATCAGCGGCAGCAGTACAAAGGTCGAGGCCCAGGCATAAGCCACCAGGAACGAAACCAAAATTCCCCCCGGCAGGATAGCGGCCAGGGGTTGGTGGCGGCGATTGACCATCCAGCCGGCCCACCACGCGCACAACCATACAACCAGTCCCCAGATCAAGGCCGTGGCAACCGGGTCATAGGCAGCGTTCCCCTGGAATAGGGCGCTCAACCAGCGCCAGGCCCGGAGGAACAATGTGCCCAGGTCCGACCACAAGACGTCGTACACCGCCGGCAGGCGCCCCCAGTCAATGGCGTGTTGGGGCACACTCAATGGCTCCCAAGTGTAAACCATCACGACCAGCGCTTTGAGCCACGCCCAGAGCCACGCCACCATTTGGCCGATCAGAGAGAAAACCACTCCGAAAATGTGAAGCACCTCGGCTTCCAGACGCCCCACCCGCACGAAGACCACCTCGATACCCAGGAAAACGCCGATGAAAGCCGCGAGGCCATCCCGCACCGGCAAAGCGCCCAGCAGCCATCCCCCGGTCGCCGCCAGCAGCATAAGGAAAAAAGCAAAGGGAAACTCCACCCCTTTGACTACGTCCGTGAGACCGGAGATGACACTGATGAGGATCACCAACAAGATGCCCCAGACCACCAGTCCTTTCGGGCCGAGAAGCTGCAACAGCGCTCTGCCCCAACCGGGGGAAGAGAAGTCGGTGTCACCATACATTATTCAAGCACCTGCCAGGGGGATTCGGCAATCTTGCGCGTCGGCACTACGCGACCGGTGCCGGTGGAACGCCACCCCCAATGCCCCCCGTGACCGGGACGCACTTCGGGGCGATCCAGCACGTCGCGGGTGATGCAATAATTCGCCACCCCCATACCCGTCAGCATGCCGGCCACCATGTCTATCTTCCCCGGTCCGCCGAACGACTCCGGATCAAGCAGCAACACCGTCGGCGCGACGCCGCGCCGGATCATGGGCACCAACCCACCCACCCACGCGGTATCCATCGAGGCCGTAATCAACACTAGGCTGGTGTGCTGGCCGATGCTCGCGCTGACACGAGTCAACAATTCCGAAAGCGGGCGGGTTCCCGCCGACACCAGCGCCAGCGAGCGCAGCACTTCCCAACGATGCCCCTCGCCGGTCTGGGGCGACAGCCACACCAACTGATCGCTGTGCGCCACCAATCCCACCGCGTGCCGCAACCGCAGCCCTCGGTCGGCCAGGGATGCCGCCAGGATCACGCCATGCTCCAACGTGGAGTTTTCGCCCTCACCGGCCTGGACAGTGCGATCTACATCCAGCACAATCCACCAGTCGCTGGAGGGGGTGCCATCAAAGACGCGGACATACAATTCGTTGCGCCGCGCCACCGTCTTCCAGTGAATCCAGCGCCGGCTGTCGCCGGGAACATACTCGCGCACGGTGGAGGCGCTGACGGTGCGGTCAGGAGCGTTGGTGCGCGGGCGCCCGTCGCCGGACCGCCCACCGGGGGCCACTTCGATGGCCGGCAGCGGCACAATGGGCGGCAGCACCAACAACGGCATCGTGGCCGTATAATCAAAGGAGAGGGTAAACAATCCAAAGGGGTCGCCGGAAAACAACTGCGTCGGGCCTAAGATGAAGAGACCGCGCCGAGTGCAAATCGCCTCTGTGTGCCAGCGGATCGAGTCGCGCCCCGGCAGGCCGGTGCCCCGGCTGACCTGGTAGTTGGGCATCGTAGATTGATCGCGAATTTCAGCCCAGACGGCCGGCGCCCAACCCTCGTTGCGCAGCGTGAAACGTTCCACCAGCCGGTCCCCCACCTGCGCCCAACCGAAACGCATCTCCCGCATCAGTTCCAACCCCTTGGACAGCGACCTGATCCAGAGGTAACTGACCAACCACGCGCCGGCCAGGGCCACGGTCAGGATGCGCCAGCCCTTGTAAGGTGTCAGTATATCGGTAATCAACGTCACGACCACCAGCGCCGGCAGCAACCACGAGTTCATTTTAATAGTAGGTTTGTTGTGTGTTCGCATACCCCACATCCTATTGAGTAGGGGGATTGGGGATCAGAAATTGGTACTGAAATCTCTCACCCCCACGCTGAGAAGCTAGGGGCGCTTGGAATAATTCCCTTCAGGGACGGGCAGCTCCTCGAAGATGGCCGACATCACTTCCAAAGCGGTTACATTACGCAGTCGCGCGCTAGGACTCATAATCATCCGGTGCGCCAGCACGGAAGTCGCAATGAACTTGATATCATCCGGCAGCACAAAATCACGCCCGAACAGGGCCGCGCGGGCCTGCCCGACCCGGTACAGCGTCAGGCTACCGCGCGGGCTGGCCCCCAGGTAAGTGTCAGGATGATCGCGCGTCATTTTGACCAGACGCACCGCGTATTCCTTCACGGCCGGGGATACGTAAACCGTTTTGATGGCTTCCTGAGCTTCCAGCAATTCCTCGGCGGTCGCCACCGTTTCCAGAGCTTCAATCGGATGATGGAATTGTTGACGATCCAGCACTTCGATCTCATCTTCCAATTCAGGATAACCCAACTGAATCCGCATCAAGAAGCGGTCCAACTGCGCTTCCGGCAGCGAGAAGGTGCCCTCGTATTCCACAGGGTTCTGGGTGGCTAAGACCATAAACGGTTTGGGCAACCCGTAAGTGACGCCATCCGCCGTCACCTGCCGTTCCTCCATCGCCTCCAGCAGCGCGGCCTGGGTCTTGGGCGTCGCGCGGTTGATCTCGTCAATCAACACAATCTGCGCCATAATCGGCCCTGGCTGGAATTCAAACTCGCGCGTGGCCTGATTGTAAATGGAAACGCCGGTCACATCGCTGGGGAGCAAATCGGGGGTGAATTGCAGGCGGCCAAATGTGCAGCCAAGCGAGCGCGCCAGGCTGCGCGCCAACATCGTCTTCCCGACGCCGGGGACATCCTCAATCAGCAGATGTCCCTGGCTCAACAGCCCGAGCACGGCCAGTTGGATCGGCGCGCGCTTCCCGACAATGACGCGCTCAATGTTCTCAATCAATCGTTGGGCAAAATCCTGTACCTCGGTCATCAAAAAAGCCTCCATCAGTGATATAGGTTCTCCGCACCTGCCTGTTGGGAACAGGGGGCAGAGATAATGTACGGGGTGTGAAACAAACTCTAACCATTATAGCATACCTGACCTTTCACCACAATCATCATAAACGATACGATCTTTTCTCCCATCGTACCTATGAATAGATTTCCCCCTGGACAAGGTGGCGACCTTTTCCCTGGTCACATGGCCGGTATCCCATCTATCGGAAGCAATTCTCACCTGGGAATTCGTCGTGCGGGTTGGGGGATTCCAGGGCCTTATCATTCTCGCGCCGGATGGTGCGCCGCAACACAGAAGACGGCTAAAGCCGTGGTTTTTAAAGGGTTTTGTGGTGACGGGCTACCGCCCGCCACCACAAAACCGCCTTTTTCGGCAGCTTCAGCCGCAACATCTGCCCGATAAGCGTGGCCTGACGAGAATGATAAAGCCCTGGGGGGCTATCAAAGCGGCGTTGACGCGGAAAGAGTTTCCGTATATGATTTTTTATGATAGCCGGCCATGGATGTTGACCTGGCAAAAGCGTTTAACAGACCTTCAGTGAAGGAAGGAGTAGACTCATGACAATAAAATTTGGTCTGGCCTTGCCTTACAATCAAGCCCGCCTCGTGGCACAGTTGGCGCAACTGGCAGAAGAGGCCGGTTGGGATGGCTGCTTTTTAGGGGACGCGATCTGGTGTGAAGATCCCATGATCGCCCTAGCTGCGGCGGCTATGACCACCAGCCGGATTCGTTTGGGCACAATGCTCATCCCCGTCCCGCTCAGACGCCCGTGGAAGATTGCGAGCGAATCCGTGGCCTTAGATCGCCTATCCAATGGCCGGGTGATTTTGGGGTTGGGGACGGGCGCCGTCTGGATGGGCTGGCAAAGTTTTCCCGACGAAGTGACCGATGCCAAAGCCCGGGCGGAAATGCTGGATGAAACGATTGACATCCTGACTTTGCTCTACCAACGGAAGCAGTTTGACTATGAGGGGAAGCATTATCATCTCAAACTCACGTTGATGGAGGAGAGGCATTACCCCTCCAAACCCGTGCAGCAGCCGCGCATTCCTCTCTGGGCGCCGGCCATCTGGCCGCGGAAGAAATCCATGCAACGTATCCTCAAATGCGATGGGCTGTTTCCAGAAAAAGTGGGGCCGGACGGCAAACCCGAGAATGTGACGCCAAAAGATATGAGCGAGATGAAAGCCTTTGTCGCTGCCAATCGCACACTGACCACGCCTTTCGATATCGTGGCGAGTGGTAAAACCGATGGCCTGAATAAGGCTCAACAAAGAGACGAGCTATGGCCGTGGGTGGAAGCCGGCGCTACGTGGTGGATCGAAGGATTATGGAACGAATCGGAAGAAGCGGTGACCGAGCGAATTCGACAAGGCCCACCGGTGTTGGATTAGCCGCCTAATGGATTAGAACGGCGCTCAAAACTGGGGTAAAAGAAGTTCATCACCGGAGCGTTGTCTCTCAGGGCCATAGAAGCACCCAGGCCCAAGGCGCGCTATCTGGCCGGGGTCAGTTTTGCGGGCAAGGTCGCCCTGATCTTGCGCGACTGGGTCTGGGATCTCATTAGACTTGTTCCTGAATAAGCTGCAAAGAGTTTTTGGACGCAGATAAACGCCGATGAACGCTGATTTTTAAAAAATTATCTGCGTGAATCTGCGAAAATCCGCGTCCTAATTTTCTTTTTTGTTATTGCGGAACAACTCTATTATGCAGACCACGTTCAAGGTGGAACCGGCCTCATCAAGCCGGTAAATCCTGAAAGACCCGTTTCATTTTTTGAGCATACTCGTGAAAAGCCGCTCGTCCCTGGGGGGTCAGCCGTAGCGTGGTGTTCGGGCGCCGACCCTTGAAGCTCTTTTCCACTTCAAGGTAGCCGGCTTCTTCCAACTTGCTCATGTGGGCTGAAAGATTGCCCCATGTGAGGCCCGTCTGGTTCATCAGAAAAGTGAAATCGGCGCTTTCAATCACATAGAGCAAGGCCATAATGGCTAACCGCGCCGGTTCATGAACCAAGCGATCCAGATCGGCCAGGCCCGTGAGCGCTGGACTACCGGTATTTTCACTCATAGGAGCCATCCTTCTGCGGAAGAGGGTACGTCTTTAAAAAGCGCACAAAGAGCACGAGTCCGGGCAAGATGATCAACCCGCCGATCACGATCGCGTAGAGAGGCTGGTTAAGGTAAATCATCACGAAGACGGCCAGCGACATCATGATGGCGATATAATAGCCACGTGGGAAATCCGAGAAATAGGCGATCACGATGATGCTTGGGCCGACCATGAGCGATCCGATGACAGCGACAACCAGCAGCCCTGAATTGCGTTCATTGAGGTAGGTGTTCAACGCTGCGCCGGCTTCAGGATTCAGCCACCCCAACGTGGTTAGTCCGACCAAGCCGACCTGAATCAGGACGAACACACCCAAGACGATCGCCAATGTTCGCGCTTTCTGCTTACGCACGGCCCCAAAGCGTACTTGCCCCATGCGCGGTAGAGTGATGTACCTCTTACCTGCCCAGAAGAGGCTGTAAGACAAAGAGATCATCAACGTAGATAGGATGATATTCATCGGGCTGTACCCCTGTGGCGGGCGGTAGACGAAGATGGACATGCACACGACGATCAGACCGTAGTAAATATCCCACAGACCATCCTGATAGGTGGAGCGGAAAGCCTTACGTTCAATTTCTTTAAGACTGAGTTGAGCAGACATAAGCACCTCCTGTGCATCGTAAATATCTTTATACTACAAAGTTATTTATATAATACAGTATCTTGACTGCTTTGTCAAGAGGCAAAACGTCAAAAAACAGGGACGTATCATTCTCCCGCAGGGCGACGAGCTGCGGTGCAAGGGACAGCTAAAGCTGTTGTTTTTAAAGGAGTTTTTCGGTGACGGGCAGTAGCCC
>DAOUGD010000002.1:0-32260 GCA_034429475.1 Anaerolineae bacterium
GGGCTACGCCCGCCCACGAAAAAATACCCTTCAAACCGCGCCTTTAGGCGCAAATCGTGGGCCAAAACGAATTTTCGGATAGATTCTTAGCACATCAGGCTATTTTGGGGAATCCATGGAGTTTAGCAAATTTAAAGAGGAATCGTTGTAACGATGGGAGGAACCCTATGAAAACTGAGTTTATCAAGCAGTACGCCCATACCTGGCGAGTCTTCGCGGGGATAGTCAAGGATTTTGACGCAGATGCCTGGCTCCACACGGGTCGGGGCATCATCCTGCCGGTGCGCCTCGCGTTTCACCTGTTGAAATCGGTCACCTACTACCTCGAGGACTCATCCACGGTGCTGCTGGCAGCGGGGAAGCCTTTCGATGGCAACTGGGAAACGGCAACAGAGGCGGACTGGCCCTCTCAAGATGACATCCTGGCAGGGATTGAGGTCTGGCAGGCCAGAACGGAGCAATGGCTGACCGAGATGGACTTCAATGCCGAAAACAAGACGTTTCCCTGGGCCGGGGAAACGCGAGGGGGCGTGGCTTTGTTCTTGTTACGCCACACCCTGTATCACATCGGAGAATTGAACGGGCTCCTTGAAGAAAGCAAAAACGGGAAGGCGGCAGACAATTTTGTGAAGACGCTATAAGATTGAGGCCACGGCCTTGCAATTGACTCACGATTGAAAGAGGTTCAGATGAAAACAATGGGTTTATTGGGCGGCATGAGTTGGGAGTCTTCCCTGGAATACTACCGCATCATCAACGAAACCACCCGCCTGCGGCTGGGCGGGCTTCATTCGGCCCCGTGCATCCTGGTTTCGGTGGACTTCGCCGAAATCGAAGTCCTTCAGCAGGAAGAGCGCTGGTCAGAGGCCGCCGACCGGCTGGCGGAGGCGGGGCGCAGTCTGGAACGCGCGGGCGCGGACTTCGTCGTCCTCTGCACGAACACCATGCACCTCGTGGCGGACGAGCTGCAAGCCGGCCTTTCCATTCCGCTCCTGCACATCGCGGACGCCACGGCGCACCAGGTGCAGGTCGCCGGTCTGCAAACGATTGGGCTGTTGGGGACGCGCTTCACCATGGAACGCGATTTCTACAAGGGCCGTCTGAGCGGTCGTCATGGATTGAACGTTCTCATTCCGAACCTGGAGGCCCGCGAGATAGTGCATCGCGTTATCTATGAGGAGTTGTGCCGGGGAATTATCAGTCCTGAATCCCGAGAGCACTACCGCCATATTATGGCACAATTAGTGCGGGACGGCGCTGAGGGGATCATTCTAGGCTGCACTGAAATCGAATTGCTGGTGCATGAGGAGGATAGCCCGGTTCCACTGTTCCCTACCACTCGGATTCATGCCGTCGCAGCCGTGGATGCCGCGCTGACCTGAGAAAACCTCAGGCAAATTTTGCTGGACAACCACGACTACCACATCAGCGCCATCATCGGCGCGGAGGATCAAGAAAGCCAAATTTTGATGCAGAACAATTGAGAGGAGCCAAGCATGATGATCATGGAATCCCTGTTCGCCCCAACCGCCCACCGCAAAATGCTGGGGGCCTGGCTGACGTGCCTGTTAATCCTGGTATCCGCCGTGGCTGCGGCCGCGTGGGTGCAGCAAGACTTCGGGCATGTCGCCGTCCAGAACGTCACCTACCCTAACTTCAACGGCATCTCCGTGCGCGCCAAGTTGTTCCGCCCCCGCAGCGTGACGGCGGAAGCGCCCGGCCCCGGCGTGGTCTACATCCACGGTTACCAGAACAACCGCGAAACCTCCGACGCCTACGCCATCGAACTGGCGCGGCGCGGGCTGGTCGTCCTCAGCATTGACGCCATCGGGCGCGGCAACTCCGGCCAGCCCAACGCCCCCACTGCGCCCGACTTCGACCCGACTTACGGCGGGACCACCTCGCTGGCCTACCTCAAATCGCTGCCGTTTGTGGACGCGACGCGGGTGGGCTTGATGGGGCACAGCCTGGGCGCCGAGATGGCCTACACCATCGCGCTCAATGATCCGACGGTGCAGGCATTGAGCATCTCCGGCTTCGCCTACCGGGAGGATGCGTCTCCCACGCAGCCCAAGAATATGCTGATGATCTTTGGGAAGTGGGACGAGTACCGCACGCGGATGACCGGCACGCGCGACTTCACCCGCGAATGGCCAACCACGCCGCAGACGCAGCGCGTCATCCCCGTCGCCAATCCGCAGTTCGGCGTGACCTACGGCGACTTCGCCGCTGGGACGGCGCGGCGCGTTTTTATGCCGCACACCATCCACGTTTTGGAATCCTTCCACGCGGGGGCGATTGCCGAGGCTGTGACGTGGATGCAGCAGGCGCTCCAGCCCGCGCCGGCGCTGTGGCGCGACCCCGCCCGTCAAATCTGGCCGATCAAGGAGGCGGCCACCGGCGTCGCCCTGCTGGCTGGGGTAGTCTCGCTGCTGCCGCTGATCTGGCTTCTGCTACGCCTGCCCTTTTTCCGCCCTTTGCAGCGCACGGCCCTCCCCCGCTATCAGGTGACAGGCGGCCCCTTCTGGCGCGCCGTGGTCATCAACGGCCTGCTGAAGTGGCTCTACATTCCACTGGTGATGGTGTTGTTCGCCATCCACCTCTACGTCGTCCCCATTGACCGCATCTTCCCAATGATGATGGTGAACGGTATTGTGTGGTGGTTCCTGGTGATCAACCTGATCGGCGGTTGGCTTTACCGCCGCTGGTATCGGCGGCAGGCCGCGCCCCAGGGCGTCACGCTGGACGATCTGGGCGTCTCTGACGATCCCACGCGTCGGGAATTGGCCTGGAAACCGTTGAGCCGGACGGCATTGCTGGCGCTGCTGCTGGTTGCCGTGCTCTACGTCCTCGAAGCCGGCCTGGAAGCCGTGTGGATCGTGGATTGGCGCTGCATCTTCCCCTTCCTGAGCGACCTGACGCCCTATCGCGTGGGGATGCTGGCGCTGTACTTCCCCTTCCTGCTGATCGGCTTTGAGGGGACGGGCGCTTTCCTGCACGGGATGGTGCGGCGGTCCCCGCAGGCAACGTGGCGGCGCACGTTCCTCCACTGGAGCGTAACCAATATCCTCATTCAGACCGTCCCACTGTTCCTCTTCGTGTTGGCGCAATACGTACCGCTGCTGGCAGCCAACGTCGTCCCGCTAGTCGGGCCGGGCGGCGTGATGGCGACCTTCGTGATGAACCTGTTCCAACTGTTGCCGGTGCTGGCATTGACGGCGGCGCTTTCGACGTGGTGCTTCCTGCTCACGGGGCGCATCCACCTGGGCGCGATCCTCAACGCCGCCTGGGTGGCGTGGCTGCTGGCCTCGGCGCAGGTCATCGCGCCGATTCCGGTGTAAAAGTGTGTTTTAAAAGTTATGTAAAGTAGTCCTTTTCCAAGGTTACAAATGAAGGGCTGGGTCTTCGGCCAAGCGGCGCAGCATAATGCATACCATGGCCGCATAGATCCAGGATTCGCTGGTGGCTGGCAGGACTTCGTACTCCCGCCCCAAGCGCCGAAAGCGGGAAAGCCAGCCGAAGGTGCGTTCGACGACCCCGCGGCGCGGTAACACCGCAAAGCCTTCAGCGGTGTCGCTGCGCTTGATGATTTCCAGTAACCACCCGCAGTGTTCGGCGACCCAGTCGGCAAAGGTAGGGCCACTGTACCCGGCATCCGCCCAGAGCAACTCCAGACAGTCGCGGAAGTGCTGGACGGCCCGTTGCAGCAGCAGTTGCCCCCCTTCGCGCTCCGGGACACTGGCCTTGGTGACGATGACTTCCAACAACAACCCTAACACGTCTACCAAGATGAAGCGTTTACGGCCCTTCACCTGCTTGCCGCCGTCGTAACCGCGGTCGCCGGCCATGGCCCCGCTCTTGACCGATTGGCTGTCCAGAATGGCAGCACTGGGGTCCGCGGCGCGTTCGCCCTGTTCGCGCGCGGCTTCGCGCAACGCCGCTTATTAGTTTGTTATTTCGATACCGATGTGCCTAGTAGACTTTTAAAACACACGCTTAGGGGCCGGTCAGCGGTTTTAAGCCCCACCGCAGAGAGCGCCGAGAACGCAGAGAAAAAGCATAAAGACTCAGCGCGTTCTGGGATCTCTGCGGTAAAATCTTTCCAATCTATTCTTTGACGATGATCCCCCCGCCGACCACCGCCTCACCCTGATAAAACGCCGCTCCCTGCCCTGGCGTGATGTCGCGTAGAGGAGCGGCCAGTTGAATGCGCGCTGTTGCACCTTCTTCTGGATAAAGCGTCGCCGCCGCATCTGCCGCCTTGTAGCGGATTTTGATAGTGACGGACAGCGGCGCTTGCGGCGGCGTTCCGGCCACATAACTGACTTCGCAAACCCGCAGTTCTGACCGCCCCAACTGCGCCGCCGGCCCGACGATCAGCGCGTTGCGGCCGGCGTCAATCTCCAACACGTACAACGGCTCACGCCACGCCACGCCCAGTCCGTGCCGCTGACCGATGGTGTAGAACGGCAAGCCCTGGTGCAGCCCCAGTTCATGCCCTGCGGCATCCAGCATCGGGCCAGGGCGGACAATTTCCGGCGCGTAAGTCTCCAAAAAGCGGCGATAATCCGCATCACGCACGAAACAAATCTCCTGGCTCTCCGCTTTCTGAGCGACGGGCAATCCCCGGCTGGCCGCGATCTCGCGCACCTGCGGTTTGATGTACTCGCCGAGCGGGAGCAGGACATGACGTAAAGACGACTGTCCCAGCATATACAGGACATAGCTTTGGTCTTTGGCGCGATCCACGCCCCGCAGCAAGCGATACTGCCCCTCACATTCCTGCACGCGGGCATAATGACCGGTTGCCAGGAAATCCGCGCCGAGCGACTGCGCCGTTTCCAGCAGGAAGCCGAACTTGATGGTGCGGTTGCAGGTCAGACACGGATTGGGGGTACGTCCGCACGCGTACTCGGCAATGAAGGGGTCTACCACGCACGCTTTGAACTGCGCGGCACAGTCCACCAGGTGAAAAGGGATTTGCAAAGCATCTGCGACGCGGCGTGCGTCTTCAACCGTGGAAAGCGTATCTGCGCCTGGCTCCTGCCACAAATCGAGCATCACGCCGATTGCCTCGTAGCCCTGATCCACCAGCAACGCCGCCGCGACCGCGCTATCCACCCCGCCGCTCAACGCCACGGCGACTCTCTGAGAACGCTTACCCACCGAAAATTTCTCCTTTTCTCGATAATAGAACTTACGCAAGCACGACGCTTTTTCACCGCAGAAAACGCTGCGGACGCCGAAGCGCCATAAAAATCTCTGCGCCCCTATGTACTCGATGGTGAACTTCCGCTGTTGGCGTAAGTACAGGATCGGTTGACCCTGAAACGGCGCAATCGTACTATGGTTTGGGAGTCCTGTCAATGCCATTGGCATAAAAGTGCGGAAGACGTATACTCACCGGAAACGGCCAGGACAATCCCTGCGCGGGTTCGTACAAAACAATACGTTCTCACAATCCATTCGAGGAGAATACACAGTGAACACTGAAACTTCACAGAAAACCGTCGCCATCGTTCTAGGCGGGGGGCTGAAAAAGGTCGAGAGTCAGGGGCAAATCTGCTACGAGCCAGAAGACCAGGCCAAAGCCAGATTAGACCAGGCCTATGCGCTCTTTGAGGCGGGAAAAGTGAATTACATCATCAGCACCGGCAAGTATTCCATCATGGCGCGCGTCGATCCCGCTGTGACCGGCCCACACACTGAGGCTGAGGTGGGGAAAAACTATCTCATCGCCAAAGCAAAAGCGAACGGCGCTTCTGAGGTAAGCCGTCGAATTGAGAAATGCATTTTCTGCGAAGATCAATCTCTGGACACAATTGGCAACGCCTGGTTCGCCAAGAAGCTATGGCTTGAACCGCTGGGCCTCACGTCGTGCATCGTCGTCACCTCAGATTATCACGTCGTGCGTTCCAGGGTCATTTTCGAGTGGGTGTTAGGCCCGCAATACACCGTCGCGTGCATGGAAGCGCCCTCTCAGCTCAGCAACGAAGAACGAGAGCACCGGGATCGCTTTGAAAAAGCCCTGACCGATTACGTCAACACCCACCTGGTCAGCGTCATTCCCGCCGGCGACGATGCCGCCATCCAAAAATTTATGGAAAATGAACACCAGACCCTGTTTGCCGGAATCGGGGCAACCCTTCCCAAGCCGGCGTGAATTGAAACGTCGTTAGTTTTGAAGGTGGGATAAACAACAACTGTGGAAAACACCGAGTAAGACAATAACTTGAGGGCGTCAACTACCCCTTACTGAACCGCTGTGCGCAAGGCGTTGTGGGGGACAATACCTTGCGCACAACGGTTCTGGGGGAGTCGGGGCGTAGGGATTTGAACCCTAGACCTCACGGACCCGAACCGTGCGCGCTACCAAACTGCGCTACGCCCCGAACAGTTGAGATCATACCACAGTTGGGCTTTTACGCAAGCTCCCCCACCAGGCTTGCTTTCTCATTTGACGCTGGTATCATTACCCCGTTTTGGTAAAATCAAAATTTCTCAACGGAGGAAACGGATTCTAACAGATGGAGTTCCGTTGTATTCGTTTCATCCGTTGACCTCAAGGAGTGATTATGTCAATCTGGTATGCGATTCTCTTGGGCATTTTGCAGGGCGCTACGGAGTTTTTGCCCGTGAGCAGTTCCGGGCATCTGGTGCTTTTTCCCCACATCTTCGGCTGGCCGGACCCTGGCCTGGCGCTGGATACGGTGCTGCATTTGGGAACGATCCTGGCGGTCGTTATCTATTTCTGGAAAGACCTATGGCGCATTGCCCGCGCGGTGCTCGGCAGCTTGCAGAAGCGCTCACTGGCCGACCCAGACGCGCGCCTGGGCTGGTATCTCGTGGTGGCGACGATCCCCGGCGCGCTGGGCGGACTGTTGCTGGAAGACTATTTTGAGGCGCTCTTCGGCGCGCCCAAAGCCGTGGCCGGATTCTTGCTCGTGACGGCGGCGCTGTTGCTGATTTCCGAGTACGCCCGGCAGAAGAAGGAACACCCACTGACTGAGCTATCCTGGGGCCACGCTCTGTTGATCGGGGTGGCGCAAATGCTGGCGATTGCGCCGGGTCTGAGCCGCTCCGGCGCGACGATGGCTGCCGGGATGCTCCTGGGCTACCGGCGGGAGGAGTCGGCCCGCTTTAGCTTTTTGCTGTCCATCCCCATCATCCTGGGCAGCGGCGGCTACCAGCTTTTAAAGCTGGTGACCGGGGAAGGTGGCGGGACGCCTTTGCTCTTCTCGTTGGTCGGGCTGGCCGCGGCGGGCCTGACCGGCTTCGCCGCGATTTCCGGCCTCCTGTACCTGGTACGGCGGCACAGTCTATGGCCATTCGCAGGGTATTGCGCCTTGCTAGGAACTCTGGTGTTGACAGGACTGGTGGGATGAAACGTTGGGGGTTGGGGCTGCTCCTGCTGCTCACGGCCTGTCGTTCCGCCGCGCAGCCACTCGCCACACCGACTCCTGCGCCGGTCTTAACGCCTCAAGTGCTGGAAATTGCCTGCTCCGAGACGTTGGAACCCCCGTTAATGGCGCTGGCGGCCGCCTACCAACGAGAAAACCCCGCCGTGCAACTGGTGGTGATTGCGCGGGCCGACACGCTCGCGCTGGACGCCTTGGAACAGGGGGATGCCGATCTCATCGCCCTGACGTGGACGCCGACGCCGTGGCCGGAGACCCTGTGGCGCACGCCCTTCGCGCGCGACGGCCTGGCTATCGTCGTCCATCCACAAAATGGGCTACCGGGGTTGACGTTGGAGCAATTGCGCCAGCTCTTCCAGGGACAGGTGGAGAACTGGGAGAGTTGGGGCGGGCTGCCGGGCGTCCCGCAACTGGTCAGCCGGGAAGAGGCCGCCGGCGAATTCCAGTTTTTTCAGCGCAACGTGATGCGCGAGTCGCGCGTGGCTCTGACGGCGCTCCTGGCGCCCACCAGCGACGCGGTGCTGGAACTGGTCGGCGGCGATCCGCTGGCTGTGGGATACATGTCCGCCGCCCGCCTCGACCGGCAGGTGCGAGCGTTAGCCATTGAGGGGGTGCCGCCGGCGAAAGAGACCATCATGGCGGAAGTTTATCCGCTTACCTACACCCTCTACCTGGTGACGCACGGCGAACCGGAGGGCGCGGCCCGCGATTTCATCCAGTGGGTGCTAAGCGCCACCGGACAGGACATTGTGACGGCACAGGGATTACGCCCGGCGGTTCAATGAAACGGGAACGTCTTTAGTCATCGCCATAGAAGAACCGATAAACCAGCGCGCCCAGCCGGGCAAAGGTCGGCGCGCTTTCTTCCCACACCAACCACTTCGGCTGATACAAAAACACGACCACCACCAGATTTCCCTCCGGCTTGTAGACCAGATTGAGATCGGCATGCGTCCCGCTGCCCCAACCATGCCGGTGCGCGACACGCACGCCGGGCGGCAGTTCCATGTTGAGGAGGGCCGGTGTATGCTGGCCCTCCAGGTATGTCAGGATTTCCTGACATTCCGCCGGCGTGATATGCTGGGGGTAGACGACGCGCAGAAAGCCTCCCCCCTGCACACATTGGGAGAGACCTTCCAGCAACAACCCCATTTCCAACGGCGTCGTCTGCATCGCCGGATCAGGGTTGGCGAAAACGTCTGTGCGGCGATTGGCCGACGTGGGAACGGGCGTCACCGCCGCCGCATCGGTGTAATCGTAGGGAACGGCCATATAGGTGTTCGCCATTCCCAAAGAATTGAACAGAGCCGTCACCTCCACCGCTCCATTGACGGGATTTCCGCCGCCAATCTGGGTCAGCAATTGGTTGGCGGCCTGGTGATCATTCGCCGTCAGGGTGGCGCTGATCAAGGCGGCGGTCTGGAGATCGGGCGGGGAATCCAGGCGGCGGTAAAGCTCCAACACCACGCCAATCTTCAGCAGACTCAACCCCGAAAAAGCTGCCTTGCAGTTGATGCACAATTCTTTCCCCAACGTCAAATGCTTGACAAAAACCCCCATCACACCGTCGAAGTCATTGAGGGCCACGAGAAAGGCGTTGCGCAACAGTTCCATCGGGATTTCGGGCGCCGGCTCCGTTGCGACCACGAGTTGCACCTGTCGCTTCTCCGGCGCCGCCGCCAGGATGGCCTGGACAAGCAGGGGGCGAGAAGCATCCATATCCAGCGTCGTGCCCGTGCTGGCCGGGCGAAAGTCGCCGGAATCCAGCGCGACGGGCTTTTGCGGCGCGTGGTCGTAGCGCTGCGCCAGGCGCGTCATAAAAGCGTCCAGCCGCTCACGGGAGTAGAGAACCACCGCCGTCACTTTTAGTTGCTCCGGCTCGCGGTCCAGCAACTGATCCAGCGTGTAATCCAGGAAATTTTGCAGACCGGAACCGGTTTCCAGGGCAGCATCGAGGTTTTGGGCAGTGACGACGCCATCCAGCGTCAATTCCACCATTTCCGGCAGCAGGAGGGTGACTTCGCTGCCGTAGTACACCGTGATAGGGGCGGTGTAGGCTTCGGCAATGGCGGCCAATGCCTGATCGCGCGTCATGCCGCCCATGGGGATAGCGTTGATCGTCAGGCCGGGCGGCAGCACCGTCTGGCTGGACTTCCAATTGACGTAGAGCCAGGCGCCGCTCAAAATCAGCACCGCCAGGAGGGGCAATAGAAAACAGCCGGGGTTGAAGCGTGTTTCTCGCAACGCGCGACCTCGCATCGAGGGGGAGGGTTGGGCGACGGACACAGCCCGCCGCCCCATCATATCCCCAAAGAAGAAAAACGGAATCAGGGAGTGCGCAGTCCCAGAACCTCGTAGACCAGATCTGGCTCGCTATGCCCTTTGACCTGCACGTAGCCAATCTCGCGCGCGACAACGTGGTCGGCCACCTGCCGGTAGGCCGTCAAATTCAGCAGGATTTGCATCGGTTCGGCGTGAGCTTGCAGCCGGGACGCCAGATTCACGCTGTCGCCGATGGCCGTGTAGTTCTTGATCATAGTCGAGCCGATGCTGCCGACCACCGCCGGGCCGGTGGTGATGCCAATGCCGAACGCCAGGCGATTGCTGGGCGGCAGGTCCTGGTGAATGGCCTTCAGCGCATTCAGAATCTTCAGCGCGGAACGCACGGCGCGCAAGGTGTGGTCGGGTTGGGAAAGCGGGGCATTGAACAACGCCATCACGCCGTCGCCATAGAATTTATCCAGCGTGCCCTCTTCGGAGAGGATCGCCTCGGAGGCCAACGTCAAATAACGGTTGAGGACGTCCACCGATTCTTCCGGGGCCAACTTCTCGCTGAAGGTGGTAAAGCCCCGGATATCGGCGAAGAGGGTCGTCATCTCGCGGCGCACGCCCCCCAGGCGGACGCTGTTAGGATCGGAAAGCAACTGCTCCACGACGCGCGGCACCACGTACTGTTCAAAGGTCTGGCGGATGCGCTTGGCCTGCGCCTCCAGTCGCCGCTGCTCGGTCAAGTCGTCCAGCACGATGGCGATGCCGTTGGTGCTTTCGCGGTTGTCTTTGAGCGGGCTGAGGCTCAGGCGCAGAACAACCGGGCCGCGTTTGGGCAGGGTGGGCTGCAATTCGTAGCCAACGACCGACTCGTCCTTTTGTTTGATCACGTCCATCAGCGGGAGGATTTCGGCGCCCAGATCCGCCAGGGCCTCCGAGTAAAGTGTCCCTACCATCTGATCGGCGATCACCCCCAGGATGCGCTCCGCCGCCCGGTTCATCAACGTGACCATGTCAGTCGTGTCGGTGGTGATCACACCGCTGGCGATACTGGCGAAGATGTTGTCCATGTAGTTCTTCATCTCGGCGATGGCGTCGCGCTGGCTCTTGACGTCGGCAAAGAGGCGGGCGTTTTCCATCGCAATGGCGGCCTGCGAGGCCAGGGCCGTCAGTAATTTTTTGTCGTCGGCAGTGAAGATAGGTTGGCGCGCATCACGCCCCAGTAGCACGAAGCCCAGGATGTTTTCACGCGCCTTGAGCGGCGCCTGGAGCACGGCGGTGATGACGGAATCGTGGACATCCAATTGATCCGCCGCCCAGATTTGCGGTTCGCCGGATTCCAGACATTCCCCCAACAGGGCGTGGGTGGCGGGATGCAGGGCGCGCACGAACTCTTCACTGCCGAACCCGGTGCGGACGACCATCTCGCGTTTTTCGTTGAGCAGCAGCACGATGCCGCCGTGCGCGCGGATGATGCGCCCCGCCTCGGCCATCACCAGATCGGGGATTTCGTCGGGATCGAGCGAAGCGCTGATGGTCTCGCCGATGTTGTAGAGCAGGTTGATTTCACGGTAGCGTTCCAGCGTTTCTTCCGCCAGTGAGCGCGCTTCCAATGAACGTTCCAGCAGCAACGTCAGGCTGTGATGGAGGAACGCCAGGCTGTCTTCGGCGGCGGGATGCGCCAATCCTGGGCCAGCCGCGACCAACGCGCCGGCCTCCTGGTGATTGATGCAAACGGGCAAGCGCCGTTTCCAGACAACCGTTTCCTGCCGGCCCACATCACTCACCTCCTGGGTGTCCGCCGCGCAACGCACGGCCGTCAGCAAGCGGTCCTGCTCAAGGATGCCCAAGACCACGTCGGGCAACAGTCTGGCGTACCGCCTCAAATAATCGTTCGCATCTCGCCGATTCAATAAACGTCGTACCGACAGTGTTTCCATTATTCTCTTCCTTCCATCAGGTCGTTCATTATCCAATAAATTCGTAGATATTCAACACTGTTTCGCATCGTAACGACTTTAGTCGTCAAAAGAACCACTGAAGTGGTTACTACGAATCCAATTCCTGCTCATCCACCGCCACCGGCGGCGCGTCGGAACCGGCGGGGGCCGGCGGGCGCGGCAGGGTAAAGCAGAATGTGGAGCCTTTGCCCACCGTAGATTCCACCCAGATGTCGCCCCCATAGTGCAGGATAATCTCGCGGGAAAGGGTCAAGCCCAGGCCGGCGCCTTCCGGTTTGTCAATCAAGAGATCGCCGCCCTGGCTAAATCGCTGGAAAATACGGCGCATCGTCGTTGGCGTGATGCCGATGCCGGTATCGGCAACCGTCACCAGGAGGCCACCTTCAGGGGGAGCGATCCAGTCGTGGTAGATAGCGTCGCCTTCGATGGCGCGCGCCGCAACGGTAATGCTGCCCTCGGTGGTGAACTTGATGGCGTTGGAGAGCAGGTTGCCCAACACCTGGGCCACACGTTTGGGATCGGCGTATAACTGCGGCAAAGCGCCTTCCACCCTCATGTTCAGCCGCAACCGCTTTTGGGCCGCCAACGGCTGATACTGTGCGGCGGTCTGGGCAATCACTTCGGCGGGGGAGAAGGGCTGGTCACGCCACTCAATGCCGCCGGAATCCAACGCCGAGATGTCCAACACGTCATTGAGCAAGTCCGTCAGGCGTTCGCCTTCCTGCACCATAATATCCAGGTTCTTGATGACGCGGTCCACAGTGCGCTGGGCCGTTTCGTCGGCGCCGACGGCCGGCAGGATGTTGCGGTTAAAGATGCGCTGGATCAGCTTTGAGAACCCCAGGATAGAGGTTAAAGGGGTGCGCAGCTCGTGGGAAACCGTAGTGATGAACTCAGATTTCATCCGGTCAATCTCGACTTCGTGGGTGATGTCGCGCAGGATGCAGATCACGGCGCTGCGATCGCCCAGCGCGGTGGCCGAAATGGTCAAAATGCGCTCCCCCAGCACCCCATTTTCCAGCAGCGCGCGCGGATCGGTCAGGGCGATGCGCGCAGTTTCGATGATGCCGGGGTATTCCTGCGCGCGGGCGATGGCGTCGAGCCACTCCGGCACCGGCGCCACCTGGCGGATATCCTGCCCCAACAGGGAGCGCGCCGCGCGCCGGAGGAGATTTTCAGAAGCCGGGTTCACCAGTTGAATCCGGCCTGCCGCGTCGGTGACGAGCAGGGCGTCGGCCATGTTTTGCAGGATGGCGTTGAGCCGGTTGCGATCCGCTGCCATGATCCGCGTGTGCTGAGCGGCCTCATCCTGAAGCTGGTGTTCGTGCGTTTCCATACGCTGCACCAACAGCGCATTTTGTGCCATGAGAGTCGCCTGATGGGCCAGCATCTCCACCATACGGACTTCGGCGGTGGAGTATCCCCGCCCCTCCGCGCGCGGCCCCAAGCCAAGCAACCCGATCAGCCGTTTACCGGCCTGGAGGGGCGCCAATATCTCAAGGCGCTGAACCTGCATCCACGCCATGACGGACGGCGCCACGGCGGCGTGCGGCCTGGAATATAGCAAAGGTGCATTGGGCAACGGCTGCCAGAATGTGTCCCACTCGACGGCCGGCAGCGCGCGCGCGGCGCCGACCCCCACCTCCTGCAATACCGCCTGCTCATCATTGATGATCAGCAAGACGCCATGATCGGTTCCCAATTGCCGGGGCAGTTCTTGCGTCAGCAGAACGGCCAGGTCATTCAAGTGCAGGGCGCCGGCGAGTTTCTCCGTCATCTGGGTGAGGATAACCTGCGGGTGCAGTCGGCGGCGGTAGGCCAGATGGTCGGCCAGCAGGGAAACCCGCAGGGACAAGGCCCAGAAAAGGCCCACCATCAAGAGAATGATGACAAACACAGCCGCGCGGCTGTCCCCCCCCAGGCGCTGCACCCCGGCATACAACCATACACCCAACCCGGCCAACACCACGGTCAGCAGCCCATGCAGCAAAATCCGCCAGGCCCGGTCGCTCCCGGCAAAACGCTGCCCGACCCGCATCACTTTGGTTTGAGTGGTCCCGCGATCGTCCATAAGCAACTAACTCCCGACTCCCCGTCCACTGCGTTTCAACAGTGCGGCAATGGTTTGGAGCAAGACCGGCACATTCACCGGCTTGAGCAAGTAGGCATCAGCCCCCAGTTTCAGGCCCAACTCGCGGTTTTCGACGATGGAAAGGATAAGGATGGGGATGGCCGCCGTGCTGATGTCGGCCTTGAGCACGCGGGTGACGTCAAAACCGGAAATGTCAGGCAACATCACATCCAGGATGATCAAATGCGGCGTGTGCTGGCGAGCCTGCGCCAGCGCCTCAGCGCCGCCCACCGCTTCCAGGATACGATAACCGGCTTCGGTTAATTCTTGCGTCAGCAGCGAACGAATGCTGGCGTCGTCCTCGACAATCAGGATTTGGGGAGCGCCGGTCATCGCCGTAGGGAGGGGCAGGGAGGGACGAACTTCGGAGACGATGTGCACCTCACCATGTTTGGCGGCGGTGGCCGGGTGGAGCGGGAGGGTGAAGCTGAAGGTCGAGCCACTGCCCACGGTGGATTCAGCCCAAATGCCGCCGCCGTAGTGGGTGACGATTTCCCGGCAGATCGCCAGGCCCAGGCCGGTGCCAGAGGGCTTATCCACCAGCGGGTCCGCCACAATCTGCTGGAAGCGCTGAAACAGCCGGGGAAGCGCGGCCGCCGGAATCCCCACGCCGGTGTCGGCGACGGCGCAGAGTACGCCAGTGTAGGACGCTTCGCCGCTCGCGCCCTCGGCGGGCGCGACCCAATCACGCTGCACTTCGCCGGGCGCGAGTGGGCGCATCGTCAGGGTGATCTGGCCGGTCGGCGTAAATTTCACGGCGTTGGTGAGCAGGTTGTACAGCACCTGCCGCACGCGGGTTTGATCGGCCACCAGGATCAACGGCGTCTCCGGGAAGTCGGTCACGAGGGTAAGCCCCTTCTCGGCAGCCAGGCCCTGCGCTTCGCCGCCCATCTGTCGCAGCAGTTGAGTAAGATCGAACGGCTCGTCGTGCCAGGTCACTTCGCCAGATTCGATCTTGGAGATGTCGAGAACGTCGTTGATGAGGCGCGTCAAGCGTTCGGCCTCCACAGCGATGATGTTCAAGTTGTCGGTGATCCGCTTGAGCGCGCGTTGAGCGCGGCGGTTGTCCGCCGCCACCGCCGGGGCGACGTCCTTTTCCTGGATGCGGGTGAGCAACTTGGCGAACCCCAATACCGACGTCAGGGGGGTGCGCAATTCGTGGGAAACGGCGGAGATAAACTCCGTCTTCATCATATCCACGGCCTTCTCGTGCGTGATGTCCCGCACGACGGTCACGACGCCGAGAATCCGGTCGTCCTCACGGATGGCGGTGGCGGCCGCCTTGAAAGTACGCCTGTCCGGCATGGGGATTTCGGCGGTGAAGGTGGCTGTGTGGGTTTCCAGGGCGCTGGCGATCAGGTGGATCAGTTGGGGCTGCGCGATACAAGTCGCCAGCGCGTTCCCCAGAATCTTGGCCGCCGGCAGGTGAAACATATACTCGAAAGCCGGGTTGACCAGCATGACCTGGCCGTTGGGGGCGCTGACGATGAGGCCATCGGCGATGTTGCGCAGGATCGCGTTCAAGGTGCTCTTTTCGGCCTTCAGGCTGTCGGTTATGTCGGCCAGGGCGGCGGCCTGGCGGCGCACGCTGGCGAACAGCCGGGCATTGAGCAGCGCGCCGGTGATCTGGTGGGTCAGGGCCGTCAGCAGGCGCACGTCGTTGTCGTCGAAAGCATTCACCTGCTCGCTTTCCACGTTGAAAACGCCGATGAACTGATCGCCGCTGAGCAGCGGGATCGCCAACTCGGAACGAATTCCCGGCGCGTATGCGACGTAGCGCTCATCCTGGGTCACGTCAGGAATCCACACCGCCTGCCGGTGGCGTTGCGCCCACCGCACGATGCCCTTATCCACCGACTGGTTGAGGGCATACTGAAAAAGCGCGGCATCTACGCCATGGTGCGCCGCCAGAACCAGCTCCCCCGTAGGTTCGTCCAGCAGATGGATGGAGATAATTTGATAGCCAAAGACTCCCCGCACCCGGGCGATGATTTCGGCCAGCAACTCGTCTTGATCCAGCACGGTGCTGATGTGCTGTGCGGTCTCGTATAGCAAGGTCATCTCTTTGGCATGGTCCCGCGCCTCTTGATACAGGCGCGCGTTCTGCACGGCCACCGCAATCTGATCCGCCACGGCGCCGGCCAGTTGGGCGTGCTCGGCGGTGTAGAAATTCGGCTCGTGTTTGTCAATGGTCATCAACCCCACCGTGCGCCCTTTGAAAACCAGAGGGGCGCCGATCCAGGCATGAATCTGAGCGAAGCCGCCGGGGTCGCCTTCGTCACGCCCCCAATCGGCCAATTGTTGTACATCCGCTTCGACGCGCACTTTCTGATCGGCCATGACCTGGTAGCCGATGTTTTTCTGATCTTCCGGCGTGAAGACGCTCCCGACAATGTTTCTATCATCGGGGAAGCCGCGCGCAGCCGTCACCACCAGATCGCGCCCCTCCGCCAACATAATGGACGCCGAGTTGTAGGGGATGACTTTGCCCAAATACTCCAGAGCGCGATCCAGAATCAGGTCTAAATCCAGGGAAGAATTGACCGCCTGCGCCACCCACGCCATCGTGGCGGCGACTTGACGGCGATTTTCCGCCTGCCGGTAGAGGCGCGCGTTGTGCAGCGCCACCGCGAGCTGGTCGGCTACGGCGACCAGCGTTTGCAAATCCTGTGGGGTAAAATATCGCGCGTCGGGGTCTACCATGTCGAGCACGCCCACCGTCTCGTCGTTGATCTGGAGCGGCACGGCTAGCTCCGAGCAAAGATAGCCATCGCGTCGGGCCGTGCAGTCTTTTTCGGCGAGATAGGCCGGTTTGCCGGTGGCGAAAACTGCGCCGATCAGAGTGGGTGCGTCGAGGGGGTGGTGACCAGCCAGCGGGGACGTCGTCCGGCTGGCGGCGCAGGCGGCCGTGTAATACGTTTCAGCGGTGGCGTCCTTCAGGAAGATGGCCGCGCCACGATAACCAAAGACACGCTCCAGGCTTTCAATGACCTGGGCCAGCAATTGATCTGTATCGAGGATAAACCCAATGTCCCGTGAAATAGTCAACAAGGCCCGCAACTGCGCCTGGTCGCGCGCCAACTCATCCGACACAGGCGGCAGGTCAGTCGCAAATGGATATACGTGCAGTTCAGTTTCCATACTTATCCTCTGACTCTACAGCACGGGGCAGATCCATCAGAGATTGGGACAGCGGGGCTATGGCTTGAGCCGCAACCGGGAGCGAAGCAGAAATCGGGAGTTGTATGAGCCTTGTCACCATATCCAACACCGTCTGCGCCTCGACCGGTTTGTGCAGGTAAGCGGAGGCGCCCAGGGACAACCCGTAATCCCGATCTTCCACAATGGACAGGATCAAAATAGGGATGGCGGCGGTGGTCGGGTCGGACTTCAAAAGGCGGGTAACGTCGAAGCCGGAAATGTCCGGCATCATCACATCCAGGATGATAAGCGCCGGTTTATGGCGGCGGGCCAACGCGATGCCCTCGGCGCCGTTGACCGCCTCCAATACCTGATAACCGGCCTCGGTCAACTCCTGGGTAAGCATCAGACGGATGTGCGCCTCATCGTCCACCACCAGGATGGTGGCCGGCGCCGCGTCAGACGGTTTGTAGCGGACGACAGAGAGTGACGAAAGGGCTGCGGCCGGTTGGGCGACGGCGTCACTATCCCCGGTAGTGTCTTCAACGGGCAAGGGTAAGATGAATTGAAACGTCGAGCCAACGCCCTGGGCAGATTCTGCCCAGATAATGCCATTATAGTGGGTGATGATGTGTTTGGCAATCGCCAGCCCCAATCCCGTGCCTTTGGGCTTGTCTACGAGAACATTGTCGCGCAACTGCCGGAAGCGCTGGAACAGGTTGGGCATCTCACCCTCCGGTATCCCGGCCCCGGTGTCGGCCACGGCGACCAGCACGCCCCCCGGATTGTCCGCCGGATAATGCCAGCGCGCCGTCATCTCGGCGGACGGCACCGGCCGGACGCGGATGGTAATGGCGCCATTCCTGGTGAACTTGGCCGCGTTGGAGAGCAAATTCAGCAACACCTGCCGGATGCGGTCAGGATCGGCCACGAGCAGCGGCAGTTCCGGGGGCAAGAAAGTCTGTAAGGTATTCCGATTTTTCTCAAGCTGCGGGCGCACCAGCTCCTCCGCAGCCGCGATCACGGGCGCCATCTCAAAGACCTGGTTGCGCCATTCGACTTTCCCGGCGTCCATCTTGGCGACGTCCAGCACGTCGTTGATCAGGCTGGTGAGCCGCTCGCCCTCCAGGTTGATGATATGCAAATTTTCGAGTACCCGCTGCACGGCGCGCGCGGCCTTGCGGCTGTCGGGCGGCAAAACGGGCGCGATGTCGCGTTCCAGCGATTTGATGATGAGCTTGGTGAATCCCAATACGGAGGTCAACGGGGTGCGCAGTTCGTGAGACACCGTCGAAATGAATTCAGTCTTCATGCGATCCACAGCCACTTCGTGGGTCACGTCGCGGACAACCGTAATGACGCCAGAGCCGTCACGCAGGACGGTGGAGGAAGTACGCAGCACGCGACCGTTGGCAGCGCAGTCGGCGTTGTACACCTGACCCGACTGCCGGTGGGCCTGTTCGACGGCGTGCAGCAGCGGCGCGCAGGCCAAGACCTGCGCAAGAGAGCGCTGCTTCAAATAGACCGCGGGTGTAGCCAACATCTCGGTCAGAGCGTGGTTGGTCAGCCGGATTTGTCCTTCGGGCGACGTTACCAGCAGACCGTCGGTCATCGTTTCAAGGAGGGTATTCAGGCGGTCGCGCTGCTCGGCCAGCGCCTGGTTGGTCGCCGCCAATTCGCGGGTGCGCTCCCCCACCTGGAATTCCAGGTCACGGCGGTGCAGTTCGTTTTGCTGATACAGTTGGGTGTTTTCCAGCGCCGCCGCGATCTGCTGTCCCAACAACGGCAAGGTGGCAAGTTCATCCTGACCGTAGAGGTCGCCGCTTTTTCGCGCCCCCAAGAGGTAAATTCCCATCAACTTTCCGCTCCGGTGCAGCGGAATCAGCAGTTCCCATTGCTGCTGGCGCAGCTCGGCGACCAGCGGGAGGTCCTCCCGCGCCCGGCGCAGAACGTAAGGGGTCGCCTGCCCGGCCAGGGCGGCGATCAGGGGAGCGTCTGCCTCCCAATCGCCGGCATCTGCCACAGCCGGCGCAGACGCGCGGAAACTGCCGTTCGGCTGCCGCAGCAGCAAGGCCGCCTGGGCGATGTGGAGACGGCTAGGCAGTTCTTCGACCAGGAGCGCCTCCAGGTCGGCTTGCTGTAGGGTGGTGGAAAGCCGCGTTCCAACTTCGCGCAGCATGGCTTCCAGATCCAGCCGGTGGCGATAGAAGGCGCGGTCTACCCACCGTTGGAGACGGGCGTGCAAGGGCGCCGCCCCCAGCGCGATCATCACGATGGCGAGAAGAGAGGCGGCCTCAGCATTGGCGATCCCCAACCACGCGGGCAAAATCCATTTCAGCGCGCTGACAACCAGCAGATAGCCGCCAATCAACAGGGCGGTCAGGCCACTGTACACCAGACTGCGGTTGAGCAGAACGTCTACCTGCATCAGCCCGCGCCCGGTGACGGAGAAGAAGAAAGACAGGGGGATCAACAGCAAGGGAAAATCGGCCACCGCGATAGGTACCAACGGCCGGCCGGTGAGGGCCACCGGGAGGTTATAGAGCAGCAGCCAGGGCAGCGGGCCTAAAAGCGTTCCCCACACCAACCACCGCACCTGATTGCGCACGCCGGGACGGTGGGTGGTAAGATAGGTATGGACGAGGTGTACCAATCCGACCAGCAATTCCACGGAGGCCAACGGGTAAAGCACCTGCTGAAACATGCCCACGCGCGCCGCGATCGGGTCTGCCCAGCCCATCCCCACGTAGGCGATGAGAGAGAGGCCCACACTGAGCGCATGGGTGGCATAAATGAGGAAGGATGCGCGCCGCGCCAGCCACTTCCGTTCGGGGAAGACCAACAGGACGTGCATAACAAAGCTCATGCCCAACGTGAAGGTGAAAAAATCCAACGGGTTGGTAAGCCAGGTCAGGCTCACGCCCAGGTTAGCGCCCAGGGACAGTACCGCATTGTTCGCAATATTCAGCGCCTGGAGGCAAAACTCGATAGCCACCAGGGTGGATACCCAGTCTGGATTGTGGTCGAGAACGATGAGGATAACGGCGGCGACGAAAGAGAGGGAAACCAGTGTCAGCGGCAGAGCGCGACTCAACACCTGGGTAAGCGGGAGAAATTTCCAACGGATGGGGACTTCAAGGCGCTCGCCGGCGCGCAGCAGGGTGTAGACGGCGGTGTCGGACGGCGAAGCAAAGAGGTATGTGTGCCAAGCGCCAGCCGTATGGATGTGCGTTTTGACGTCGCGTCCGTTGATCTGGGTGAGGATGTCTTTAGGGCGCACCGGGCTGGCGTCGGGGGCGGCGTCAATAGCGAACCCTTGCGCATCCCAATGCCCGCCCAGACCGTCATTGGGGTAACGCCATGCAAATACAATCATCGCTGCGCTGTATAACAACACACACAACGCGGCCACCAGCAAAACCCCCGTCGTCGCCGAAAGAGCCTGACGCTTCATAATCAACCATTTGGAAAAAACCCCAACGGATTCAACGAATTAGCACGGATAGTTTCCGCTAACCCCGTTGAATCCGTTGAGGCAACGCGGTTCGCGCTTAAATGATGATTTCCAGTCCCAGGAGTTCGGCAGCGCGATTGAGAATGTAATCAGGATCAAATGGCTTGGTCACGTATTCGTCGGCGCCGGCGTCGGTGCCCTCTTCCTTATCAATAGCCTGGCCCTTCGCCGTCAACAACACCACGTAGATGTTCTTATCGGTTTCCTTGATCTTGCGGCAGACTTCGTAGCCGCTCAATCTGGGCATCATCACGTCGAGAAAGACCAAATCGGGCAACTCGCTCAGAGCAATATCCAGGCCCTCCTGCCCATCAGCCGCCGAAAGTAACTCTACCCCCAGGTCTTCCAACTCTTCCAACGTTTGCATTAACAACACTCGGATGAAGGCTTCGTCATCCACAATCAGAATTCGCTTGTCTTCGCTCATCATCTCCTCCAAAAATAGTCCAAAGTCTCAAGTCGAAAGTCCAAAGTCTCAAGTCGAAAGTCCAAAGTCTCAATCCGTTGATCGAATTTTCGTCCTTGTCGGTGTGGTTTCCCACATGAGGACTTCTCCAAAAATAGTCTGATAGTCGTCAGTCGCGTTGTCAAAGGGTTAAGAACACTACTGAAGATACTGTATCATCCTCCCCGTGTTCTGTCAACAAAGTTCAGGCCGGCGACGCTTCCGCCGGACGTTCGGCCCGCTTCTGCACGGCGCGTCCGAAGAGCGCCAGCGCCAGCGCAATGACGCCCACGATCCCGGCGATCAACATCCCGGCGTCAGACCAAAATTCCAGCGGGAACAGCCGGATCAACGTGTCGTCGTAGGCAAACAGCCAGGAATCCCCGGTGAAGAACACGCCGTGAAACGCCGTGAAAAACGCCTCGAAGCCCACCGCCATCCACGCGCCGAGCAGCACGAGGATCAGCAGCGTCAGCAGGCCGCCATCGGAGAGCGCGCCCCACAGAGCCGCCCGCCCCCACCAGCGGACCAACGCCCACCCGGCCAGCGCCCCCACTGCCAGCAGTAGCCCCGCAGCCAGCGTCAGCCGATCATACACGACTTTCACGTCGTCCATGTGCTGCAACTCACGCGCATTGAACGCCATCGCGCCATCGGGCAGCCGCAGATCGTCCAGCAGGCCGGAACCGCGCGGCAAGTTGAGGAAGTGGATGCTGAGCCGCGCCAACTGTAGCCGGTCGGCGGTCTCCATCCCCAGCGGGTCCGGCGGGAAGTTGGCCTTGCGGTATTCCCACGCCGCGTACCATGGCAGCGTTACCAGACGCACCACGGTTATCGTCAACACCACGGGTAAAGCTATGATCACCATCAAACGCAGTAGGACACGCATTGCCGCCTCCAGAATTGAGCAATTTCTCTGTTATACTCCAAACAGCGTCAGAAACAACCTCCTAAAACGTAAAACTCAAAACGTAATGACTCCACGTTTTACGTTTTATGTTTTATGCTTCATCCATTTGACAAGTGCCTTATCAATGATAGTCTACTGAGGAATTTGACCGATAGACACTTCACAGGACGCGGAAAACACGGACGGACACGGATTTTTTTGTACAGCGATCTGTTCCGTGTTTTTCTGTGTTCTTCCGTGTCCTATTTTAACTTTTGGAGGATAGTATGCTTGCGATTACTAATGGCAAAATTATGACAATCACCCAGGGAACTTACGATCCCGGCACAGTCTTGATTGACGATGGCCGCATTGTGGCGGTGGGCGCCGACGTGACGATCCCGCCGGACGCCGAAGTCTACGACGCAACCGGCAAAGTCGTCATGCCCGGCCTGATCGATCCCCACTGCCACGTCGGGATTTTCCACAACGGGATCAGTTCCCGCGAATCCGACGGCAACGAGATGACCGACCCGGTCACGCCGCACCTGCGCGCCCTGGACGCGCTGCACCCGGAAGACGCCTTCCAGGACCTCGTCGAGGCCGGCGTCACCACCGTGCTCACCGGGCCGGGCAGCGCCAACGTCATCGGCGGGCAGTGGATTTGCGTCAAGACCGCGCCGAAGGCCACCGTCGAGCAGATGATCCTGCTGGAGCCGGCCGGGATGAAGATGGCGCTGGGCGAGAATCCCAAGCGCGTCTACGGCGAGCAGAAGAAACTGCCGTCCACCCGGATGGGCAACGCCGCCGTCCTGCGCACCGCGCTGGTCGAGGCGCAGAACTACATGGCGAAGTGGCAGGCTTACGAAGAAGACCTGGCCGACTACCAGGCGAAAGTCGCCGCCGGGGAAACGGCCAAGCGCCCTACCCCGCCGGAGCGCAACCTCAAGCTGGAGGCGCTGAGCAAAGTCCTCCCCACCGCCGACCGCGGCCCGGCGCTGAAGTGCCGCATCCACGCCCACCGCGCCGACGACATCCTCACCGCCATCCGCATCGCCGAGGAATTCGGGCTGGACATCAGTATCGAGCACGCCACCGAGGGCTACAAAATCGCCGACATCCTGGCGGAAAAGGGCATCCCCGTGACCGCCGGGCCGATTATCTTTTCCGCGCTGAAGTACGAACTCAAAGATATGACCCCTAAGAATCCGGGGCTGATGAGCAAGGCCGGCGTCAAAGTCGCCATCCAGACCGACGAAATGGGCGCGGTCAAGTACCTGGCCCTCAACGCCGCGCTGGCCGTGCGCGAGGGAATGCCCGAAGAAGACGCCCTCAAAGCGATCACCATCACCGCCGCCGAAATCATCGGCGTGGAGCAGCGCATCGGCAGCCTGGAGCCGGGCAAAGACGCCGACATCGTCGTCTTCAGCGGCCACCCCTTCGACTACCGCACCGTCCCGGAGCTGGTGTTGGTGGATGGGGAAGTGGTGTATCGGCGGGTGAGCGAGTGAGCGAGAAAGCGAAAAAGCGAATAAGCGAGAAAGCGAAAAAGCGAATAAGCGAGAAAGCGAATGAGCGAAAAAGCAAGTAAAGTTATCCCCGCTCTATCACGTTTTGGGTGGCTTAAATCCAAATCCTTCTGGTTACTGGTGTTGTGGTTAACCGGTGGGATTGTACTTTTTGCAAAGTATAGAAATCTCATATATGGTTTCCCTATTATCATTTTCGTATGGCTATTCCTATGTGTTGCATGGTTCGGGATACCTCGGTGGAAATGGTGGGGTATCCCAATCACCCTACTTTTGACTATATTGGCTTGTGCGCCATTGTCCATTGTGTATTTGAAATATGAAAGCCAGGAAACAGACCGCGCACTGAAAGAGTTTGTGCTTTCTACCATTGCAGGGAAGAGTTCCTCGAAATTTTCTATAGATGGGGATGACTTGCCTACAATGTCGGCTGATTTTACGGCTGACTTTACCATTGTGTCGCGCGATAATTTCTGGATGGAATACGAACAAGTCATACGATTTACGAACGGTTCGGAATACCATGTCGTAATAGTTCAAGATTCTCCTGGACATTGGGAAGTTCGCGCTCAACGAGTGAAGCCACCCTCACAAACGGTGGAGGTGACAACGGCGTCTCCATCTTCCACCAACACCGTCCCCCCTTCTTCCACACCTACCGCCGTTCCCTCGTCTACGCCATCTCCCACCTTGACGCCAACGCGGACGCCCAAACCAACCTGGACGCATTTCCCGACGCGAACCCCCACGCCGACGCCGACTCCCACTATGCTTCCAGAGGCGAAGCGGGAAATCATTGAAAGGAACTTAGCCATTGAAGGCTGCGAACCGCCTTGCTGGGGCGGCATCACACCGGGGAAGACTTCGTGGCAAGATGCGTTGGATTTGTGGCGGGAGTTGGTGGCTGAGGTCAATGGAAAGTCCGATTTCACCTACGCGATTTTAGATCTGAGTGAGCAGTATCCTGATTACCTGGACCATTTCGAGATTTGGAGTAAAGACGAGACGGTAACAGGAATTTATATTGAAACCTCACTTTCGGACGGAACAGGAACTTATACCGGGGCAGTGAGCACCTATCTGGCACATTTTCAGTTAGCAGATGTGCTTGCCCGGTATGGCACACCCTCGCAAGTGTATGGCAAGGGGTATGTTGATGTGTACTATGACACCTTGTGGGTCGAGTATGCCGATGTAGGAGTTTTGTTTGGTTATACGGTAGATACGGTGGAGGATGCCGCAACGACCCTCATTTGCCCCATTGCCGAAGGGACCCCGCGTATGATTCTCAGTTTTCAAGCGCCGGGCGCCGTTTTCCATACCTTGCGGGACTATTTCCAGGCGATAAATATGTATGATGTGGACGAGTATTGGAAAGTGATAGAAAATGTTTCGCCGGAGGTTTTCGCCACCACGTTTCGGGAACCCGCATCTCCCAATTGTTTGCGGGTGCCCAGGTCTGTATCGGAGTTTTTCACCCCCCTACTGCCGGAAGACTTTGATCCGATTTTTCGTCCTAAAGAAGATGCGCGTTTACTGGAATTGTTGGAAACCAACGGCGGCTGTGAATTGCCATGCTGGTGGGGCATCACGCCAGGCGTCACACGGATAGAGGAGGCACAAGCCTTGTTTGCTAGATACGGCAAGGCAATGGAATTCTGGCGCCTAAACGACGACACTCTTTTATACAATGTGGGACTTTTCGCTCGGCACGAGCCGCTTCCACTGGATTATGTTGTCAGACAAAGCTTTTATGTCCAGGACGGTGTCATTTCTTCCATCTATGTCAGCGGAGAACCACCCTTGCTAGAAACAGTTGGGGATGGACCCTATCCACCTGCACGTATGCGTGAGGAGGTGGCAGTCTTAACCCAATCTCGCCATCTAATGCAGGATTGGCAACATTATGCCTTGACGCCTACTTTAAAGCTTTTAGGTGTGCCTTCTGAGATTTTAGTTGACTATACCCGGCCAGATTGTTACGATGGCTACCAACTGGCGCTCGTGTATGATGACTTAGGGATTGTGGCGCATTATGGCAGCAAAACCCAAAGTCAGGATGGAAAAATATTGATCTGTCCTGCGCTTGGGAGCACAACCTACTTTGGTTTCACGTTGGCATCGCCTGGAGCGAAGTTGAATAGACAGATGCAAAACTGCTATTCTGCCTGTATTCCCGTCTCATTGGAAGAAGCCGCCGGTATTCAGCCAGACGCTTTTTACCAGACCTACATAAATCCCGACGCCACAAACTGCTTTGAAGTCCGCGAGGATTTAGCTGTCCCGTGCCCATAAAATATCTGCTGTTTTTGACGATTTGACTTTCGACCTAGGACTTTCGACTTTATCAGGAGCCAAATGACAACGACAATCCGTGAACTAACCCTTTCCGACTACGACGCCGTCCTCGCGCTCTGGCAATCCGCCGAGGGCGTGGGGCTGAGTGACGCCGATTCCCGCGAGGCGATTGGCCGCTACCTGGCGCGCAACCCCGGCTGTAGCTCCACGGCCTGGGATGGCGATCTGCTGGTGGGAGCCGTCCTCTGCGGGCATGACGGGCGGCGCGGTTACATCCACCACCTGACCGTGCGCGAAAGCCACCGCCGCCAGGGACTCGGCAAGGCGCTTGCGACCCGCTGCCTGGCCGCGCTCGCCGCCGAGGGCATTGACAAGTGCCACCTCTTCGTCTTTGCGGTCAACGCCACCGCGATTGCCTTTTGGAAGAGCGTGGGGTGGACGCAGCGGGTGGATTTGGTAGTGATGTCGCAATACACAATTTCGACTCGTCGAAATACGTACTTCTGATGGAGTAAATTGCATGGATTTCAAACTTGGTCGGAATGACCTGTGTTGGTGCGGTTCAGGCAAGAAGTATAAGTTTTGCCATTTGAACAGAGAACGCGAACCATCTCCTTTGCACCAGGAAGTCATACAACAATTTCATCAAGCGTTTGATAAAAAATACTGTTTACATCCATCTGCGAACTTAAATGCTTGCCAGGGAAAAATAATCAAGGCACATACTATCCAACTTAATGGAGGATTAAACCTCATAGCACGTAATAGCCATGTCTACAAATTCTTTGGAGACTTTACTACACTAAAGCGTACATCTGGCAAATTAGAAGCACGCCTTATTGGAATTAAGAACGCATCAACATTTACTGGGTTTTGTAGCTATCATGATAATGTAGTTTTTTCACCTCTCGAAAAACATCCCTTTCAACCCACTTTGGAACAGATTTTTTTATTGAGTTATAGACCCATATGTAGAGAGTTGTTTACTAAACGAGCCGCTCTCGCAACAATGCCTTATTACAGGACTATAGATCGGGGAAAACCTCTCAGCGAACAAATTTCTATTCAGACCATTGCTAATTCACTTACTATTGGAACGGAAATTGGGCTGAAGGATATTGAATATCAAAAGTCATTATATGACGATGTTTTGATAAAAGGAGATTTTTCTCCAGTCAGATACTATATGTTAAAACTGAACACGATCCCTGATATTATGTGCAGTGGAGCCTTATTTTTTGACATAGATTTCGCAGGGAATGTACTACAAGATTTTTCTAAAGTCGATCAGAGAAAAGCAGGATTCGCATTTTCAATAATAGGCTCACAAACAGGTGGCTCAATAGTTTTCAGTTGGTTGAATGATAGTGTTATTGGTAATAGATTTATTCGTTCGCTTGATATGTTATCCAATACGGAAATTCCTCACGCTATAGTTCGTTTTGTCTTCGAGTTTTTTGAAAACACTTATTTTGCGCCAGATTGGTGGGAAAGTTTAACTCAGGAACAGCAAGAATGCTTGCGCCACAGATTGAATCTAGCTGTCGACCCTCTAGCTGAAAGAAAAGCTGATAGTTTACTTGATGATGGATTAAAGGTTGTCAATTGGGAAATTCAAGATCGTGTGAGTAACCTACCGCTATAACCAATGCCAAGCACTATTAGATGGTTTAATGTAAAAATGATAAGCATTCAAAGATACGGTTTTAGGAGAATTTTTGCAAATGACCACTAACCCCAAACCCGCCCTACTCGCCCTCGAAGACGGCACGCTCTTCTGGGGCGTAAGCATCGGCGCGGAAGGCGAAACCTTCGGCGAGTTCGTGTTCAACACGGGGATGACCGGCTACCAGGAAGTCCTCACCGACCCGTCATACTGCGGGCAGATCGTGGTGATGACGTACCCGGAAATCGGCATCTACGGCGTGAACCCGGAGGACGTGGAATCGGGCAAGGTGCAGGTCGCCGGATTCGTGGTGCATCGCGCCGCCCGTGGGATGTACAACCCCCTTGCGACGCTCTCCTTCCTCGACTACCTGACGCAGGCCGGCATCGTTGCCATCGAAGGCGTGGACACGCGCGCGCTCACCCGCCGCCTGCGCACCCACGGCGCGCAGCGCGGCGCCCTCTCCACCACCGACCTCGACCCCGCCAGTCTCATCGCCCGCGTGAAGGAAAGCCCCCAAATGGCGGGCAGCAATTTAGCGCAGTTCGTAACGATGCAAGAGGCAAGAGGCAAGAAGCAAGAAGCAAGAGGCAAGAGGCAAGAGGCAAGAGACGAGAATCCTGCATCCTGCATCCTGCATCCTGCATCCTGCATCCTGCATCATATTGTCATCGTAGATTGCGGCCTCAAGGCCAACATCGCCCGTGAGTTGGAAGCGCGTGGAGCAACGGTGACGGTTGTGCCTTATGACGCTGAGTTGGATGCCGTGCTCGCGCTCAAGCCGGACGGCGTGCTGGTGTCCAACGGCCCCGGCGACCCGGAACCGCTCCACGCGACGATTGCATTGATGCGCGGCCTGCTCGGCCAGCGCGTACCGCTCGCGGGCATCTGCCTGGGCCACCAACTGCTCGGCATCGCGCTCGGCGGCCAGACCTACAAGATGCGCTTCGGACATCGCGGCGTCAACCACCCGGTCAAAGATTTCCCGACGGGTCGCATCCTCATCACCACCCAGAATCACGGCTTCGCCGTTGACCCGGCCAGCCTCGGCATTGCGTGGACGCCGTTGGAAAAAGAAGCAGGAGGCAAGAAGCAAGAGGCAGGAAGCAGCGAGTCAGCGGATCAGCGGATCAGCGGATCAGCGGACAATTCTTCTGCCCCTACTCCCTACTCCCTACTCCCTACTCCCCCCCTCACAATGGCGGAATTGCTTCCCAAAGAGCCGCTCGTGGGTGAAAGCCCGTTGGAATTTGGGCCAATCGAAGTCACGCAGTTGTCGTTGAACGATGGCACGCTGGAAGGGCTGCGGCTGCGCGACTACCCGGCGTTCTCGGTGCAGCATCACCCCGAAGCCTGCCCTGGCCCGCACGACGCTCAGGGGTTCTTTGAAGAGTTTATGGCGATGGTGGAACAAAATAGCAAAGGCCGACTTACGGCTTGAAATTGGAGGATATTATGGTGAAGTTATTCGATTTAGAGAAAGATGATAACAACTTTGTTAAATCCATACTTGTTTCGACGGAACGGCAAACCGCGATCAGGAACCTAAAAAGAGAGCGTAAGATATACTTTAGTTCCATGGTTCTGATGTTTGTGCTCTTTGCTGTTTCTCTTTTTTCCAACGGCGGCGTGACGGTGTCTGTTATGTTGGGCGGTTTTCTCTTGTTTAGCATGGGCTTCCTTTACCTGGATATCCGACTCAAGATAGTAAAAATTTTTGAGGGAATAGAATCTCGCGCAAAAACCAACGGCGAACAGTAACCGTTGAATCCGTCCAATCCGTGTCATCCGTGTTCTATTCATTTTCAGGAGGCGCTACGATGAATTTATTTGATTTCGCAAAAGGAGACGCTGCTTTCATTGAGCAAACGTTGGATCCATACAAACGGGAAGACCTTCTTTGGCGATTGGAAAGATCGCGCACATTTATGTTTCCTGTGCTTATAGGTCTAAGCGTGTTGCTACTCGTTTCTAAAATCTTCTTTGGAGAAGAAATCCGCGACACCTCGATGATTTTTATCATCTTTTATAGCATAGTGTGTTATAACACAGACAACCGAATCAAGATGTTAAAACTTATCGAAAAAATGGAATCCGAGCAACTCATCGGAAGCATAGAATCTCCTGACAAGTAAAAAGTGACTATGCCCAAACGAACCGACATCCAAAAAATTCTCATCCTCGGCTCCGGCCCGATCGTCATCGGGCAGGCTGCCGAATTTGACTACTCCGGCACGCAGGCGCTCAAGGCGCTGCGGCAGGCCGGGTATAAACTGGTCGTCGTCAACTCCAACTCGGCGACGATTATGACCGATCCGGAGCTGTCGGACGCGGTCTACATCGAGCCGCTGACGCCGGAGTTCGTGGAGGCGATTATCGCGCAGGAGCGACCCGACGCGCTGCTGCCCACGCTCGGCGGGCAGACCGCACTCAACCTGGCGGTCGCGCTGTCCGAAAACGGCGTGCTGGAAATGTACGGCGTCGAGCTGATCGGCGCGTCGTTCAAGGCCATCCAGTTGGCCGAAGATCGCGCACTGTTCAAGCAGACGATGCGCGACATCGGCCTGGAGACGCCGCGCAGCGAGCAGGTCGGCAGCTTGCGCGAGGCGATGGGCGTGGCCGAGGAACTGGGCTATCCACTGATCGCCCGCCCCAGCTTCACGCTCGGCGGGACGGGCGGCGGCATCGCCTACAACGCCGCCGAACTCACGGCCATCGTCGCCCAGGCGCTCATCGAAAGCCCCACGGCCACCGTCCTGCTCGAAGAATCCGTCATCGGCTGGAAGGAATACGAGATGGAGGTGATGCGCGACGGCGCGGACAACGCGATCATCGTCTGCTCCATCGAAAACCTCGACCCGATGGGCGTCCACACCGGCGACTCGATCACGGTCGCGCCCGCGCAGACGCTCACCGACCGCGAGTACCAGCGGATGCGCGACGCCTCGCTGGCCGTGCTGCGCGCCATCGGCGTGGACACGGGCGGCTCCAACATCCAGTTTGCGGTCAATCCGGCGGACGGGCGCATGGTGGTCATCGAGATGAACCCGCGCGTCAGCCGTTCGTCGGCGCTGGCGTCGAAGGCCACCGGCTACCCCATCGCCAAAGTCGCCGCGCTGCTGGCCGTGGGCTTCCGCCTGGACGAAATCCCCAACGACATCACCCGCCGCACCACCGCCGCCTTCGAGCCGACGCTGGATTACGTGGTGGTGAAAATCCCGCGCTTCCAGTTGGAAAAATTCCCCGGCGCCGACCCGCGCCTCAACACGCAGATGAAGTCGGTGGGCGAGGCCATGGCGATCGGGCGGACGTTCAAGGAGGCGCTCGGCAAGGCGCTGCGCTCGATGGAGCTGGACGCCACGCCGCGCCTGGACTTCGACCACCTCCGCGAGTACCTGGCGAATCCCACGCCGGAGCGGCTGGCCTACGTCTTTGCGGCGCTGCGCGGCGGATTCAGCGTGGACGAGATCAACGAGATCACCGGCATCAACCCCTGGTTCCTCAGCGAACTGGATCGCTTCATCCAGTACGAGAAACGCCTCTACGCCACGCCCTGGGACGCGCTGGACGCCGACCTGCTGCGCGAGGGCAAGGCGCTGGGGATGTCCGACCGCGAGCTGGCCGACATCTTCAAGCGTAGCGTGGACGAGGTCCGCCAACGCCGCGCCGACCTGGGCGTGTGGCCGGTCTACAAGATGGTGGACACCTGCGCCTCCGAATTCGAGGCCGCCACGCCCTACTTCTACTCGACCTACGGCGGCAGCGAGAACGAAGCCGTCTCAACGGATTTAACGGATTTAACGGATGGGGGTTTGGCGGCAGGAACGGAGAAGCCCAGGGTGGTGGTGCTGGGATCGGGGCCGAATCGAATTGGGCAGGGGATTGAGTTTGACTATGCGAATGTCCACGCGGCGTGGGCGCTGCAAGAGGAAGGCTATGAGGTCATCATGGTCAACTCGAACCCGGAGACGGTCTCCACCGATTACGACACGTCCGACCGACTGTACTTCGAGCCGCTGACGCTGGAGGACGTGCTGACCCTCATCGAAAACGAGAAACCCGTGGGCGTGGTCGTGAGCTTCGGCGGGCAGACCCCGCTCAAGCTGGCGCGCACGCTCGTCAAGCAGGGCGTCCCACTCCTGGGGATGCGCTTCGAGGCCATCGAGCTGGCCGAAAACCGCGAGGAATTCGGCGCGCTGTTGGAGCAGCTCGGCCTGAAAAGCCCGCCCTACGGCATGGCGACCACCGTTCCCGAAGCCCTGGTCGTCGCCGAGCAGTTGGGCTATCCGGTGCTGGTGCGTCCCAGCTACGTCCTGGGCGGGCGCGCGATGGAGATTGCCGACTCCGCCGCCGAGTTGGAACAGTACGTGCTGGAAGCGGCGCGCGTCTCCGAAGGCTACCCGGTGCTGATTGACCGTTTTCTGGAAAACGCGCTGGAACTGGACGTGGACATCCTCACCGACGGCGAGGACGTGTGGGTGGCCGGGTTGATGGAGCAGATCGAAGAAGCTGGCGTCCATTCGGGCGACTCGGCGTGCGTGCTGCCGCCGGCCAGCCTCTCCGACCGCATGGCCGCCCGCATCGAAGACGCCGCCGCGCGCCTCGTGCTGGCGATGGGCGCGCGCGGCCTGGTCAACCTCCAGATGGCGATCAAAGGCGACCAGCTCTACATCCTGGAAGCCAACCCCCGCGCCTCGCGCACTGTCCCCTTCGTCAGCAAAGCCATCGGCATCCCCCTCGCCAAACTCGCCGCCAAAATCCTGGCCGGCAGAAAGCTAAAGGATTTGTTGGCGGGTTACGAATGGCGAATGGCGAATGGCGAATGGCGAAAAAGCGGATCAGCGGATCAGCGGAGCGGCGGGGCGGCGGATCAGCGGAGCGGCGGGGCGGCGGAGCAGCGGAGCGGCGGATCAGCGGAGCAGCGGATCAGCGGATCAGCGGAGCAGCGGATCAGCGAATCAGCGGATCAGCGAAGCAGCGAAGCAGCGGCCCCCACAACC
>DAOUGD010000003.1:0-5376 GCA_034429475.1 Anaerolineae bacterium
GGGCTACGCCCGCCCACGAAAAAACACCCCCTCAACCGCGCCTTTAGGCGCAAATCACGAGCCAAAACGAATTTTCGGATAGATACTAAATCAAAAGAGGTTCTGAAATGACAACACTTCAATTGCTGGGCAATGCCTGTACCTTGCTTACTGCGCCGGATTGCGCCCGGATCGTCAGCGATCCCTACGGCAGTGAGTGCCCGCCTGGATTGCGGCCACTGCCGGCCAACCTGACTGCCGACGCCGTGACCGTCAGCCACATCCACTCCGATCACAACAACGTGGCGGCCATCGGCGGCGCACCGCAGATCATCACCGAACCCGGCGTCTACCAGGTCGGCATGGTCAAAGTGACCGGCTACGCCAGCCGCGAGGGATCGCCTTCCGGCCCCTCGGAACTGCGCAACGTAGTCTTCGTGTTCGAGGTCGCGGGGGCCAGGATTGTGCATCTGGGCGACGCGGGACTGATTGCCGAACCCGAAATCCGGGCCGCCATTGCCCATGCCGATGTCATCCTGGTAAACATTGACGGCTACGTGCTGCCCCTGGATCGGCTTTTGCCGGAGATGGACAGCCTGCAAGCGCGCACCATCATCCCCACCCACTTCAGCGTCTTACCCAATGCGCGCTGGGCCACTGACGAAACCTTCACGTTGGAAGAATACCTGGCCTCACTGCCTGCCGATGTCGTCGTCACGCGAATGGGAAGTGAAATCGAGGTAGCGCCCGGCATGCCCAGGCAGGTGGCAGGATTGCCCTACCTGCTGTTGAAATAGACGGAGAAACGACCCCGCTGGAAAAACCACTAAGGACACAAAGTACACACCGGAATTCACGTCCGCGACCCCGGTTGGCACACAGCACTTTCTGATCGATCTGGGCGGCTTCAGCCTGACGCTCATCCGCGCGCCAGGGCGTTAACCGCAAGCCTTCAACACCCGCAGCGCGCGCAGCGTGACCCAGGGGTTGAGCTGGCGCTTCGCGCCGAAATCGGCCCACGTCTTGCCGGTGTAGTCGTAGTCCAGCGCCCAGCGCCCCTGGACGTCTTGCTTGTCTCGGATCAACGCCAGGACGCCCGCCAGGCGCGGGTCGGCGCCGTAGCCCACGCCCTCCAACGCCTCGGCCAGTTGCAGCAGATCGGTCACGTAGAACACCGGGAAGCCGAACTTCCACCAGTTCTGGCTTGGCTTGCCGCTGTTGCCGATGGGGTAGGACGCCTCCGCCGGCTCCACGCTCAACAGATAATCCACGCCCCGTTGGAGGGCGCGGTGAAGCAGCGGCGTGTAGCGCGCCTGCGGCCACTTCCCCAGTGCCAGCAGCAGCTTCACACAGCCCCACGCGCACGGCTGGCCGTGATTGTACCCGCACACGAAGTCCGGCCCGCATTTGACGGAATAGTAATGCACCGGCGCCTGCCGATCCGATGCCGGGGCGACGCCCTCGCCGGTGACGCTGCGCGCGATCCACTCGAAGGCCGGCTCCAGGCGCGGGTCGTCGCAGCCCAGCGCCAGCAAAGCCCAGACGAGATTCCCGTGCAGGCAATCCACCACGCCGGAGGGCGCGCCCGAAATGGAAGCCTGCCCGGCCGCCGTAAACGTGTGGTCCAGCAGATAGGCGCACGCCTGGGCGATGCGCGCGTCTTCCGTCATCACTGCCCCTAACTGCGCCAGCGCGAGGGTCGCCCAGACCGTCGCCCGGTACTTCGGACTGTATCCCGCGCCCGGGTGTACCCAATAGCCCCCCGGCGCCATCTCCGCCAGAATTGCGGCGATAGGGCCTTGCGTGTGCGCCGCCTGGCGGGCTGCGCAAAGGTCCGGATCATCCGGCGGACGATCCAACAGATCGCGCAGCGCCAGGTATCGGACGCCCGGCCCTGCGGATTCCAACAGCCAGGAAAGGGAATCGCCTTTGAGTTGGTCTTGCCATGCCATCGTCGTAACTCGCCCCTATGAATACCAAAGTAACGCAAACTTCAGTTTGCTCTTTCGCAAAGCAAACAAACTGAAGTTTGTGCTACATTCTCATTTCACCAATTCTGACATTACCCCACCGCAAACTCGCCCACCAGCCGGATGTCTGCCGAGGACGCGCCCACCAGCACGCGCACCCGGTCGGCCTCCACCTGCCAGCCGCCGAGATCGGCGTCCCAATAGGCCAGCGATTCCGCTTTGAGCGGTAGGGTCACGGTTTGTGTCTCGCCCGGTTGCAGGGTGATGCGCCGGAAGCCCTTCAATTCCTTCTTGGGGCGCTCGACGGTCGAGTGCAGGTGCTTCACGTAGAGCTGCACGACTTCGTCGCCCGCGCGGTCGCCGGTGTTCGTCACGTCCACGCTCACGGTGATCTCGCCGTCGGGCGCGAGGTGATCCGCGCTCAACCGCAGATGGCTGTACGCGAAGGTGGTGTAGCTCAGGCCGAAGCCGAACGGATAGAGCGGCTCGCCCTTGAAGTACATGTACGTCCGCCCGTTGCGCAAATCGTAGTCCAGGCGCGGCGGCAACTGCTCGAGGCTGTGCGGCCACGTCTGCACCAGCCGCCCGCCGGGATTCACGTCGCCGAAGAGCGCGTCAGCCAGAGCATTCCCCAATTCCTGGCTGTTGTGCGTCATGTGCAGGATCGCCGGGACGTGTCGCTGCGTCCAGGGGATCGCAAACGGGAAGCTGCTGATCAGCACGACGACGGTGTTGGGATTGACGCGAAGCACCTGCTTGATCAGCTCCTCTTGCTCCAGCGCGATGGCGCGGCGATCTACAGCTTCCTTGCCGTCGCTGGGGGTGGGACATTGCAGCCAGGGCGCGTCGCCGGTGGGATGGTTGCCCACGACGACAATCGCCACGTCCGCCGCCTCCGCCAGCCTGACGGCCTCGCCGTCCGCGTTGTCCTTCGCGTAGGTCACGGTCACGCCGTCCCCCACCTTCCCCCGGATGCCCGCCAGCGCGGTGACGGCGTAGGGTGGGTCGCCACTGTACCAGTCCAGCAGCACCTCGTCGGCGCGCGGGCCGATGATGGCGACGGTCTTGAGCGCGCTTTTGTCGAGCGGCAGCAAGGCTCGCTCATTTTTCAGCAGGACGATGGATTTCTGCGTGACGAGCCGGGCCAGCGCTTTGTGCTTCTCGCTCTCCCACGGCAGCTCCGGCTCCGTCCCGATGGTGCTGTACGGCACCATCTCCGGCGGATCGGCCATCCCCAGCTTGATCATCACCCGGAAAACGCCGCGCAGCACTGCGTCGAGGTCGGCCTCCACCAGCCAACCCTTGTCGAGCGCGCCCTGCACCGCCTCGCGGTAGCGATCCAGGAACTGGTTGATGCCGGATTTGATCACGGCGACCGCCGCCATCTCCAAATCGGGGTAGTACTGGTGCTTGGTCAGCAGCAGCGTGAACGCGCCGCCGTCGGTGCAGATGATGCCGTCCTGCCCCCACTCTTTGACCGTGACGTCCTTCAATATCGGGTGGACGGTGCAGGGGACGCCGTTGACGGCGTTGTAGGCGGCCATGTAGGCGCGCGCGCCGCCGTCCACAATGCCCATGCGGAAGGGGACGGAGTAGTATTCGCGGAAGAGCCGCTGGTCGAAGTCCGAGGACGAGGACTCGCGCTCGTCCTCGTTGCTGTTGGCGAGGAAGTGCTTGAGCAGCGACGCCGTCAGCCAGTAGCGGGGATGGTCGCCCTGCAAGCCCTTCACGAAAGCCGTCACGAGCGTCCCGTTGAGGAAGGCGTCCTCGCCGTAACATTCCTCGGTGCGGCCCCAGCGGATGTCGCGGCCCAGGTCGGCGTTGGGAGCGCGCACCACCAGCCCGCCGCGCCGGAAGCGCTTGCTCTGCGCCAGGTAGCGCGTCTCGTAGCCCTCGACGGCGGCGGCCTGCCGGATGAGGTCGGGATCCCACGTCTCGCCCAGGCCGATGGCCTGCGGGAACTGCGTGGTGGGCACGGGCGACGGGCGCCCCCAGTTGCCCGGCGCGCCGCCCATCGCCAGCCCGTGCAGCCCCTCGACGTGGCCCGTGCCCCAGACGCCCAGGCGCGGCACATCCGGCACAGTGCCCAGGCAGGCGATCTTCTCGTCGAGCGTCATCCGCGCGAGAAGGTCGTCAATGCGCGCCTCCGTCGGCAGGTCGGGATCGGCGAAGGGGACGCTGGTGGCCGGGCGGCGGACGATGGTGAGCGTGTCGCCTTCGTCCTCCAGTTCGAGCAGGAGCGCGCGCTCGTGCGGGCTGCGGTTGGGCTGATGGAGCGCGAGCATCGGCGTGCCGTCGAAGCGGTGGAAGATCATCCCGTGCCCGCCATCCTGCATAAACAGTGGACGGCCCTGCTGCACCCACGGCCCGTGGACGCTGCCCGACTCGGAGGCCGCGATCAGGGTCATGTAGCCGAACCAGCCAAACGTGGACCACAGCATCAGCAGCTTGCCGGTCCGCGTGCGGTAGAGGAACGGCCCGTCGGTGACGTAGTGCGGCTGCCCCGGACGCACCCAGGGCGCATTGCTGCCCCTGAAAAGCGTAACCGGCTCGCCCGCCACGGCGGAAAGGTCGGGCGCGAGCCGCACCGCCTCCACCGCGCCGTCGCCGAGTTGCACCCACTCGTGGCAGTAGACCAGACAAGGGATGCCATCCTCCACCCACAGCGTCCCGTCGAGCGTCATCACGTCGGCGGGAGTGTGCGCGTGGTTGGCGAACGGCCGGAACGGGCCGAGCGGCGTGTCGCCCACCAGGATTTGCGTGCCGCGCTGTACCAACGGCGGCCAGGCCGGCTGGCGTCCCTCCGGTTCGACCGCCGATTCGGGCAAAGGCAGATCGGTGTTGAACGTGAGGAAGAGGTAGTACTTCCCCTCGTAACGGTGCATCTCCGGCGCCCAGATCGGCCCCTGTGCCCAGAAATCCGCCGGAGTCTCAAAGATCGGCGTCGGCCCTTCCCAGGTCGCCAAATCCTTGCTGGTGTAGACGCCCACGCCGGGCCGCGCGCGTCCCTCGCCGGGCGGCAGCGCCGTGACCAGATAGTACGTCTGCGTGTCCGGGTCAGGCAAAACAAACGGGTCGCGGATGCGCACATCCGCCAACGATACTGAAGGGGTTGCCTCGGTGATCATCTCTTTGCTCCTTCTCTGAAAATAGCGAATAGCGAATAGCGAATAGCAAGTAGCAAAATCTCTGCGCTCTCTGCGTCTCTGCGTTGAAAATTTTCATCCAACCGCTGGTGAACCGCGGATTGAACGGATTAAACGGAAAAATATCAACCTGTGCCATAGCATGACTGAATCTCGACTTTTGCACCTTAACACAGAATACTCCCAACGCGAAAAAAGGGCGTGACAGAGTCAATCGTCGCCTGTCAGGAGCCGCACGCGAGTAGCCGCGCTCTCCACGCGGAAAGCGCGGTAATCACTGC
>DAOUGD010000004.1:0-1610 GCA_034429475.1 Anaerolineae bacterium
GGGGGAAGGGGGGAGGGGGAGACGGCTTCTCGCTTCTTGCTTCTTGCTTCTTGCCTCTTGCTTCTTGCTTCTTGCCTCCTGCCTCCTCCATCCTGCGCAGCCAGCGCGCGGTCAGGGTGTCCGTTTGCAGGACTTCGGCGGGCGCGCCGGCGGCGACGATTTGGCCGCCGGATGTGCCCGCGCCCGGCCCCACGTCCACCAGGTAGTCGGCGGCGCGGATGACACCCGGATCGTGTTCGACGATGATGACGGTGTTGCCCTCGTCCCGCAGGCTGTGCAGCGCGGCGATCAGGGCGTCCACCTCCGCCGGGTGCATCCCGCGCGTCGGCTCGTCCGCCAGGATCGTGAGCGAAGTCAGGCCGCTGCCGAGCAGCCCCGCCAGCTTGATCCGCTGCGCCTCCCCCGCCGATAACATCGCCGCGTCGCGGCTCAGGTGCAAATACCCTAGCCCAACCTCAAGCAGGAAGCGCAGGCGTTTGCGGATGGTCTCAAGGCTGGAAGAGGCAAGTTGAAAGTTCAAAGTTGAAAGCTCAAAGTTGGCTATCTGCAACCTGAAACTTTCAACTTGAAACTTGGAACTTAACTCTGCCAGCGACATCTCGTTCAACTCGTGCAGCGTGTGTCCGGCCAGCGTCACGCTCGCGTAGTCGGGACGCAGGCGCGCGCCCTGGCAGTCGGGGCAGAGAACGTCGTCGGTGTACGTGCCTCCGACGTCCCAATCTCGAATCCAGCCGAAGAAGCCGGGCATGTGACCCCAATGCTCGGACGTGGTTCCGTTGCGGCTTTGGTGAACGATGCGCAGTTTTTCGGGATAGCCGAAAAGAAAGGCTTCCTGCGCTTCTTGGCTCATCTGATTCCAGGGCGTGGTCGCCGGGTCGAAGCCGAGATGCTGCGCCAACGCCTGCACTGCTTCGTAGCCGCCGTTCATCGGCTTGCAGAGGTAACCCTTGGGGAAGAAGCCCGGCGAATACATCGCGCCGCCGCACAGGGGCAGTTCCGGTGCGATGATGAGCTTGTCGGGATTGGGCTTGCGCAAGCTGCCGATGCCGTGGCAGGTCTTGCAGACGGCGGCGTAAACGCCGGCATCGAAGTGCCGGGGCGCCGGCAGGGGCGCGCTGAAGTCGCATTGCGGACACTGCCACATCCCGCTGCGCTGGCCCTCGGCGACCTGCCGCGTTGCGGCGATGCGCGCCAACGGAGCGCCGCAGGCGGGACAGACGCGCTCCCCCCAGGCGGCGAACAGCACCGCCAGATGTCGCGCGATCTCGGTGACGGCGCCGACGGTGTTGCGCCGCCCGAACGCGCCGCGCCCGCCTGAATCCACGATGACGGTCACGCCCAGGCCGGTGACGCTGTCCACCGGCGCTTCCGGGCCTTCGTGCAGCCCCTGTCGCTCGTACAGCGAGAGCGTCTCGAGGAAGCGCCGCCGGGCTTCCGCCTCAAGCACGTCCCCCACCAGGCTGGATTTCCCGGAGCCGGACACGCCGGTGACTACGGTGAGCGCACCCTTGGGGAAGTCCACGTCCACGGATTGGAGATTGTGCGCGCGGGCGCCGCGGATGGAGAGATGGGTAGACGGTAGACGGTAGACGGTAGACGGGGGGAGATCG
>DAOUGD010000005.1:0-3846 GCA_034429475.1 Anaerolineae bacterium
CATTCTTTGAGCGTGCGCACAAAGCGTTCGGCAATGCCATTGGACTGCGGGCGATGCCGGGCAATCAGGACATGGACACAGGCCCGACTGTGCAGGAAGTCGTGAAAGGTCTGGGCCTTGAAATGCACGCCCCGGTCCGAGATCAAGAACTGCAACTCGGGCGGCAATAGTTCCCGCAAGGCCGCGACAATCACCTCGGCGGTGAGATGGGCGCCGGTCACGAACAAGGGCAAGCCCCAGCATTGGCGGGTACAATTGTCCAACACCACCAACACCGCGATCCATGCCGTCACCACGGGGAGGTGCGCCTGGCGTTCCCGGAGGTGCTGGCGTTGGGCCCGCCAATCGGCGTCTTCCTGGGCCCGCTGCGCCAGGGTGGCCCGCCGTTGTGCCCGGAGGGCCCGCCATTGGGCCGCAGCGGCCCGGCGCGTGTGCCGCTGTTGCCGCCGGTCTTCCGTGGAGAGGGTCTGCACGGCAGCCTGCTCCGCCTGGTGTCCCGCGCGAGTCGCCTGCCAGGCCGCATCCTCCAGGCGGCGCTGCGCCCGCACTTGCCGCCGCTCACCGCGGAGTTGGGCGCTGGCCTGCTGCACCGCCTGCTTTTCGGCGGTCGGCGTCGGGGTCATTTGGGGCTCAGCCGGCTCTCGCCCGGACTCGGGTTCCTGCGAAGCTTGGACAAAGCGGTGCATGGCCTCCACGTAGGGCAACTCGGGATCCTCAAACACGCGTCCCGGCCACTGCGACTCCTCGGCTGAGGGGGTGGCGTGTTGCACCAGCAGCCGCCCCGACGATCCACTCACCGCCGGCAGCTTGACCGCGACTTCGTGGGTCGCCGGCACAAAGCACAGGTCAATATTCGCGGTTTGCCCCGGCTCCGCAGCGGTCCGATTCGTGGGCGCAGCCGTCTTTTTTTTCGCCCCGCTCGTGGTTTCGGGCCAGAGCTGGGCATCTTTCAAAATCCGTTTCACCGTGTTCGGACTCACCACTGGTACCCAGTCATGCGCTTGCGCCATCGCGTCCGCCAAGCGTTGTTTCCCCCAGTCCGGGGGGGCCCGGCGCATGGCTACCACCTCTTGCTCTATCGCTGGGGCCGTCCGATGCGGTTGTTTGGGCACACGGCTGGCGAAGCTCTGTAACCCCGCATACCCCAAGGTCTCAAATCGGGGCTTCCAGTAATAGAAGGTCCCGACCCCGACATGGGCGGTACGACAAGCCGCGCCCACATCGCCAGTGGCTTCCCAGGTCTCAAACAACAATTGGCGCTGGGCCGCCGTCGTCAGAGGAAAATGGATATGTTTTTTACTCATCCCGTCATGATACCACGTCAGAGCTGTTTTTTAAAGTGCTGTTGCCTACTACAAAAAATGCTCAGGTTGCTTGCAGCAAACCATGTTTGGCATATAATGAAATTTAGTCGGGGGAAATGTCGGAACAGGCAGACGAGCATGACTTAGGATCATGTGCCGCAAGGCGTGTGGGTTCAAGTCCCACTTTCCCCAAGCAGATGTTTTTCTGTGGTCTTCTCATGAAAGCGAGGCGATTATGACCAACATACTCATCGTGGACGATGAAGTCTCCATCCAGCGGATGCTGAGTTATATTTTACGCAACTCAGAGTTTACCCCCTTTGTCGCCGGAAATGCGGAAGAAGCCCTTGAAAGACTCAAGGAACAGGCAATGGATCTGCTGCTGCTGGATGTGGCGATGCCGGATGTGGATGGGATTACGCTGCTGAAACAGTTACACGAGACGCCGGAATACACACAAATTCCCGTCATTATGCTCACTGCCAGCACCAGCGAGCGACACCGTACCGAGGCGCAGGTCGCCGGTGCGGCAGCCTACCTCAACAAGCTCGCCAGCCCGGACGAGCTGTTGCAAATCATCCGCAACGTGCTGGACAAGCCCTGAATCAACGTGATTTTCATAGACAAAAACGCCGGTGAGTGACCTCACCGGCGTTTTATTTTCTACGGTTGCCCAAAAGATAAACCACTAATCTTCACGAATCCTCACGAATCTAAAGCGTAAAATTAGTGCGGATTCGTGAAGATTAGTGGTGAGAATTTTTATCTACCCACGAACCAATGGCACCCTACATCAAGGCTTTCAAGCGCGCGGCCAGTTCCATACAGGCTCGCCCATTGTGGTAAGGGCACTTCCAAAAGCTCACTTTGGCCGCGTCGTGCGCCCCTAGTTGATGATCGCGGGTCACATAGCGGAACCATTCCCCGTGCTGGCGATCCACCAAGTACGTCTCGATGAAATCCCACACGCGGAACGCCGCCGCCAAAAAGTGCGGCTCTCCCGAACGCTGGTAGGCGTTGAGAAAGCCCACCACCGCCTCGGCCTGGGGCCACCACTCCTTGTCGGTGTTGGTGAAGCCCGCCGCATCGGCCTCGTAGAGCAAGCCGCCGTCCGCGTCCAGCGCCTCGTCGTGGACGACCTGGGCCATCTTCACCGCTAGCGGCTTGATCCGCGCCAGCAAGTCCGCGTCCCCCAGGACTTCGGCGGCTTCCGTCAACAGCCAGGCCGCTTCGATGTCGTGCCCGTAGGAGATGCTGTCGCCTTTAGGCGTCCACGCCGCATCGAAGAAAAGCTGCAAATGCAGGTTGGCCGGGTTGAGGATGCGCGTCAACATCACATCGAGCAACGCCTCCTGCGCGCGGAGCAATGCCGCGTCCGGCCAGACGCGCAGCAGATTGGTGTAGGCTTCCATCACGTGCAGGTGTGCGTTCTGGGACTTGGCCTCATTTATGTCCTTCGCGCTCAGCCGCCAATCCGTCGCCGGTTCCCACGCGCGCCCGCAGGCCTCGAAGTAACCCTGATGCTGCGGGTCGTAGCTGTGCGCCTCGATGCGGCGGAAGAGCGTGATGGCCTTATCCAGCGCGGCCTGGTCGCCAGTGATGCGGTAGTATTCCGCCAGCGCGTAGATGCCGAACGCCTGCCCATAAATTTGCTTGTGCGTGCGCAACGGCGTTCCATCGGCAGCGACCATCCAATAAAGCCCATCGTAGGCGTCATCCCAGAAGCGGGACAGCAAATCGGCATAGGCCCAGCGCGCCATCTCCAGATAGGCTGGATCGGGGTACAGCCGATAAGCCGCCGAGTACGTCCACAGGATGCGCGACGTGAGCAGCGCGCCGCGCGGCGCGTCCTTGTCCACGACGAGGTCGTTGCTGATCTCGCCGTAGAATCCGCCGCGCTCGCGGTCTACCGCGTGCGTCATCCAGAAGGGGAGAATGTTTTGCCGAAGCTCGGTTTCGGCGCGGGTCAGGTAGGTTTGTAAAGTGGATTTGTCTGTCATAGTTCCTCTTGAAAAATAGAATTACTCAACGCAAAGGCGCAGGGGCGCAAAGGAAGCTACTGGAATTGCAACGGGTAGCGTTCAGGGTACACCAGAGCTTCCAACTCAATATCCACGTCCAGTTCAGGTCAGTAGAATTGGGTGAGGCCTAACCGCTCCACCCCATAAATCTGAGCCACTGTAGCATTTTGAAAAACCGGGTAATCAGCGAACGGCACAAAATATTCCTGATCGTCCACCCACAACCAAAAACCCAGAGCAGTAATATCGATCATATTGACCTTCTCTACCTTCATTTTAGCACAAAGCCATCACAAACGAAGCCCCGCCCTGAGCTTCGCCCCGAAGGGGCTACCACACCGGGCGGGGCAGTGGCGGGGATGCCGCCATCTCTTTGATCGCGTTGGCGGACCTGACAGGTTTCAGAAAACCTGTCAGCAACTGTGATAAATGAGCGCTCTGGTTAGGCTGGCGTGGGAGCAGTTTCCGGGTCTTGCCAGAGTGTTCCGTTCTTTACCATGGCATTGAGGATGGTGAGTAAT
>DAOUGD010000006.1:0-5785 GCA_034429475.1 Anaerolineae bacterium
CCTCTCCCCCTCTTTCCCCCTCTCCTCCCCGTCTACCGTCTACCGTCTACCATCCTACACATCCAACAAATGCCGCGACGGCTGCACCGGGCGCAAATCCGGCGTCTCGATGCCACGGCGACGCGCTTCATGAAGCAGGAAGGCGACTGACCACTCCACGGCAGTGACGCGATCCTCGGCCAGCAGCTCGCTGAGGACGCGGACGCGCCAGGGGCCGCAGGGCGGCGTGTCGGCGTCGCCGGTGTACAGCAGATTCTCCGAGCGGCAGCCGCCGCCGCAGAGTGTAGCAAGTGGGCACGCGGCGCACGTCGGCAGGTCGGCGGCGCGATGGGGATGATCGCGGATGGCCTGCACCGCCGCCGCAAAGCCGCCGTTGTCAAGGCGGCCCACCTGCTCCTCCATCTTGAAGCAGTTGAAGAGCGCGCCGTCGCTGCGGATGTGGACGTGCTGGCCCAGCGCGCACCCGCAACCCTCGCGGCGGAAGGCCAGCGGCGCGGGCTGCGGCGCGGGGATGATCTCGCCCGCCTCAAACGCCACTTGATCCAGCGCGGCGTCCAACGCCTCCCGTCCCGCAAACAGATGATCGCCCGCCTCGCGCCCGCTGAGGTAAAGCACCCCAAACGTGATCGGCGTATCGGGCGGCAACTGTCGGCGCAGGTGCGCCATCTCATCCGCGATGACCGCGACGTGCTGCGGCATAAACATCACGTCCACCGTGGCCCGCCCGCCGTGCGCTGCCAGCTTGTGGATGCCGCGCAGCGCGGCTGCAAATCGGGGGGCGCCGGAGATCGCGTCGCACGTCGCCGGCTCCGGCCCGCCGAGACTCACGCGCACCAACATCCCCGCCTGCGCCAGCCGGGCCGTCCGCGCGGCCAGGCCGTCGTCGGCCAGGGGGATGCCGTTGGTGAAGATCGTCAGCGGCAGGCCCAGCCGCATAATGTCGTCGGCCAGGTCGAGCGCCCAGGGGACGAGCAGCGGTTCGCCGCCGAGCAGCGCCACCGCCGTCTGCGGGCCGAGCCGCGCGGGAATCTGCCGCACCACGTCGCGCAGCCGTTCCAGCGTCACTTCCTCGGCGCGTGGGCCGCCGGAGTTGGTACAGCAGTAGGCGCAGGCCAGGTTGCAGGCGTTGGTGAGCTGTAATTGGACGCTGGGCGCGTCGTATTTCGCCGGGCGCGGCGGGCCGAAGAAGCCGTGCCGTTCCAGGGCGGCGCGCAGCGGCGGCGCGAGCGATTCCACGGCGGCTGTCCCGGCGATTACGGCGCGCGTCGCGTCCACGTCTCCCGGCGGGATGCGGCAGAAGACGGTGTGGCTGCGGGAGATCAGGAGCGCCCCGGCGGATAATGGCAAAAGGGTACAATCTTGAGGGAACATAGGCTTTTATCTCAAAATGATGGGTAAGTAGAGGGCGTGTCCCGGCAAAGCCTCGACGATAAGGGTCGCCATAGCCACGTCCGTCAGCAAGCCATCGCTGATTGTATAAGTAAATGTGTCTGTTCCCCAAAACTTTGCCTCGGGGATGTAGGTCATAAGGTTCTCGTGGGTGATGAGGCTGCCGTGATGGGGGATCGTCCAATGCGTAAGCAGCACAGCGTCGCCATCCACGTCAAAATCGTTATCCAACAAGGGAAGTGTCAGGGATATACCCATTGTAGTAGTTAGGATATTGTCCATAGCGATGGGGGCATCATTGACGGCTGTAAGGGTGAGGGTCACTGTAGCAGTGGCCGCGCCCATGGCGTCATCCTCAATCGTATAGGTGAAGGTTTCGACGCCGTGGAAATTGGTTGCAGGGGTGTAACGGATGACCGGACGCGGCAAGACAAGGCTGCCTGTAGCTGTCACCACTTCCGCGACGCTCCCTTGGGTTGGCACGCCGACTTCACTGATCTGAACCCTCTGATCCGTATCGTCATCTCTGTCATTCTGTAATACGTCGAGGGCGGCAGGGGTGTCTTCGGATAAGGTGTAGACATCGTTCATTGCGATGGGCCATTCGTTGTCAGCGATGATTCTGAGGATTATCGTCGCACTGTCGGCATACAGGCCATCGCTGACGTTGAAAATGAACGCATCTTCATAAGTTTGGACGCGGTTCGCTGGCGTGTAAGTAAAACTGCCCCTCATGGTGTCATCGAGCGTCACAATGCCAAAGGCGGCTGGGGTGGCCAGACTGTACGTCAGAACATCGCCATTGGCATCGTAGGCATCCAGCACACTGTGCAGAGGGATGGTTTCATCGGTCGTCAAAACGCGCGTATAGGCCACAGGGGGAACGTGGCTGATGGTAAGGCTGACGACGCTGTGGTTATTAGTCAGGTCGCTATCCCACGCGGTTGAAGTGATGATGGCGGTATTGGAGATCACGCTTGCCGGTAACGGCACCGGCAGGATCGCGCTCAACGTAATGATGCCGTTTTGTCCAGGCGCTAACTCCCCCACCTGCCAGGTATAGCTCACGTTGCCCGTGGGCGTGATAGGGCGGCTGCTCTGGTAAGTAACGTGTGTCAGGGAAAGGGGTAGCCGGTCAGTGGTCAGGATACCCTGCGCCAACTGAAGGCCCAAGTTTGTATAAATCAGCGTGTAAGTCAGTACCTGACCGGGAGCAAAGGTTGCGGTGGGGGCGATCCTTTTGTCAATGACCAGGTCAACCCGGTTGCGATTGAGCCACACCTGGCTGGAATAATCGGTGATCAACGAATCGAGGTCTCCATCTCCATCCAAATCCCCCAGCGCGGCAGCGTAGTTATGAGTGGTGCTTAATTGCGCCGTGTGCGTGAAATGGCCGGTTCCATCATTGGACCATACAAAACTTGGAAGATCCCAGTTGATCATAAGAGCGTCCAGATCGGCGTCGCCATCCAGGTCTCCCAACGCAACATCCACGCAGTCGCCGGAGAAAACTTGCTCACTGACAGAAAAATGCCCTGCGCCATCATTGAACCAGAGATGACTATCAACGCCGCCAACCAGCGCATCCAAATCGCCATCGTGGTCTACGTCGCCCAATGCAACGGCAATACTCACATCATTGCCCAACAACTGCCCGCTATCAAAGAAAATGCCACCTGTCTCACTGAGAACCGCACCAGCGTTAAACCATACGGTACTGGGCTGCTGGTATAAAGTCTGCCAACTGAAACCATTGGCAAAAAAAGCATCCAAATCACCATCATTATCCAAATCGCCCAGGGCTACCCCCGCGCTATTATTCCACTCTTCCAGTCTTTGACCCCATGAGAAATTTCCCGCGCCATCATTGAACCACACGGTGTTTGCGTCGCCCCAATGAATTTCTTCATTTGCTCCATTTGCGAAAACAACATCCAGATCCCCATCCCCATCCAAATCTCCTAAAGCTACATCATAGCTACATTCCGATCCCAGATATTGGTCAATGTAAGAAAAGTTACCTGCTCCGTCATTTAAGAAAGCAAAGTTTCCATGCCCCCCTCCCCAACGTTCACAGCCTGTCGCGACTATATCCAAATCCCCGTCGCTGTCTATATCCCCTAATGCGCTTAATACGCCTACCAGGTCTTCAATTTGATAAAGAGAAAAATTTCCCATGCCATCATTGCGCCACCATCCATGATATGCTCCTATGTAAGCATCCAAATCACCGTCGCCATCTATATCCCCTAAAGATGTGCCCCACGCAGCAGCCGCGAACGGTTGACCGCTCGGAAGAAAGTGCCCGCTGCCGTGGACAACTTCAGTGCGAAATTGCCACACAGTAGGCGACAGTGGCCTGTGTCCATCCAGGCCGAGTGTCGCGGTGGTGGCGCTGACCTGCACCAGTTCGCCGGGTTTGAAAGGCCGGGTGGGCGTCAGAAACAATGTGCTGCTGTACCCGCCGTAGGTCTGAGTCAATAGGCCGCTCTGCATGGCATGGATGGCGAAAGTGCGCGTGGAGAGGGTCGTGAAATCCATGCGCTGATCGTAAGTAATGGCGACGCTGGTGGTCAATGAGGCGGTGTGTGTGTTGGGGGCAGGATGCAACCTCTGGGCTGAGGGAGCCTGGGTGTAGGCAACGACGCTGAAAACTAACCCCAAACTGAAGCCGATCACAAGCATCAGTTCACCTATTCGGCAAAACAACATGGAGCGTGATGAGAATGATTTCGGGTTCATCTATTTTCCTCCTCCCTCGTTTTTCATCTTTCGACAAACCGCCGCCGGTGCTCCGCCAGCGCCTCCTCTCCGGCGTAGGCCATCAAGGCTTGCGTGGTGGGGTGAAGGATGAGGTAGTTGAGGACTTTGCCCGCCAGTGTGGGCGCGTTGCCGGAAAACCATGTATGGACGGCGGCCATTGTGTCGAGATTGGGCGACTCGCCGATGATGGTTGTCTCCAGGGTTTGAAGTTGGGTCAGCGCCTCAGCCTGAAGCGAGGCCGGCTCTACCCTGGTAAGGTACTGCCCGACTTCGGCAAAGAACCAGCGCAGCTCTTCAAGATCGGGGCATACCTTCTCCGGCGCAGGGATCGGGAGCGGTTCTTCGATTGTTTCCGCCCACAACTGCCCCGCGCGAAGGCGCATGAAGAGCACCGGCACGGCGGCGTCGGGACGCTCGCCGGTCAACAGGGCGCTGCGCGCCGCGTTCATCGCCACGTCCACTACGCCGTGACGGCCCAACTGGCGGTAGAACGTCTCGCTGAACAGGCGCGCGGTGGGCAAGGAGACTGTGTCCTGCATCGCCACGACTGCCGGGACGCCGGCCTGCACGAGGCCTGGCCCCAGGCCCCGGAAGGCGTCCGTTGTAGCGCGCGTCGCACTCTGGCAGGCCATCAACGTTACCAGGTGCGGCTGCACGCCCTGCCGGGCCAGCATCCCCGTGAGGGCGTCCGCCTGCACCAGCGCCGTCAGTCCGGCGTCGTCCTGCATGTAGAGCGCGGCCTGCTGCCGCCGCGCGCTGAAGACGCCGTGCCCCACGTAGTGCAGGAGGTGGTAGCCGGTTTGTAGCGCCGCCTCGATGCGCGCGAGCGACGCCGGCGGGTCGAGGAAGTCCAACTGCACGTCCGCCGTTAGCCCGGAGAACGCGGCTTCCAGCGCGGCGCGCTCGGCGGCGGCGTCCAACGGCGCGAGGTTGTAGTCTTCCAAATTGGCGGGGTTGGCGATGACGGCCAGCGCGCGCAAGGGGCGGGCCTGAATCGGGCGGCCCCAGGCTTTGGCGATGGAGAGATAGCGCGAGAACGGGGTGGCAGCGGCGGCGGACAGCATTTCTGCGCCCTCCGCACGCAGCAGCTCCCAGGGGATGACGTGCAATTCGGGCGCGTCAATCACCAGGCGGACGCGCCGCCCGCTTTCCGGGTGCTGCGCCGTCGCCCATGCGTCGCGCAGCGCGGCGTCGGCAAAGAGCGCGGCGAACAGTACGCACCCATCCTGCGCCGGATCGCCGGAAGCGACCCAGGGCAGAATGTCCGCCGCCAGCGCGCCGCGAAATTCCTGCTCGCCGTTCAGGACGATTTCCACCGGGTAGCCATCGCCCCGGCGTTCAAAGATGCGGATTTTTACGTCAGTATACGCCATCATCGTTACATTGTTTTATTCAATGTCATTAAGTTAAGGTGAGTGGCCCAGACCTGACAGGTTTTAGAACGCGCTTTCGGTAGCAAAGATGGCGGTATTCGCGCAACTCGCTTTAAAAAGGCCTTGGTGAAACCTGTCAGCAACTGTGATAAATGAGCGCTCTGGTTAGGCTGGCGTGGGAGCAGTTTCCGGGTCTTGCCAGAGTGTTCCGTTCTTTACCATGGCATTGAGGATGGTGAGTAATTTACGCATACACGCGG
>DAOUGD010000007.1:0-9432 GCA_034429475.1 Anaerolineae bacterium
GCGGGGCTTCGCCCCGCCACAAAAATCCCCCTTTATCCCCGGCCTTTAGGCCATCAATGGGTCAAATGCGATAGCCCTGAAAGCCTTCACTTGACGTAATGGCTGCCTGTGTTAAAAAGGTAGGTTGATCATCTGTATGAAAGAAGCGCGATGGCTCCTATCCTGAAAATGATATTGGCGGCCCTGTCCGCCGCGTTGATACTCACGGCGACCGGCTGCCAAACGCCGCCGGCGGCCGTGCCGCCTACGGCGACGCCAGAAATCGAAGTGCCTGTCGCCTATCCCGATTACGCACGCCGCATCATCTTTTCTGCTGATGGCGACCTGCACGTCATGCACGCCAACGGTGTAGGGCGACAGAATCTCACCCCCGACACACCCTCGTACGAGACGATGCCGGCATGGTCGCCCGACGGGCGCTTCATCGCTTTCGTCTCCGACCGCGCGGGCAACGAGGACATTTACCTCGCGCCGGCATCTGCGCCCGGCGACCCGGCGCAGCAAGTCGCTATCACCCAGACGCCTGACCAGGAACACGCGCCGGCCTGGGCGCCCGGCGGACGTCAACTGGCTTTCGCCGCCAACGAGAACAAAAGTTGGGGAATCTATCTCGTTGACCTGGCGCGGAACGACTATTGGCCGACCGATCCGGCCCTCGCCGGCCCGCTGCGGCGCACCTACAACCTCCGCACCGACCATCATCCCACGTGGGCCGCCGACGGCTCGCGCCTGGCCTACACCAGCGATCAAAATGGACGCTGGCAGGTGTTCCAAATGCAGTGGGATGGCAGCCAACAGGAAGCCTATCCCGGCAGTGAGGCGCTCTCCGGTAGCACGCACCCCGATTGGTCGCCGGATATGACGCGCCTGGCGGTGGCCGGGCTGCTGAACAACAACTGGGACATTTACGTAATTGACGCCGGCGATGGCCGGCTGCACGCACTGACCACGCATCCCGCCAAAGACTGGGGGCCGCGCTGGTCGCCGGACGGCGAATGGATTGTGTTCGTCTCGGAGCGCAGCGGCAACGGCGACCTGTACCTGGCGCGCGCCGATGGCTCCGAGGAATGGCGGCTGACCGACAGTCTCGCCGTCGAAACCTTCCCGGATTGGGAACCGTGAACAACTCAAATTTTTCAGCGGATTCAACGTATTGAAACAGATCCGTTAATCCTCACATTCCGTAAATCCTGTTATTCTTGAGGAGATGCCCTTGACTCAAACTTTAACCCGACGACAGTTTCTAAAATTGCTCGGCATGAGCAGCGCGCTGGCGACGTTGGCGCCGCGACTGCACGCGCGCATCCCCTACGCCGCCGCGCAGACCCTCGCCGCCAACAGCGACGCCTGGGAGTGGTACGGGCGCGCCATTCACGCCGTCGCCTTCTACGAAGAACCCTCGACCAAGTCCACCAAGCTGGACACGCGCAACCGCGACCAGGGATTTCGCATCCTGGGGGAGACGCACGCGCCCTTCAGCGCGCACAACGATTTGTGGTACGAGACCGAGCTGGGCTACGTCCATTCCGCGTGGGTTCTGCCGGTCAAAGTGTACCTCCCGCAGCCTTTTATCAAGGACAGCGGTGAGTGGGGTTTTTGGGGGCAAATCGCGCAGATTTACACCGAAGCTTACACCCAGCCGGCCACTAACGCCGGGCGCAAGTATCGCTTTTACGGCGGCACAGTCTTTCACGTCGTTGAGACGAAGGTGGACGAAGAAGGCGTCGGCTGGTACAAGGTGATGGACGACTACCCGCCCAAGACCATCTCCTACCAATGGGTGCTGGCGCGTGACGTGCACCGCATCCCCCGCGCGGAGACGTCCCCCATCCGCCCCTTCGCCGGCGCAAAACGCATCGAGGTTGACCTGAGCACGCAAACGCTGACGTGCTATGAGGGTGATGAAGTCGTCTTCACTACCCGCACGGCCTCCGGCGTTGGCGGCCATCTCGCCACCCCCACCGGCGAACACTGCGTGCTGCTCAAACAGGCCTCGCGGCACATGAGCAACGTCCCCTACGCGGGGATGGCCGAGGAGGATCAACCCGACCCGGCCGACATCTTCGATCTGCCCGGCGTGCCGTGGAACATCTTTTTCGATTTGCAAGGTACGGCCATCCACGGAGCCTATTGGCACAACGATTTTGGGATACCCCGCAGTCATGGCTGCCTCAATGTCGCGTGTGAAGCCGCGCGGTTCATCTACCGCTGGACGCATCCCATTGGCGGCCACGAGGACGAGTTTATCCAGAGCGACCGCAAGGTGGGGACGCCCATCATCATCCGGTAAAAAAATGATTCTCTCAATGGATGCAACGGAATTTAGCAGATAGTCTTCCGTTGAATCCGTTGAAGCTATTGCAAAGGGAACAGGAAACAAAGTGGGAAAGCACTATTGGCAGGCGAATGGACTGTTGTTGTTGACGGCGATTATTTGGGGATTTGCGTTTGTGGCGCAGCGGGTGGGCATGGATTACGTCGGGCCGTTCACCTACAACGCGGTGCGCTTCGCGCTTGGCGGGCTGGCGCTGCTGCTGCTCATGCCGCTACTGACGCGGTCAGCGTCGCCGCAAACGCCGGCACCCGCGTCGCGCTCGGTGCTCAAGAATAGCTTGCTGGTGGGCGTGGTCCTATTCGGCGGGGCGACGTTTCAACAGGTGGGGGTCGCCAACACCACCGCCGGCAAGGCCGGCTTCATCACCGGCCTGTACGTCGTCCTGGTGCCGATCCTGGGGCTGTTATGGAAACAGCGCACCGCGCCGGGGACGTGGCTGGGCGCGCTCCTGGCCGTCGGGGGACTCTACCTGCTCAGTGTGACCGAAAAATTCACTATGGCTACGGGGGATTTGCAGGTTTTGATCGGCGCCGGCTTCTGGGCCGTCCACATCCAACTCCTGGCGCACCTATCCACACACATCGCGCCGATCAAACTGGCTGCCTACCAATTCCTGGTCTGCGCCATCCTCAGCTTTGGCGCGGCGCTGATCCAGGAAACCATCACTGCTCAGGGACTCCGCGACGCACTGATTCCGATTCTCTACGGCGGGTTGATCTCGGTCGGGATCGCCTACACCCTTCAGGTCGTGGCGCTGCGGGACGCGCACCCGGCCCACGCTTCCATCCTGATGAGCCTCGAAGCGGTGTTCGCGTTGGTCGGGGGGATGCTGTTGCTGCAAGAATCGCTGGCCCTGCGCGGGATCGTCGGCTGCGCGCTGATGCTGGCGGGGACGCTGCTCTCGCAGTTGTGGGGAGTGCCAGAACGTGAGCCGTCAAACGTCAAGGTATGATGCTTGACGTTTGACGCAGCACCTCATTCCAGGAAGGCAAACGTCTCTCCCACCTCACGCACTAACGTGGGAATAGCATCCTCGCCCACCGCCCGCATGCGCAGGACGTAGAGCCAGCGGTCGTCGCCCTGGATGACCCAGGTTTCCGCCGGACCGCCCATATAGCCGGGCCATTCTTCGGTGAAGCGGAAGGCGGGGCGCCCCTGCCACTGCGCTTCCTCGGTTGCCAGGAGGGCGGGGGGGCGCTCTGCGGGATAGGTAGCTTCCAGCATTACCAGCGCCGTATTCGACGTCAGCGGCTCCGTTGGCCCCGGTGCCCACCACAGGCCGACTTCCCCCACCCCTGGGCATAACACCATCGTATCGCGCTCGCAAGAACGCCACACGCCATTACCCGCCCAAGCGTCTCCCTGCCTCTCCACCTCGACGAAAATCTCAGGCACACGCAACATCACCCCAGAGGGCAGCGTCTCAGACAGGACTCGGTAGGGCAACGGCGCCGCCCGGAAGAGGCCGGCGTGATGGCCCACCACCGGCAAGTCGGAGCGCACGTCTACCACCACCAGCCAGTCGCCAGATCGGGGTTCAAGCGGCAGTTGTAGCGGCGTCGTACTGACGTAGCGTTCTCCCCCCAATGACAGCAATTCGTAAGTCCCATAGAGAACCGTGCCAGGCTCAAACACCGTCGCCGCCACAATAGCCGAGGGAACCACACCCGGCGGGGCCGCGAGACTGACTTCAAGGCGCGCTGGCGGCAGCGCGGAGGCCACTTCCGGCAAGTGCAGCGATAGTTGCAGCGGCGGAAGCGGCGTGGGCGTGGGTGTGAGGGTAGGTGTGGCCGTCGGTGTGGACGTGAGCGTCGCGGTCGGCGGCAACGAGAGTGTGGCGGTGGGAACCGACGGCGGCGTCGCGCAGGCCGCCAGGATGAGGACTAACCCCAATCCGCACAGCCTTGGAAAGGTTCGTAGTAACGGCTTCAGCCGTCCAAAGACCGCTAAAGCGGTTACACCCAACCCAATCCTCACTTTAGTGAGAATCTGGAGCCGGCGCGGCAGCAACCACGGCCTGTACTGCCGCCACCAGTGGCGCGAACTCGTCATTTTCGTAAGCCTCGATGTGTCCGGCGTCGCCCAACTGCGTCATCCGGGAGTCTATGCCAATCTTGCCGAGGAAAGCCGTCCCAAACGCTCGCGCCATTTCCTCCGATTTGCCCTTGCCAAACAACTCGAAGCGCGCATTACAGTCCGGGCAAATCACGTAGCTCATGTTTTCCACCACGCCGATCAACGGTGTGTTCATGTGACCGGCCATGTTCGCGGCCTTCCGCACCACCATCTCCGCCAAATCCTGCGGCGACGTGACCAACACAATGCCGGTAAGCGGCAGCGCCTGCATCACCGTCAACGCCGCGTCCGACGTGCCGGGCGGCATGTCCACCACCAGGATGTCCAGGTCGCCCCAGAACACGTCATTCCAGAATTGCTGGATGGCCCCGGCAATCAGCGGGCCGCGCCAGATAACGGCGTCCTCTTCGCGTTCCAGCATCAGGTTGATGGACATGATTTTGATACCCGTAGCCGTGGTCGGCGGCATAATACCGAGCGGCGAAGAGAGCGGCGGTTCGGCGACGCCCAGCAATTTGGGGATGCTAGGGCCGGTGATGTCCGCGTCCAACACGCCCACGCGCAAGTCCGCGCGCCGCAGCCCCACCGCGAGCATCGCGGCCACGGTGGATTTCCCCACCCCGCCCTTGCCGCTCATCACCGCGACTACGGCCTTGATGCGGTTCAAGTTAGCCGCCGGGAATCCCGATCCCTGCTGCTTGCCGGCCTGCAACACCTCGCGCAGATGCGCTTTCTCCTCCTCGGTCATCGCGGTGAGCGCAACGCGGACTTCGAGGTCATCCCCTAGCGCGTCCACCACACGCCCCACGTCCTGCGCGATTTGATCCTGCAAAGGGCACGTCGCTACCGTCAGCGCAATCGTGACGTTAATCGTCTTTCCGACAATCTGTACTTCACGCACCATCCCCAATTCCACAATATTGCGGTGCAATTCGGGATCCATAACGCTGCGGAGAGCATCCAACACTTGTTCTTTGGTAATCACTCAAAGCCTCCTCTGAAAATAAAGACTGTTTCACGCAAAGGCGCAAAGGCGCAAAGTAAAAAACGAGAACTTGGCGAGCCTGGCGTCTTTGCGTGAAATTTTCATCCAACCGCTGGTGAACCGCCGGTTAATGATGAATTCCCTTGAAAATAGTCCGATAGTCTTTAGTCTAGTAGTCTGATAGTCATTTTCATCCAACCGCTAATGAATCACCGGTTCATGACGAATTCCCGAAAATAGCCGCTAAAACAGCGGATTCAAAGGGTGTGTTTTTGCGGGTGGCGCGCCGCCCGCAAATATTTTAGGACTCGCCCTTCAGGGTATTAGCATTATAAACCCCCCCAAGGCTGGGGGGGCTAAACACAGCACGCAAAACGATTGGCACTACGCCGCAACGGCAGCTTCCGCCGCTTCCTGCGCTTCGACTTTCTCCTCGTCGCCCGGACGGACTTCCCAAATGCGATCGGGAGCGGTCAACTTATCAATGTAGAGCACGCCCTCGCAATGGTCAATTTCATGTTGGAAAACGCGCGCGACGTAGCCTTTCAAGCGAAGCCGCAGGGGTTTCCCGCGCACGTCCACACCGCGCACGACCACCTCCGTGGCCCGTTCTACTTCTCCAACGTAACCAGGAACAGACAGACAGCCCTCCCGGCCCACTTCGGTTTGCCGTGAAATCTTCACGATTTCCGGGTTGATCACCATGTAGAGCTTCCCGCTGTCGGGAATTTTCTCATCTTCAGGCACTTCGATGACGATCAACCGGAGCAATTCGCCCACCTGCACCGCTGCCAGACCCACGCCCTCACGCTCGTACATTGTGTCAATCATGTCGTCAATAAGGCGAAGAATTTTCGGGGTGATCTGCCGCACGGGCCGCGACCGCTGGCGCAAACGCGGATCGCCCACCGTCACAATGTCTAATACTGCCATAAACCACTGCCTCCCATGCTAAACAAAACTCCATTGTATTTTATCTACTGATAGAAGCGGAGTGCATACTTCACTCCCGTACTCTGCAAAACGCCCCAACTACGATTTAGGAGCGCCTCCTCCCCGTAAAGAATCGTAGGTGGCAAACCAACTCAAGAACTCTTCCCGGCGGCGTTGGGCATCGGCCTGTTTCTGCCGCTGGATGTACTGACGCTGCCACTTGGAAATCTCGGATTGTACGAGCTGCGGATCGCGCAGCCATTTTAACTCAAATTTTCCGGTTGTGCCAGCGGTTTCCAACATCACATGACCATAATGAAAGAACCGTCCGAGTACTCCCGGAACGGTAAAGCTAATGTTCTGGATGCGATCCAGAGGCGCCTCCCGCCGGCTCTCCTGAAGTAAGAGCGGTTTGCGTTCCACCAGAACTAACCGACTCGGAGTCAATTGGAAATAGTCATTGCGCCAATCCTCAATGTACCAGAGCAAGGTGGCAAATAGAATGGTTTCCACCACCAGCCAGGCGACCAAGAGCCAGACCATATAGGGGAGTTCCCAGTTCAACAACAGGAAATAGCCGCCAACCAACGTGACGAGCGTCAATGGGATAAAAATGCGCAGGTAACGCACATAACCGGGCAACCAAAACCGCCGCCAAATAATCGTCCCCCCATCCGGGCTGACCGACCACGACGGAGGAAAGAAATAGTCTCGAATCGAGCCGAAGGCCACGGCCAACAGGGTCGGAGACGGGGGCGCTGCCCGCGTGGGAACCGGCTCCGGGGTGGTCACCGTCTTAACATCCAACCGTTTTGCCAGTTCGTCACGGATTGCCCCCATCGAGCGCAACACGTCGCGTTCTCTGGCGCGTTCAATCTCCCGTGAGACCAACTCACTCAAATAGGTGGGATGGCCGACAAAGCTCATATCAATCTCGACCGTCTCGCCGGCGGTTTGCAGCCCCAGGTTGCCGTAATTCAACACGTTAGCCAGAAAGCCGGAGCGCACCAGATAGGTATCCTCGAGTTTATCCAACGAACTTTCCTCAAAGTGATCCCGAAACGGCCACACCCGCTCACTATGCACCACACGCTGCGTCGTCAACACAAAAAAATCATCCCGCCAGTTGAAATAATGCCAACCGATCAGCAAAATCAACGCGATCAGGAAGATCGCCACCACGCCGGCTCCAATTTGCCCCGATAAACTACTGGTAGCAAGCAGTACGCTAAAGGCCAGCAGTAAGAGCACAAACAACACCAGTGGCGGGAATATCTTGCGCAGCAGACGCGCCCAGTGACGCTGCTCCGAAAAAACTACCCATTCATCGTTGCGAAGCCAGGCAAACTTCGGCAACTTTTGGCGACGGGCCACCTCTTCCCGCACCTTGAGCTTGCGCCGCAGATGTAGCCGTTTGTCAAGAATCTCCGCAAAATCGGAGCGCAGAATGTAAAGCACCCGCGTGGTAGTCAAAGCCGCGGCCGTCACATCGTGGAAATCACCGACCAGAAGGCCCGTTTCACCAAACATCGCCCCAGCATCTCGAATCCCCAGATCGTGTGTGACGCCATTCGGGTCAATCCGGGTCAACTGCACCCGCCCTTCCAGGATGTAGTACAATCGATCAGAACCCTGCCCCTGAGCAAAAAGCCACTCGCCCTCATTGAAGGTCTTTTCCTCGACAATTTTGGCAATTTGGTAAAGTTCCATCTCGCCACGCTCGTCATCGAGATTGGCAAAAAGGGGCATTCTCTTCAGATACGCGACGACTTGTTGTGGTTCCATTCTACTCCGCCTGTAGTTGTGAGGTTAAATGGATAGGTTTGACTCGTAATTCATCGTTTTAATTATACCATAACCGAAAAAACATTGCACTTTCTTAAAAAATAGTCGCAAGTCAAAGGTCGAAAGTCGAAAAGTCAGTTCAACTTCCTGAATAGAACGCAAAACGTGAAACGTGAGGCTTTGCCCATCCCACCATCACGTTTCACGTTTCACGCTTCACGTCACTATGCCAGCAGCAAATACGGCTCTTCCACCCGTTGCTTGATGAATTGCAGGAAGCGCGCCGCCGGGCCGCCATCCACCAGACGATGATCGAAGGTCAGACTCAGCCACATCAACTTGCGGACGCAGATCGCGCCATTGTGGATGGCTGGTTTTTCCTTGATGCGCCCCACCCCCAGGATGGCGACTTCCGGCAGGTTGATGATCGGGGTAAAGACGTCAATCTCGAACATCCCCAGGTTGGTGATCGTGAAGTGACCGCCGACCAGCTCATCGGGCAGCACCTTCCCGGCGCGGGTGCGCTGGACGAGATCATTAGTGGCCCGCGCAATATCCAGCAGACCTTTGCGATCCACATCGCGCACCACCGGCACGATGAGGCCGCGCCCCGTATCCATCGCCAGCGAAATGTGGACCTCTTCCAACTGGCGGATGACGCCCGCGGTTTCATCCAGCCGCGCGTTGACCTCCGGAAACTGGCGCAGCGCCTTCGCCACGATCACCATCAGCAGATCGTTGTAGCTGAGGTTGAAGCCCAATTCTTTGGCGAACCGCGTTTTGAGCTGCTCCCGCAGCGCCGCGAACTCCGTCGCGTCTACCTCGGCAGTGAGTGTGACCGGCGCCGTGACCTGATGGCTCTCGTGCATCCGGCGCGCAATAATGGCGCGGACGCCGCTCATCGGCGTTTCCGCCAACGTCTTAACCGGCGCGGCAGGAACAGGTGCCGGCGCAGACTTAGGAGCCACCGGCGCCGCCTCGCTCACCCGCTCACTCGCTTTCTCGCCCACTCGCTCACTCGCTTTTTCGCTTGCTCGCTTGTTCGCTTTTTCCACATCCGCCTTCGTGATGCGGCCTTCCGGTCCCGTGCCGGCGATTGTGCGCAAATCCACGCCCAGGCTTGCGGCCAACCGGCGCGCCACCGGCGTCGCCTGCGGCGCGGCTTCCAGGTATGCGATCACGTCGCGCTCCACAATGCGCCCCTCCGGGCCACTGCCCCGCACGTCCGCCAGCACCACGTCCTGCTCCGCAGCCAGCTTCCGCGCGCGCGGCGAAGCGAAGATGCGACCAGACAGGGGGCCGGGGAGAGGGGGAGAGG
>DAOUGD010000008.1:0-26506 GCA_034429475.1 Anaerolineae bacterium
GGAGACGGGGCGGGGGGGGACAAAAAACCGGTCAGGGGGGAAGTTGCCTGACCGGTTGAAGGTGGGCGGTTGAAAATGCGCCCGCCGCGCGGAGGATTACGTGTCGTCGGGGTGGCGCTGCCGGTAATACGCAATGGCTTGGGCGCGGTTTTCCAGGTGGAGCCGCTCTAAAATCTGGGCCATGTGGTATTTGATGGTCTTTTCGGCGAGATAGAGGCGCACGGCGATCTCTTTGTAGGTCAACCCTTGCGCCGCCAGGCTGAGAATGGCCCGTTGCTGGACTGAGAGGGCTTCCCATTCGGAGGACGCCGCGGCGGCGTTGGCCAGGCGGCCAAATTCTTCCAGGACGCGCGCGGCTAAACCGGGGGACAGCGGCGCCTCATCGCGCAGCAGCCCGGCCAGCAGGGCGCAGAACTGGTTAGCGTTCAAGCTTTTGAGGAGGTAGCCGGACGCGCCGGCTTTGATGGCTTCAAAGAGCGCGGCTTCATCCTCAGCGGCGGTGAGAATGACCACCTTAAGGTTGGGAAACTCGGCCTTGAGGACGCGCAGCGCCTCCAACCCGTTGAGTTTGGGCATCTTCAGGTCCATCACCACCACGTCGGGCAGTAGGACGCGGGCCTTTTCGAGGACTTCCTCGCCATCGTGAGCCAATCCAATGATGGTCAATCCGCGCGCTACCAGCAGGGTATGCAGCCCGCTCAGGAACAGGGGATGGTCGTCGGCGAGCAAAATCCGCATTCGGTGGAGGTCGGCGTCGGCGGCTTCCGTCAGGGTGGGCAAAAAACGCGGGAACGTGACGAACAGGCGCGTCCCAGCCCCCGGCGCCGAACGGATTTCCAGCGCGCCGCCGATTTGCTCGGCGCGCTCGCGCATGATTTGTAACCCGAAGTGGGGCTGGGTGCGGGTTGCGGGTTGCGGGTTGCAGGTTCCGGGTTGCGGATTGCGGATTGCGGGTTGCGGGTTGCGGGTTGCTCGATACTCGAGGCTGGAGGCCGGAAGCCGGAGGCTGGAGGTTGATGGTTCACTACTTGCCGGTTGGCGCGCTGCTTCGCTCATGCGCGGATCCGCTGACTCGCCGATCCGCTGACTCGCTGATCCGCTGACTCGCTGATCCGCTGACTCGCGGATCCGCTGACTCGCTGATCCGCTGACTCGCTGATCCGCTGACTCGCCGATCCGCTGACTCGCTGATCCGCTGACTCGCCGATCCGCTGACTCGCCGATCCGCCGATCCGCTGATCCGTTCACACACTGACTCATCTCAAACCCCACGCCGTCGTCGCTGATGATGAGTTGCGCCTGGTCGCCGACAAAGTTAAACGTTACTTCAATGGTGTGCGCCTGCCCGTGCTTGCAGGCGTTGGTGAGGCCTTCCTGGAGGATATGCGCCACTTGTTCTTCAACGGCGGGCGCAAACACGGCCTTGGGAAACGGGGAGGGCGCGCTCAGCCGGGTCGCCACATGGTAGCGCTGGCCAAACTGGCGTAGATACTCCTCAACCGTCGTGAAGAAATCTTGCGGCGGCGTTTCTTGCGCGCGCAAGCCCAGGATGTGCGCGCGGACGTCGGTGTGGGCGTCTTGCGCTGCCTGGATCACATCGCTGAGGGCGCTGTGCGCGGGTGCGCTGCGCCCTTCGTCCAGGAACGTCTGCGCAGCCTGCGCCTGGACGTTGATGTACCCCAGCATTTGCCCCAGGCCGTCGTGGAGTTCGCGCCCCAACTGTTCCCGTTCCTCAAAGCGCGCCAGGGCGCGTTGTTGTTCGATGAGCAGGGACTGCGCCTGCGCGCGTTCCTGGATTTCGGCCCGCAATTGGGTGTTGGTCGTGTCCAGTTCGGCGGTGCGCGCGGCAACGCGCGCCTCGAGGTGGCGAATCCAATCGCCCAGTTCGGCGGCGAGTGTGTTGAACGCTCGCGTGAGGAAGCCGATTTCGTCAAAGAATTGCACCGGCACGGCGACAGCGTATTCGCCGTTTTCCATCTGCTGCACGCCGCGCAGCAGCGCGTTAAGCGGCCGGACCAGCAGCGCGTGGAGTAGCCACGGCAGGCCGGCCACGATGCAGCCGCTCGCCGCGAGGATTAGCCCGGCCAACGGCGCGAGCAGCCCATTCAGCCGCCGACTAAAGTCCAGCCGAAAATCCTGGACGATGCCGGCCGGGCCGCCGGCTATGGGCAGCGTCGTCAGCGTGACCTGCTGTGGCGCCGGGCCGCGCCGGTTGCCGGGAATCGCCCCCACCGCCCACAGACTCGCGCCGGGATCGTCGTTGGGCTGGTAGCCCACTTCCGACAGGGCCGCGTAGACGAAATCAAAGCGCCCATCCGCGTACAACACGGCCTGGAACGTGAATTCGGCCTCCGGCTGGCGGAAAGCGCGCAGGCGGTCCCAGGTGACGACGAGGCGGTCGTCCGCTTGCCGGGCAAAAACGCCGCCGGGGCTGATCGTGGGATCAAGATCGAGCAGCAGCGGCAGCAGCAGGGGGACGCCGGCCCCGTAGCGATACTGAAACTCGCGGTAGCGGACCGGCTGCCCCACGGCGATCACGCCGTCGTTGCACACGTACACCTCGTGGACGTCCTGCCCGTAGAAGGGGAAAGCAAAGGGCACTGCCTCACTGCACCCACGCTCTAACCCATCGTCCAGGGCCAGATCGCGCCCCAACGCGGCGTCAAAGGCGAAGGGAATGGCCGTCGCCTCGTACCCGCCGCCGGCGTTGGGCGTGAAGCGCAGCGCGCGCCCGGCCGGCCATTCTGGTTGATACGCCGCGATGGTGGCCGGAGAAATCGCCCACCCCACACTGCCCAGGATCGCCAACATCGCCGTCAGCGTCACGCCGGCCAGCTTGACCATAAAGGAGGTCAACTCCGGGCGTTGATTCAGGTAGGTCAGCGCAAAGGCGGCCAGGACCAGCAGAATCCCCACCGCAATGCCGGCATTGACGAACGCGACCGGCAACACGTAGTAGGTGCGCAGGAGGTTGAAGCCGCTCAGTCCGGCGACGAACAGAAAAATGAGGGTAAAACTGCACAGGGCGCGCTGCTCGCGCGTCAGGGGGGGGCGGCACAGGGTCCGCAGCCGTTGGCTCAAAGTCAGCGCGGGGGATGTTTGCCAGAACAGTTGCCGGACGAAGACCACCGGCGTCCACAGCAGGAGCAGCAAGAGCAGGGCATCCGTCCAGTCAATCCGGTATTCCACCACGCCGGCCGCCAACCGGACGAAGCGGAAAACCGCATAGCCCACTTCCCACAGCCCGTAGAGACTGCTGAGGTACAATACGCCGCGCGCTTCCCAGCGCCGCGCAGCCGGCAACGCCGGGTAGTGGTAGGCAAATTGCAGCATACACACCCAACTGCCGGCCAGCAGCGGCGCCTGGAGAAACACCGCCGTGAGTGTCGGCGCGGGCGGGGTCATCGCCGCGCCCAAAAAGAGCGCGGCGATGAATCCGGTCAACCCCAGGAAACTCGCGGTGAGCCAATATAGGTGGGGCGGGTTGGGGCGGCGGCGTATAAGCGCCAGAAAATAGCCGCTGATGAGCGCGGCTAAGATCAACTGGGTTAAATAGCTTATGGCTGCGGGGGTAAAATAGAACTCCAACAGGGCGCGATCCTCCAATCCGCCTAGAGTATAGCACAAGATGTTTTTTTGATGAAGGTTGGAGAGGTTGGGGAGGACTGTGCCCATTATGCTACACTTTACAGGGAATGGAAAGTCCGACCAAAGGGTGAGATGAATCGAGCGTTTAAAACCATTCAGGGGCGACACATTGTGTCGCCCCTGTTATGTGTACCCCCGTCAGGACTTGAACCTGAAACCTTTTGGTCCGCAACCAAACGCTCTGTCCAATTGAGCCACGGGGGCTTATACTTTGAGATTGCTCTCTGGCGGGGAGGCAGGGATTCGAACCCTGGAGGGAGTCATTCAACCCCCTAACTGCTTAGCAGGCAGCCCCATTCGGCCTCTCTGGCACCTCCCCATATATGCTTTTTAATCATCAGCGGAGGGAGTGGGATTCGAACCCACGGCAACTTGCGCTGCCACGGTTTTCAAGACCGTTGCCTTAAGCCACTCGGCCATCCCTCCAATTTGGAGAAGGGACTCCCGCTCCTCACAGGCGAGAGTATACCATGTCAGGCTTTTTTGTCAACAACACCATAAACCTAATCCCGGCAGATCAAAGATTGGGTTCGTAGTAAGTAACCGCTTCAGCGGTCTCTGGGACGGCTGAAGGCGTTATTACCAGCCTAAAATTTGATTTACTGAATCTGCTCAATCTGCTTAATCTGCTGACAAAAAAAACTGCCTCTAGCGGATCACCTCCACCCCACCCATCCACGGGCGCAGGGCTTCCGGCACGACGATGGAGCCATCGGCCTGCTGGTAGTTTTCCATAATGGCGATCATCAGGCGCGGCAGCGCCAGACCGGAACCGTTAAGGGTGTGGACGAACTGCGGTTTGGCGTTGGCGTCGGGCCGGTAGCGCACGTTGGCCCGCCGCGCCTGGAAGTCGGTGACGTTGCTGCACGAGCTGACTTCCAGCCAGGCATCCTGACCCGGCGCCCACACTTCGAGGTCAATGCCCTTGGCTGCGCCAAAGCTGATGTCGCCGGTGCATAACTCCACGATGCGGTAGGGGATGTTCAGAGCTTGCAGCAACCCCTCGGCGTTGGCGACCATCTTCTCCAGCTCGGCGAAACTGGTTTCCGGCGTGACAAATTTGTACATCTCCACTTTGTCGAATTGATGTCCACGCTTGATGCCGCGCACGTCGCGCCCCGCGCTCATTTTCTCGCGGCGGAAGCAGGGGGTGTAGGCCACGTAGTTGAGCGGCAGTTGGTCGGCGTCCAGGATTTCGTCGCGGTGCAGGTTGGTGATGGCGACTTCGGCGGTGGGCACCAGCCACAGGTCGTCTTCGACGTCGTGGTACAGGTTGCCCTCAAATTTGGGCAATTGTCCCGCGCCCAGCAGCATCTCCCGCTTGACGACGAAGGGCAGGTAGACTTCGGTATAGCCGTTCTGGCGCGTCTGCACGTCCAGCATCCAGAAGATGACCGCGCGTTGCAGGCGCGCGCCGGCACCTTGCAGGACGTAGAAGCGGCTGCCGGCCAGTTTGACGCCGCGCTCGAAGTCGAGGATGCCCAGGGCCGGGCCGAGGTCCCAGTGGGGTTGGGGGGTGAACCCCTCGGCGGCGAAGTTGCGGCGCTCGCCCCAATATCGCACGGGGACGTTGGCGCTTTCATCTGGCCCAACCGGCGTGCTGTCGTGCGGGATATTGGGCAGCCAGAGTTGTTTTTCGTAGAAGGCGGCCTCGTTCTCACGCAATTGCTGTTCCAGGGCCACGAGCTGTTCGCCAACTTCGCGCATAGCATTGATGCGCTCCTGCCGCGAGTCTTTGTCTTTCATCTGGCCGATTTCTTTGGAGACGCGGTTGCGCTCGGCGCGCAGCGTTTCTACTTGTTGTAGCAGCTCGCGGTGTTGCATATCCAGGGCCAGCACCGCATCTACGATAGCCGTATCGTCATTACGCTTACGCAGCGCCTCACGGATTAATTCGGGGTTTTTGCGGACCAGATCAATGTCGAGCATGGGTTTCTCCTTCGAAAATGAAATTCATCTCACGCAAAGGCGCAAAGCCGCAAAGTAAAAACAAAAACTTGGCGGCCGGGCGTGAGATTTTCATCATTCAGCCGCCAGAGGGAACAACTTGATCCATTATGCCATTAAATGTGTCTTTGTCCAGTTGTTTTGTTTATTTGAGTATACTTTGCCTGATGGGGGGCTTTAGTGTAGAATAGTGCCTGGGTTGAACTAACTCCTTCAAGGAAAGGCAGATGCACGTAATTGGAGCGGGTTGGTTTAAGAAGCTGTGTTCTATTCAAAAAACAAAATGGAGGATTGAGATGAAACGCTTAACATGGTTGATAGTAGCTTTACTGTTGGTTTTCTCACTGGCTTGTGGTGGTTCTGATGACAAGGGTAAGGAAACTGCTCCGGCGCCCACCAGTGCGCCGGCGGCGACCAAAGCGCCGGAGGGCAAGACGGATAAGCCGGCGGCGACGAAAGCTCCGGAACCCACGAAGGAGCCTGAACCCACTGAGATGCCTGAACCTACGGAAGCGCCTGAAGTGGATGCGGGCGAATTCTATGTAGACGCCGAGGCAATGTCCGCGCTGAGCAGCTATCGCGCGGAGACGGAAATGACGTTTGCGGCTAAGGATGACTCTTCCGACGGCTCGGTGATGTTGGTGCAGGAGGTGTCAACCGATCCGGCGGCGCACCATATTTTGATGTCCATTAGTGGAACATTCCCCGGCACCGGCGAAATGACCGAGATGGCCGAAGGTGGCACTTTTGAGATAGAAATCTATCTGGTCGGCGATAAGCAGTATATGCGCTTTGGCGATATGTGGATGAGCGCCGACGCCGGTTCGGAGAATGCGGTGGACCCCAGCAGCTTTGGCGATTTCACGAGCTTCATCAAGCCCGAGGACTTGAACGATCTGAAAGACGAGAAGGACCTGAAATTCGTGGGTAAGGAAGAGGTCAACGGCCTTCAGACGCGCCATTACCACGCGGATTATTCGCCGGCGTGGGGCGGGATGTTTAGCAGCAACGAGGATATTGAGAGCGGTTCGGCGGATATCTGGATCGCGTCGGAAGATGACTTTGCTGGCCTTCTGGTGGGCATGAGTTTCGAAGTGGTGGGTAAGTTGGAATTGGATAGCGAAACCGGCGAGAAGGTGGATGGGACGATGACGGTCAACATGAACCTGACGGATATCAACGAGCCTTTAACGATTGAGGTGCCGGAAGAGGCCACGGCCAGCGGAGTTCCTGAAGATGTCCCGGCGTATCCTAATGCCGACGAGGTAAACGCTCTGGGCGGAATCATTGCGATGACCACCACCGACGACGTGGACGCGGTCAATGAATTCTACAATGGCGCTTTGGAAGAGGCCGGTTGGACGAAGACGGAAGAGTCTATCCTGGGGACTAACTGGGAAAAGGATGACCGCTCGCTCAGCTTGATGGTCACGCACGACGATGAGGAGAATATCACCAACATTCTCATCATGATCAATACTGGCGAAGAATAATCGGCAAGAACTGGGGCGGGCCGGAGGGGAATCTCCGGCCCGTCTTTTTTTGCGAAGATGGACACGCTACATTTGCAACAACTGGCTGCTGAAGTGGGGCTGGGTTGCATCGGGGTAGCGCCGGTGGCGCCGACGCCGACCTGGGAGCATTACCGAGCCTGGCTCACACGGGGATATGCCGGCGAGATGGCTTACCTGGCGCGCCCGGACGCGGTGGCGCAGCGCGCCGATCCACGCCGTTTGCTGCCTCAAGCGCGCACTGTGTTAGTGGTGGCGGCTGCCTATGGCCGCGCCGCGCTCCCGGCGCTACTGCCTCTCCACGGGTGGGTGGCGCGCTACGCCTGGGATGCGGAAGATTACCATCAATGGCTGTTGCAACGCTTGCGGGCATTGATTCAGCGTCTGGAGGTGGCGTGTGGCGCGTTCCCCTGGCGCGCCTACGTGGATACCGGCCCGATTCTGGAACGCGCCTGGGCGCAGGCCGCCGGGCTGGGGTGGGTGGGAAAGAACGCTAATCTGATCCATCCCCGGTTGGGATCCTATGTCTTCCTGGGCGTAGGGCTGTTGGGGTTGGATTTGCCGCCGACTCCGCCGCTGACTTTGCCGACTTGTGGCGACTGCCGGCGGTGTATGGACGCTTGCCCCACGCAAGCCATCGTCGCGCCAGGGGTGGTGGACGCGCGCCGCTGTTTGGCCTATCTGACGATTGAGCATCGTGGCGCGATTCCAGAGGCGTTGCGTCCGGCGCTGGGCGCGCGCGTCTTCGGGTGCGATGTGTGCCAGGAAGTGTGTCCCTGGAATCATCACGCTCTGCGGGCCGCGCCCGTGACCGCGCCCGCAGAACGCGCGCAGCTATATCTGCCGGACTTGTTGATGCTGTCGGAAGAAGCGTTTCGCGCGCGTTTCCGTCGTTCTCCCCTTTGGCGCGCGACGAGTGTGGGACTGGCGCGGAACGCGGCAGTCGTCCTGGGCAATTCTGGCGATCCGGCGGGGCGTCCCTATCTGGCGCAGGCGGCGCAGCAGCATCCGAGCGCCCTGGTGCGCGAGCACGCCGCGTGGGCGCTGGCGCAGTCAATGGGTGGGTAGGGTTGGCGACGGGCAAAGCCCGCCGCCAACCTCACGCCTAGATAATGCCCAAGTCTTTCCCGATGCGTTGGAAGGTGGTTAGAACGGTGTGCAGTTGTTCGTCGGTGTGGGTGGCGATGTAGCTGGTGCGCAGCAGCGCCATACCGACGGGCACCGCCGGCGCGACGACGACGTTGGTGTAAACGCCGGCGTCGAAGAGGGCTTTCCAAAAGGTAAAGGCTTTTTGATTTTCACCAATGATGATGGGGATGATGGGGGTCTGACTGACCCCGATGTTGAAACCCATCTGGGTGTATTGTTCGCGCATGTACGCGCCAATTTCGATCAGCCGTCGGACGCGCCCCGGTTCCTGTTCCATAATCTCCAGGGCGGCCATCGCTGCGGCGGCGTTGGCCGGGGGGATGCTGGCGCTAAAGATCATCGCGCGAGCGTTGTGCTGGATGTATTCAATGGCGGCTTTGTCGCCCGCGATGAAACCGCCCAACGAAGCAAACGATTTGCTGAACGTCCCCATAATCAAATCCACGGCTTTCGTCACCCCAAATTCTGCGGCCGTGCCTCGTCCTCCCCCCAGCACCCCGATGGAGTGTGCGTCGTCCACCATCAGCCGGGCGCCGTATTGCCGGCAAACCGGGATCAACGCGGGCAACGGCGCGATGTCCCCGCCCATGCTATAGACGCCATCCACGATGACGAGCTTGCCGGATTCGGCGGGCAGTGAGGCCAGCACCCGTTCCAGGGCGGGGATGTCATTGTGGGGAAAACGCTTCATTGCGCCGTAGGACAGACGGCAGCCGTCAATGATGCTGGCGTGATCGTCCTTATCCGTGATCACAAAGTCATCACGCTGCACCAGCGCCGAGATCGTTCCGACGTTGGTCTGGTAGCCGGTGCTGAAGACGAGCGCCGCCTCTTTGCCCACCCAGCGGGCGAGGCGGCGTTCCAGTTCCAGATGCATTTCCAGGGTGCCGTTGAGCAGGCGCGAGCCGGTGCAACTCGTCCCGTACGTTTGCACCGCTTCGATGGCTGCCTGCCGTACCCTGGGGTGAACGGTCAGGCCCAGGTAGTTGTTCGAGCCGATCATAATGAGGTGGTGATCCCCATACCAGGATTCGGTGCCCTCGTTGTTGGTCATCGGGATGAAGTAGGGATAGAGTCCGGCGGCGCGCACCTCTTCCGCCGTCGTATAGTCCGCACATTTTTTTAAAATATCCATCATGAAGCCTCCATAGTTAGTTCAAAGAAATGATAAAATGACGCCGCTTAGGCGCAAAACGATTCCATTTTAGGAACTAAACGGGGCATGTCAAGCGTTAATGACATGCCCCATTCCATTGGAAGGTGTGCTTTTTACTCGCGGCGTGGCAGGTCTGCCCACTGCGGCGGTGGGAGCGCTGGCGGCAGTGAGGGTGGGGGGAGAGCGGCGGCGGCGTTTGCGACGCCGAGGAATTGGACGCCGAGGATGTTGTTATAAGGCCCGGCGCCTATTTCGTCCACTTCGAGGATTGCTCCGTAAGTGGTGTTGGAATTGGCGGAGTCCACTTGGGCATAGATCCAGTCGCCGACTCTGATCGGCCAATTAACGTGGCTTTCCCCGGCATTGTAGTAAGGCCCATTGTACGACAACTGTAAGGACTCGCCTGGCTCGAGGGGCAAATCGTTCCAAAAGCCTCCCCACACCAGGCCTTCCTGTCCCACGCTGTTCCATGTCTGGTTGACGTGGGTGGGGGGCGTGATGGGTCTGACGTACACGTCCACCCAGAAAGGGCCGGTGACCGGCGTCAAGCCATGGTTAGCAATGGCAAGTTCTATGTTGTTGGTGGTCACGGTGATGACTTCCACCACCAAGTCCGGCGCAATGATGGGCGAATGGCGTATGATGAGCGGCAGACAAATCGGCGGGCGCTCGATCACCGTCAGGGTGAAGGTGGCGCTGGCGTCGGCGCTGCCGTCACTGACGCTCACTGTGATCAGCGTGGTTCCCGTCAAGCCAGCGCCGGGCGTCAGCGTCAGGGTGCGGGTGAGGTCGGCGCCGGCGAAGGCCATCTGCGCCGGCGGCGCGAGGGCGGCGTCGGATGAGACGGCGGCCAGCGTCAGCGCAGTGAGGGGGGTATCCACGTCGCCGACGGTAAAAGATTGCGGGGAGCTGCGGGCGTTTACGTAAAGTTGGAGATCGGGGAGTGGGGAGATCGTCGGCGGATCGTTGCTGGGCGTGACCGTAATGCTGGCGGTGGCGGTAGCGCAAAGTTGCGGCGCGGTGGTTTTGCAAGCCTGGTAACTAAAACTGTCACTGTGATTTTCAGAGTCATCGTGGGTGTACGTGAAGGCGCCGTTGGCGGCGAGCGTCAAAATGCCGTGCGCTACATCGCTCACCAACGTCGCAGTGAGGGGGGCGGGTGGGCGGTCAGGGTCATAGTCATTGGCGAGCACACTGGCGGCGCCGGTCGCTGTGGTGGTGACGCAGCCACCCTCGACAACGGTGAGCGCGTCGTCTACCGCGACCGGCGGGTCGGCCACGGGGAGGATGGTGATGGAGACCACGGTGATGTCGCAGAGCTGCGGTAAGCCATCGTCGCAGACTTGATAGTAGAAGTTGTCGTAAGGCTCTTCGCCGCCAGCGTGCGTGTAGGTGATAGCTCCAGCGGGGGTCAGGATGACCGTCCCGAAGGTCGGGGTAGTGACGAGGGCGGCGGTGAGGACCTCGTCCGGCAGATCGGGATCGCAATCATTGCCCAGGACGCCGGGCGCGGCAAGGTGGATGGCGCTGCCTTCGGCGACGGTGAGCCTATCGCTAACGGCTACCGGCGGGTTGTTCACGGGGATCACGGTGATCGAGACGGCGGCTGCGGCGCAGAGCGGCCATTCGCCGGCGTCACAGACCTGGTAGACGAACTCGTCCGCGGTCGTCTCGGAACCGTCGTGGGTGTACGTGAAGGCGCCGTCGGCTCGCAGCGTCAGGACACCGTGAGCGACATTGACGACCGGCGTGATGACGACGGTGAGCGGGTCCAGGTTGGGATCTGTGTCATTGTCCAGCAAACTCGTCCCGCCATCGCTGAGGACACTGACGCTGGCGCCTTCGGGCGCCAGGATGTGATCACTGCGCGGGGTGGGGGGAACGTTGCGCATGATAGTGGTGACGGCAGCGCAGTTGTTGCCGGGGTTGTCGTCGGCGACGCTGGGGGTGATACAGGCCGTGTTCGTCAGCCAGGCGCCGCCCGTCAGCCCGGGGGTGATGCTGCCGGTGAGGGTAATTATCCCCCACTCATCCACTGCCAGACTGGGAAGCTCCCAGACATAGTCAGGCCCGCTGGCTATGAGGATGGGGGTCACCCCCGCGCTGACAATGGCGGTGAGCGCAAAGTTTTCCGGCAGAGCGTTGCCCAGCGTGATGTTGTACGTATTGACCAGGCCGAGGTTGGCGAACCTCAGGGTGTAGGTGAGCCGTTCTCCCGGCGCGACGTCGGCGGGTACGTCGTCCTGGGTGAGCGCCAGGTCTATGAATTGGATAATAGGGGTCGTTGCGGTGACGATGTCGTTACCTGCCACCAGTTCGGTGGTCGTGGAAGTGATGGCGGCGATGTTCGTGAGAGAAGTCGCCGGCTCCGTGTTCAACTGGACGGTAAAAGTCACGACACCGCCCGTATGGGCAGGGAGCGTGGGAGTGTACCACTCTACCCGCCGTTCAAATTGCGTCGGCCCCTGGAGGGGCGGCGTCATGGCGACGAGGCTGCCGAACGTGACGTTGGGGGGCAACCCATCCGTGAGCACCACGTTTTGGGCATCTGAGGGGCCGGGGTTGGTGTAATGCAGCGTGTAGGTTAAAGTCGCGCCGGATTGGACCGGATCGGGGGTGGCCGTTTGGGTGAGGCTTAAGTCGGCGCCAGTGTTGACCAGGACGGTGACGGGCGCCGAGAGGTAGAGGGGGTAGGGGGATTCCAGCAGCGCCGTGTTGGTCAGGATGGTTCCGGGCGCCAGGCTGCTCTCCGTTTGCGCCGCATAGCCGAGGGTGATGATTGTGTCTGTCAGCAGGGTGATGGGGCCCCACTGCAACTGTGGCGCCAGTGTATCGTCGCCGCCTGGGCCGAAGATGCTATCGGGGCGGTAGGTCGCGCCGGGCGGCAGAGTATCCGTAATGTGGAGATCGGGGGCGTTCAGGCTGCCGTTGTTCCTCACCTGGATAGTGTACGTCAGGGATTCCCCGGCGTAAAGCGTGGCGACGCTGGCATGTTTTTCCAACTGTACGTCGAATATGGGAATGTTGAGCGGGTTGGAGGTCAGCCAGTCGCGCATGGCCTGATAATGTTGGGTGCTGGAAATGTACGCCTGATTCTGGATGAACGTGTTGGCGGGCAGTGTGTCATTGACGCGCACGGCCAGGTTCAGTGTGACCGTCGCATTAGCGCCCAGCGTTATGTCGCGCCAGCGGACGTGGGTGGTGGGTGTGAGCGGCACGAAGAGGCTCCAATGGATGCCATCCCAGGAATAAGCGATCTGATCGGCGCTGGAAACACTTCCAGAGATCAGGCGGGTGTGGGCTGGGATAGGTTCCAGTACGGAGATATTGGTTTGACTGTAGCTGGTAGAGAGGTTCTGATACTGTAGCGTGTACGAGATGACGCTGCCGGGCAGCGCGACGTCCTGCGTCGCTTGTTGCCACAGCCGCAAGGCGGCAATGTAGGTAACGACCAGGTTGGAGTTGCGGGGAATGTCTTGTTGGCTGTCGAAGGCGGCGACGTTGAGGATGGAGCGTCCGACGACGCCTGTAGTAGCGACGCGCACGTTGTAACGAATCTGCCCGGCGGCGCTCCCTGGCACCTCTTCCGGTCTGACGGTCAGCACCAGATCGGTGAAATCTCCGGCGTCGCCGTCGGCGGCGTCGGTCAGCGGCATCCAATCGGCGCCGGTGCGCAGCGCCAGGCTGCCGGGGAGGTAGGTGGTCGAGATGGGAATCACGTTGCTGATGACCACGCCCGACGCATTCCCGTTACCCTGATTAGTGTACGTCACCGTGTACGTAAGGAGGTCGCCAGGATAGGCTATGGCAGGGCCGTCTGCCATAAGTGTGAGGCGTGCGGCCTGAACCGTAGTGCGCACAACGTTGCTCCGCGCCGTAGCCGTTTGATCGCTGGCGATCTGTCCCAGGCTTTCGATGACGACGCCGTCCTCAATGAAGTCGTGGATGTGTACGGTGAAGGTGACGCTACCGCCTGCGCCGGGAGGCAGATTCCCCACGTCCCACGTGAGTGCGCTGCTGTCGGCCTGATAGGTCCCCCCGGTGGAGGCGCCGATGAAAGCGACGTATTGCAAGGGGATGACGGTGTATAGGGTCGTGTGGGTGGCGGTGGGTGCAGCGCTGCGATTGCTGTAGGTGAGTGTGTAGACGAGACTCTGTCCGACTTGTGCCTGACTGTGACTGACTTCATGCACCACGTTTAGGGGGTTGATGTAGAGGGTGACATTGTCATCAGGGCTGAACCGGACGCCTGATGGCAGGTGGCGTCCCACCGCCGTTGCGTGATGGGTACTGACGCTGATGCCGGTTGTGTCTGTGATTTCTGCCTGGAAGGTGATCGTCAGTCTTTCTGCTGTTTGCAGGGTGAACGTCGGCGTCCAGATCAGGTTTTGAGGCAGTCCCTGGGGTTCCATCGGCGTGACATTGCCAGCCGGGTCGGTGACGGAGGCCGTGCCTGTCAGGTAGCGCCACTGCAAGGGAAGGGTGTGAGTGATACTCAGGGCGCCGATGGCATCCCGGTGGGCCTGGACTGCCAGGGTGAATGTCACACTAGCGCCTGTGGGCGGGACAATGGTGGGCCATGCGGTTAAGTCCAACGCCATGACCGGGTCCAACCAGGTTTGTTCGACCGGGAGTATAGACATACCTAAGTCCATATAGGGGTAGGTAACGCCGGCCGTCGCGGGGTCTTCCCCCCAGACGCACGCGAATTTTCCGGTGGCCCAGATGTGCGTCCCGGTGTTGTCGTGGTCGGGATCGAAGAGGCGGCGTTGGGCCAGGACGTCGAGGGTGAACGTGGTGTCTACGATACCATCTACGGGGCTGTAATCTACGTAAAATACGGTGTCATCGGCGACGGGCGTGACCCACACGGGCGAACCGTTAACCGAGAGATCGGCGCTGCCGGGCGCCCAGGGGATGTGGTAATCCCTGTTGAGATATTTGTTGGGAATGGCCGAGAACCCCCAATCGAAGTTGGTCTGGGAGGTGTCGGCTGCCAGCACGACGTTGAAGTTGCCTTCATTGGAGTTGAAACGCACGGCGCTGTCGGCGGGGGCGTACTCGCCCCGGACCAATGAATACGGCAAAGTGGCGCTGGGGGTGCGCGTTTCAGAGAGGACGAAGGTGTGCGCCCCTTCACTGTCATAGGCCTGTACGGTGATCGGGTAATCGTTGGGGTTGGCAATGTATAGTTCGGCCGGTACGTCGCGCGACGCCGCGTCGCTGTAGCCGCGTGGCACTGGGATTACATAATCCGCCCCCCATTGATCAGAAGGCAGGATGACCAGGAAGCGTCCCTGGAACCCGTAACTGGGACTATCGCTGCCGGTGACGAGGCCGACCTGCACCGGTTTGTTGGTGAGTACGGTGCTGCCGGCCCTGATAGTAATGGTGGGCGCGCCGGTGCTGTTTACATACCCCTGGCTGGAATAAGTTTGGCCCCGGTGGAGGGTCACGTTGACCGATTGCCCGGCGCCGTTGTCAATCAACAGGGTTGTATTGTCCTCATAGGGGGAGACGTGCAGGTAGACATAGCGGAAATCTCCGTAAAGTCCCTCGTCGCCGCCGCCCTGGGTATACAGGTCTTCTCCTATCGGGATGTGGTACGCGTAGGTGTCGGCGCGGGCCTCGTAGGAATAGATCTCCCATGCGCCGCCGGCCCACGAACTGTTGTAAGGCCACAGGGCATGGCTCAGGGCAACCGGTCCGCCGCTGGCGATAATGCGGTCGCCGCCGTCATAGCGCAGGTCATTCACGTTGCGGGTGGGGGAGACCGGCACATATTGATTTAGCGGAGGGGCGCTGGTGCTTCCCATGCTGGTCAGGGAGAGGGTTTGCCCCCGGGTTAGCAGGTGTACTTCCGTTGTGCTTTGGATGGGGTTCAGTAAATTCCCTTCATAACCATCTTCCCAATGATCGTAGTATATCATCTGCTGGTCCACGGTCGCTACCAGGTTGATGGTGGAGCACATACTGGGCGGCATGGACGCTGTCGGGCCTTTGTAGATGGCGCGGAATGCCCGCCAGGTTAACTCTTCGTTGCCGAGGATATAATATTCCTGGTACCCGGTAGGGGTTTCGGCAGCGATGGGGATACCGAACAGCATTGCTAACAATACTGCCAGTCCGACGCTGGTCAGGATGCGCCGCCAGAATGCAAAAATCATCCTTTCTGGCTTGCAGAGGAAATTGCCAACAGTATGGCCGCTGCCGATAGAGTTTCCATGGTATTTGTACATCACGGTTCTTCCCTTTAAATCCCCACAATATGTTGATGAAACTTAACATCATTATTGAAAAAACCGGGATTTTCGATTCTCGTAAAATTCCGGTTTTTTCTTTACTTGTTCACGATAGGCGGCTATGGTTCGCGTGGCGGCAGCCCGGTGGGTGTAGGTGGCGGCGGTGGCTGCGGAGTGTCGGTCGGCGGTGGCGGTGGCTGCGGAGTGTCGGTCGGCGGTGGCGGTGGGTTGGTCGGTGTCGGGGTTGGTGAAGGGGGCGTTGGGGTGAAAGTGGGCTTCGGAGTCCGTGTGACTGTCGCCGTCGGGGTCGCGCTGGGCGTCGCGGTGTCTGTGGGGGTGGCCGTCTTGGTGGCGGTGGGCGTCGGCGTATTGGTGGGGCGTGGTGTAGGCGTGAGCGTGGGCGTCGCCGTGGGTAAGGGGGTGTCTGTGGGGGTGGACGTCGCCGGCGGTGGGGCGGTCGCCGTAGGTGGTGGAACTGTTTCGCCGGGGCGCGGCGTCAGCGTGGGGGTGGGGGGAAGCGTTGGGCTAGGTTCGAACGCTAACGGCGGCACGACGTTCAGTTCGCCCTGGGGAGTTAGGAGCGTTTCTTCGTCATCAGGCGGAGGCAGTGCCTCAAGTTGGGGATCGGGGCGGCGCATAAGGGCGGTAGGCGGAGGAGGATTTAGGTCGAAGTCTTCACTCACACCCATACTGATGGGAACTTCTTCGGCGGCGGTGGGCTTCATGCCCAGTTGGGCGGCGGCCAACATACAGCCGAAGCCCAAGAACAGGATGCTGACAATGATCAGCCAATCACGCCATGCCGGTTGTAATTGATAGCCAGAAGCGGTCTCAACGGTTTTTTCCATAAGTCACATCCAGTGCTAATAATTTTCAGGGACAAGGGGCGTTCCATCACTCGGCGTCGGTTTCTGTTTTTAGGGGCAGTTGAATAGTAAACGTGCTGCCCTTGCCGACCTGACTGGTCACGTCAATGGTGCCTTTGTGTGCCTCTACGATGGCTTTGGATACGTACAATCCCAGACCCAGTCCACGGGATTCATCGTCTTTGACGTTCATTACCCGATAGAAACGGTTGAAGATGCGCCGTTGATTTTCCGGCGTGATGCCGATGCCGGTGTCGCTGACGGCGATCTGGATGTGTCGCTCACGCCGCTCCAGCCGCATCGTGATGGTGCCCCCCGATGCCGTGTATTGGTAGGCGTTGCGCACCATATTCATGATCGCCCAGTGCAGTCGCCGGGGATCGCCCTGGATGTCGGGAACGTCCGGCCCGATCTCCACTGTGAGGGACAGTCCCTTTTCTTCCAGGGTTTCGCGCCACTCTTTTTCCAGATTGCGCACGATCTCCGCCAGGGTGATGCGTTGTGTACGCAGTCCTAACCGGCCGCTGGCCTGCATTTCGGAGAAATCCAACAGGGCGTTGACCATCGTGGTCAGATTGTCGGTCTGTTGGACGATGGTTTGCAGGAAGGCGCGTTGTTGATCGTTCAGGGTGGTTTTGGTGGTGGTGAGCAACAGGCTGCTGTAGCCTTTGATGGAGGTGAGTGGGGTGCGCAATTCGTGGGAGACGTGTTCGACGAAGGCATCCTTAAGTTGTTCCGCTTCCACTTCCGCCGTGATGTCGCGCAAGACCACCACCGTGCCGAGTTTTACGTCCGCTTCGGTGCGCACCTCGGCGGAGTGGGCGCTATAGACTTTGTTGGCGACCTGGAGGCGGCGGCTTTCCAGGAGCCAGGGGTTCGCCTGCAAGTCTGTGACCAGCTCCTGCCCGCTGGACATTTCACGGAGCGGCGCCAACTCGAAATTGGCTGACATTTCCGCGAGCATCTGCTCGGCGGCAACGTTGGCCGGCTTGATGTCGCCGGTCGTATCTTCCATCAAAACGCCATCGCCGATGCTTGACAAGATCGCCTGCATCCGGCTGGCCGTTTCCTGGAGTTCGGCATTGCGCTGCGCCAGCGTGGCTGTCATAAAGTCGAACGTGCGCGCCAGGATGCCGATTTCATCGTTGCTGACGATCTCCGAGCGGCGTTCGAGATCGCCATCAGCCACGGCCTGCGAGGTTTGCGCCAGTTTGCGGATGGGGCTGGTGATAAGCTGGGCTATCACATAGCCCAATGTGACGACCCCCAGAGCGGCAACGGTGAAGATGAGCAGATAGCTGTTGCGGTTGGCCTGGCCGGTGGTAATGACGAAGTCGGTGTCCATAGCCACCGAGAAAACCCCCAGGGCGTCATTCTCCAAATACAACGCTCCGGTAGCGAACTGGTATTCCTGGCCGGCTATGGTGTCTTTGCGCGTGGCGGTGAGCGTGGGGGACGTGAGCCGCCTTTCATATTCCCCCGCTTCAAGCGCCAGGGACTGGAGCCGGGCCGCCGCTTCGTCCGGCAGGAGCGCGGCGGTGAATGTTGAGGCGACGGCCTTGCCATCGTTAAGGTACAGCGTGACGTCGGCAAAGGAGTTTTTCTTCAATTGCGGCAGCAGGGTGTCCATAGAAATCCCGATCATCACGATCCCCACCAGTTCGTCTTGGGAGACGAGTGTGATGGCGGTGAAGTAATAGTATTGGTTGTCTCCGGGATAAAGTCCCAATGCCCGTTTGACGGTGTATTCCGGGGTGGGGTCTTCGAGCAATTCCTGTGCAATGAGCATGTAACTTGCATCCACCGCAATGGGAACGGGTTCCAGGTTGTTGCCTTGTTTCCGCAAATGGACAATACTCTTCCCCTGGTCGTCGAAGATTATCAAGAGTTCCAGGTTGTTGTTGTCGCCGATGAGCCGGGCTACCTCGGTGGCCTCCGCGCTATTCCCACGGTCAATCAGGTCGGCGAAGCCCTCTGCATAGCCGATGGCGCGCGCAGCATTCTGCTGGCGGATTTCCTGCCGGGCCAGTTGGTTCGAAACTACTCTGCCGGCCTGGATGGTATGGTTGGTCAGGCGCTCGTCAATGGACTTGAAGACCAGACTGGTCACGACGTAAATACCAATGACGGCCACCCCCAGGGTCAGCAAAAGGTAGGGGCTAATAATTTTCATGCGGATGTTCAGATCGCTGAGCCGGGCGCGCAGGCGCCCCCCTATGCGTTGCCACAAGGGCGACGACGCACCCTCTGCGGCAAGTTGTGTCCTGGTTGACATATCATCAGTCATAGCGTTTACCTATTTTGGCGTGTCAATCACTTATCTTAGTATAGCGCAAATTAAAATGAAAGTCAAAATTTGATCCGTAACAACTTGATAACAGTCTCACAAAACGAAAGTTACAGTTCAAATTCAGCAACGACAAACGTATGATCGGATGGGCGCGCGGCATGGCGGGCCGCTACGTCAATCCAGGCGCGTGTCGAGCGCGCGGCCAGGGACGCGGTAGCCCAGATGTGGTCAATACGCCAACCGACGCCCCGTTTCACCGGATCGCGGGCGCGGTAGTCCCAATAACTGAACTGCCCCGGCTCATCGGGATGATGGCGGCGGAACACATCCTCAAAGCCCCATTGCCGCACCTGTTCCAGGGCTGCTTGCGCCGCCGGGTGGAAATCCACATGCTCGCGCAGTCCGGTTGGATTATACACATCCAGGTCGCTGGTGGCTACGTTGAAATCTCCCACCCAGACGACAGACTGCGCTGGCGTGTAATGCCGCTCCAAAAGCTGGCGGAAGCGCCCGAACCACTGAAGTTTGTACTGGAAATGTTCTGAGGCAGGCTCACGCCCCTGAGGGACGTAGGTGTTGATGACGACGAGGTCGCCGAAAGTCGCGCGCTGCAAGCGTGGGCGATCGTCGCCATCGGCGAAGCCGGCCTCCAGGGTATCGGGCGGCGTTCGGCTGATGAGCGCGACGCCTGCATAGGCTTTTTGCCCGTTGAAGGCGACGTGGTAGCCGGCCTCCTGGATTGGCTGCGCCGGGAATTCGCTGTCCTGGACTTTGGTTTCTTGCACACACAGCACGTCGGGTTGTTCGCGGGCCAGCCACTCCAGGATCTGGGCCAGGCGGGTGCGGATGGAATTGGCGTTAAAGGTAGCGATTTTGAAGGTGGTCATAGGATTTACCTTGCGCGTTAGCGTCCCTCGAGTTCGAAAAAATTACGCATAATGAGCGGCAGGTGGATGCGTCGGTAATCCCAGACACGGACGTTGAAACTGTCGTTTGCGAAGGCGCCTTCGGGGTCTTCCGCGCGTATCTGCACCTGGGTAGTGCCAATCCCATTGCCTGTCGGGTCAATATGAATGTAACGCACACCGTCAACTGCGATGCCGGCATACGCAGCCGGCGCGTTCATCAGGGTGATGGTGAGCGGCTGCCCTTCGGGATCGCGGGCGTAATCGTTGGCGCCGTCCCAATCCAACGTTTTTAAATCAATCGTAAGATAGCTGTGGAGATAGACCGATTTGTTGGAAATTTGCAGGATGGGCGGCAGGTTCTCGTCGGTGACGGTGACGGTGAACGTATCCTGCGCCGTCTGCCCGCCGGAATCGGTGACGCGGGCGGTGATAGCCGCTGAGCCTATGTAATCAGGGCCGGGATAAATGTCCAAAAAGCGATTTTGGCTGACGGTGACGGTGACGTTAGGATTGGGGGGCGAGACAATGGCAAAAGAGAGTAGATTCTTGGCGTCTTCCGCGTCACTGGCGTACCGCCGCAAATCCAACACCTGGGTGTAGGGGAGGTTCATCGGCGCGCGCACGTCGGGGATGCCGGCGAGCGTGGGGGGGGTGTTCAGCGCGGTGACGCGGAAAATGTCGGTGTCGGTGGCGCCGTCGGGATCGGAGACCTGGATGGTGATGTCGGCGTATCCTTCCCAGCCGTTTTGCAGGCTGATGCTGAGGTAGTGCGTATTCTGAATGCTCACGCCGGGGTTTAGGGGATCGCCATTCAGCACGGCAAAACTCAACAGGGCGTCGTCGGCGGATTCCGCATCGGCGGCATAGTCCCACAGATCGATCATGGGGCTGAGTTTTCCATTCATCGGCAAAACCTGATCGGGCAAGCCCGTGATGAGAGGCGGCGTGTTGCGGGTGAAGTACCAACCCACGTCACGCAAGATGCCCAGGATGACCGGGCCAACATCGTGATAGGCTTCTCCGGGGCGTGGCGGGGCCATTAACCCTTCGGCGGTGCCATAGTACGTTGTGTCCAGGTGAATGTAACTGGTGTTCACCTCCCAGGTTGCGGGTGCGTAAAGTTTGGGGGGCGTCCCGTTGTTGGCGACCCTGGCGTTGTAGCCGTTGAAATATAAGTCGTTGCTCTGCAATTGTTGGGCCAGAAGCGGGCTGCCGCTCACGTAATAACTGAACAAGACCTGCCCGGCCCCGTTCTGGATGAAGCGATCATACACAGCCGGATCGTAATCGGTAAACTGCCAGTAACCCAGAGTATTCTCCACCCGCATAAATCCCCGGAAACCGAGACCGTGTGCTATTTGCCGCATGACGGCGGAGGCGAAGTCATATTGGCCGCCGGGCGGCGTCGTGGCGGTGTCGTAATGCCAGGGAACGTTGCGGTTGTAGGTGATGTTCAGTTGGTAGTCCTCAACATAAGGGGCGCCGGGCAGGGTGTTGGCGAGGGGCGCCGGATACCAGGAGTCTAGCCCTGGCGCTGGCGCGCCATATCGTTTAACCCACACCGGCTCCAGCAGAAATTGCCCGGTAGTCAGATCCGCCCAGCAGGCTTTGATGGTGATGCGCACGGTCGGCGTGACCAGCAGATTGGCCCAGAAATTCAGCGCGTAATCGAAAGCGGCCTGTGCGCCGGGGGCCCAGGTGTGGCATACGTTCTGGGCGTTGTCCACTTGTCCTTCCGCCATATACAAAACTACAAAGTGACTATCATAACGCGCCTGAGTCGCCAGCGGTTGTGTGGGCGGGGTTTCTGGGGAAGCTGGCGCTGCGGCCAGTCCGGCATACACGCCTAAGGTTAATCCCAGGCTTAACAAGGCTATCCACAACCAACGGCTCGCTGTCCTCCACATTGATTTATGCATCTTCATCCTCCTATTTGCTATATCGCTCATCGGTCAGTGTTTGTAACGCCGTTTGTACCTGCCGTGCGGCGTTGCGCACCTCCGCGAGCCTTTTGGCATCTACCGGATGCTCGCTGTAGCGCGCTTCGACAAAGCCTTCGGTCAGATCGCTCAACGCCTCCTCGGCTTCCGGCAGTTGGGGCGTCAGTGTCTGGTGATATTCGTAGGGCGTCTGGGTCTTGCGGCGCGGCTTCCCGGCCTCTTGCGCCCGATCCAGTGTGCTCAAGTAGTGATAAAACACCTCCTCGCGCTGCGACAAGCCTTTCTGTCGTTGTGCGCCCTTCTGGCCGATGCGCGGCTGCCACACGCGCAGGCGGGCGGCGACGCGCTCTAATTGGCTGCCGAGGTCGCGGCGGACGTGACGCCACCATCCCCACATAGTATGGAATACATCGAATATCCACGCCAGCGGGCGGAATTGTCGGAGCTTCATCCATAACTCTGGCCGATCCTTCAGATAGCTGCGCACCACGTACCACAGCGCCCCCACCGCAATCAGCCAAAACAGGGCGGAACGCAGGACTTCCCACCAGGGATTGGGCGTTGTCCCAGCAGGCGAGAGCGGCTCGGACGCCAGCGGCTCAGGCATAGGCGGCAGTTCGGGGAACGGCGTCGTCACGTTGAAAAGCGTTAGCAGGTAGGACAGGGGTAGCATCGCCAAAAAGAACAAGAGGCTGAGGAGATACGCCAGCGCGTTGATGACCAGCCTGAGCAATTCCAGGAAGCCGATGGTGTAGCCGGTGGGAAGCAAGAAGGCCACCACCAGCACGACGCCCAGCAAGATCAGGGTGTATTGCGTCCAGCGCGCCCTCAAAATCGGCGCATAGGAGGTCTTTTGCGCGCGCCAGAGCCGTTCCTGCCGGATGAAGTGCAGGCGTCCCAGGATGACTAACCCACCGACAAAGTAAAGCAGGGCATTGAGCGCCAGACCGGGCAGATTGGGGCGCGCGATCTTCAGCATTTCGCCAATCTGCGCGCGCGTCAGCCCGGCAAATAGCAGCAAGCAGAAGCCGCCGAGGAAGAATTTCCCCTGTAAGCGCGTCATTGGCCGGCTGCTATCCCGCCCCTCATACCGGGTGGAGTCGGAAAGTTCTTCCACGTCATCGGCTGTGCTCCATGCGGCGAACCACCCGGCGCACGTCAGCGCGAAAGTAAATAATGTTTCGGTGTCGAAAAAGCTGCTCGGATTCTGCCCCCAGCCGCGCGCCTCAGCAATGAGTTCGGCCCACGTATTGTCCAGATAACCGGCCACCTTGATCACGATGAAGAGGGTCAGCAGTTCGATGGCTTGAAATCGAAACAACTCGGTGCCGCTCAGATACCGTTGGTGCGCTAGGCGATTGCTGTGGTGCGCCGTCACCGTAGCCAGCACCGGCATGACGATCAGCAGCGCGCCGTTCCAATCGGGCGCGACAAGATGGATGAACTCCGCCGCCGACATGGCGATGCACGCCATCATTCCGCCGACGACGAGCGGCGGCAGTAAGCGGCGTCCCCAGGTCTTGTCCGACATCAGAGCGCCTCCAGAGCGGATTCCTGCCACACGCGATGGATCGGGATGTTCGGCAGCGCGGCGCGTTGAGCGGCGGTGTCGGGCGCGGGAGGCATCACCAGGATGAGCGCCACCGCAAATCCGGCGCGGCGCAGGTACGCCAGCGTGTCACACAACGCCTCGGTTTCGCGGCCGGTAATCACAATCACCGTGCAACCCCACGGCAGCGCGAGGCTCTCTTTGCGGAGGAAATCCGGGAAGGGCTGCGGCGCCTTGTCGGTCATCTGCGCGCGCGCCAGCACCTCCAGAATGCTCATCAGATGAGCGCGTCCGCGATGCGGCGGCAGTGAGAACTGTATGGCGGCGTCCAGCAGGGGGTCCACCGCCTGAGTGGATAGCCCTACGCCCAGCCGCTCCCGGTTGACGATGTGGTTGGCGATGGACGCCCCGGCCACAATTGCCAGCTCGGTTGCGTCGTAGAGCCGTCGTGGGGAGTAGTTATTCATATCCAGATCGAGGCATATCAGGCTCTCGCGGGCGATAGCCGGCTGGTAACGTTTGACCAGCAGTTGTCCGGTATTCGCCGTCGCCGTCCAATGAAGGTGCCGGGGCGAATCACCGGCTATGTAAGGGCGCACCCCGACGACGCGCGTTGGATCCTCAAACAGCGGCGTCGGCGCGGGCAATTGCGCCAGCGGCGAATGGGTCGGCAGCCCCAGCTTGTCCAGCGGTGTCACGCGCGGGTAAACGATGAGGTATTCTCCTTGCGAACGGCACGAAAGGTCGGGGGCGACGCCCAACACATCCCCTGTTTGGAGGGATAACGGGCCGAGCGTATAGTAGCCGCGCTTGTAGCACGTCAGCGTGTACGTAAACCGCTGCTCCTCTTTGCTTTTGAGCGTTACGACTTCCCGGTAGAACGGCGGCGTGATCAAATCCACCGGCAGCGAGTCGTAGACTTCCACCCAGGGGATCGGCAGCCAGCCAGTGTTGCGCAGCCGCAATTCGACCGGCACGCTTTCGCCGGGGAAAGCGCGATCCCCGTGAGCCAGCCGCCGTTGCGTCTCCAGATGACGGAGTCCATACTGCGTCCACAGGCGCGCCAGCACATACACGCCGGCCAGCAAGTAAACGATGTGAAAGTAAAGGTCAACGCGCAGCAGGACGGCCAGAAGGAACAACCCTATGACAATAGGAACAAGATTTTCCATTATTTCTTCGTTTCCAACTGCAACTCCGCCTGTTCTAAAATCTCCTGGAGAATTTTGGGCGCCGTGCGCCCGCGCAACTGGCTTTCGGGCTTGAGGATCAGCCGGTGCGCCAGGGTGAGCGGCGCCAGCCGTTTGACGTCTTCCGGGATGACGAAGTCGCGGCCCCGCAGGGCGGCCAACGCCTGCGCGGTCTTGTAGAGCGCGAGCGAGCCGCGCGGGCTGGCGCCCAGCGCCACGTCGCTGTGCTGGCGCGTGGCCTGCACGAGGGTGAGGATGTACCGTTCCAGCGTCTCGTCCACGTGAACCTCGGCGACAGCTTCGCGTAGTGACAACAGATCGCCGCCGTTGACCACCTGTCGGACGTTGAGGATGGGGTGCTCTTTGCGCAGGGCGCGCAAGATGGCGATTTCGTCCTCCGCTTCCGGGTAGCCGAGCGTGAGCCGCATCAAGAAGCGATCCAGTTGCGCCTCCGGCAGGGGGAACGTCCCTTCATATTCAATGGGATTCTGCGTCGCCAGCACCAGGAACGGGGCGGGAAGCACGCGCGTCATGCCGCCGACCGTCACCTGCCCCTCCTGCATCGCTTCCAGCAGAGCGGCCTGCGTGCGCGGCGTAGCCCGGTTGATCTCGTCGGCCAGCAGCACGTTGACGAAGACCGGCCCCGGCTGGAAGGAGAACGTCGCCGTGCGCTGGTTGAAAATCTCGACGCCGGTGATGTCGTTGGGCAGCAGATCGGGCGTGCATTGGAGCCGCTTGAAGTCCAGCCCCATGCTCGCGGCGGCGGCGCGCGCCAGCATCGTCTTGCCGGTGCCGGGCACGTCTTCGATGAGCAGGTGCCCCTGGCACAGCAGTGCCACCATCAGCAATTCCACTTGCGCGTGCTTGCCGACGATGACAGTCTCTACATTATTGATGAGGGCGGTCGCAAAGTCTATGAGGGTTGTTTCAGCCATTCTCTTTCCTTTATTTAAAAGCCGGGATTGGGGATAGCGATTGATGCTCTGTCCCTATCCACTATACCCTCCCGGTTTTTGTAGATGATTTGTAAACGGTGCGTACTGTCATTGTAATGGTAAGCGAGAAACGGCGCAAGCCATTGTATCGCAGCCCGGCTTCGGTTATAATGCCCAATGGCCGATGACCCAATACCCATTTCTCATTTCTCATTACCCATCCAGGGAGAGACACACTTTATGCCCGACTCCATTGCATTAGGAATAGACATTGGTTCCACCACCGTCAAAGTGGTGATTTTAGACGCGGCCAGCCGCGAGTTGCGGGCCTGGCGTTACGTCCGCGCGAACGGCCGCCCGCGCCAGACGTTGCTGGACACGCTGGCCGAGATGAACGGCTGCCTGACCTCCTCCACCGTCGCCTGCGTGGGCTTCACCGGTTCCGGCGGCGGACCGGTCGGCGAACTCGTCGGCGCGGGCCACGTCAATGAACTGGTGGCGCAGACCCGTGCCGTGAGCGAGTTCTACCCGGAAGCCCGTACCGTCATCGAGATCGGCGGGCAGGATAGCAAACTGCTCATCCTGGAACGGCAGCACGGCAAAACCCTGTTGGTGGACTTCGCCATGAACACGCTCTGCGCCGCTGGCACCGGCGCGTTCCTCGATCAGCAGGCCGAGCGGTTGGGGATCGCCATCGAGGGCGAGTTCGCGGAACTGGCCCTGCAATCCACGACGCCCGCGCGCATCGCCGGGCGCTGCACTGTCTTCGCCAAGTCCGACATGATTCACCTTCAGCAGAAGGGCGCGCCGCTGCCGGATGTTCTTTCCGGCCTGTGTTACGCCCTCGTGCGCAACTTTCGCAGCGTCATCGGGCGCGGCAAACCCTTCGAGCCGCCCATCCTCTTCCAGGGCGGCGTGGCCCACAACCGCGCCGTCGTCCGCGCCTTCGAGGACGTCTTGAAAACGTCCGTCGTCATCCCGCAGCACCACACCCTGATGGCCGCCTGGGGCACGGCATTGGAAGCATTGGACGCTCACGCCGGGAACGGGGGGACGCCCTTTGCCGGCTTCGCTCCCCTGGAAGCCGCCGCCCACGACGAGGCCGGTGTTTCGCGTAGTCAACTGCCGCCGCTTTCGGAGAGGGGGAGACAAGGGCAGGGGGAGAGGGGGAGAGG
>DAOUGD010000009.1:0-2986 GCA_034429475.1 Anaerolineae bacterium
TCTCTCCCCCTCTCCCCCTCCTTCTCTCCCCTCCTTCCTCCGTCAGATCGCCGCCATCCTCCGCAAAGACCTCGCCGCCGAATGGCGCACGCGTGAGCTTTTCAGCGCGATGGCCGTGTTTGCGATCCTGGCGCTGCTCATTTTCAGCTTTGCGCTGGATTTGCGCGGTTCACTGGCGCGGGCGGCGGTGCCGGGCGTCCTCTGGGCGACCGTCGCGTTTGCCGGGACGCTGGGCCTGAACCGCTCCCTGGCGCGGGAGCAACAGACCGGCGGACTTGAGGGGCTGTTGCTGGCTCCCCTCGACCGCGCCGCCATCTTCTTCGGCAAAGCGTTGGGCAACCTGATTTTGATGGTGATCGTCGAGGCGGTGTTGACGCCATTAGCGACGGTGTTGTTGAATATGCCGCTGCTGCATCCCGGCGTGTTACTCACCCTGCTGCTGGGGACGGTCGGCTACGCTGCCGTCGGGACGCTGCTGGCAGCCATCGCCGTCAACACGCGCGCCCGCGAAGTGCTGCTGCCCATCCTGCTGCTGTCCCTGACCGTGCCGCTGCTCATCGCCGCCGTGCAGGCGACGAGCGGGCTGCTGGAGGGCGCATCGCTGTCCGCCGTCGGCGGCTGGATGCGGCTGCTCGTGGCGTACACCCTGGTGACGGTGGCGGTTTCTATGGCGACGTTTGGGTATGTGGTGGAAGAATGAGAAAGAGAACGCTCACGCCAAGACGCCAAGTCGCCAAATTTTTTTATCCTTTGCGCTTTTGCGTGAAATGATAGTGTGCTTTTGAGGAAGTGACGATGCAAAAACGGGATACTCTCGATTGGGCGTTGGCCGCTCTAAGTGCGTTGGCCTTTCTCGGCGCGCTGGCGGCGGTCTTTTTTTATGCGCCGCGCGAGGCCACGATGGGGGAAGTGCAGCGAATTTTCTACTTCCACGTGGCGTCGGCGTGGGTGGGATTCTTCGGCTTTTTCGTGACGTTCCTGGGCGGCATCCTCTACCTGGCGACGAGTCAGCGGCGCTGGGACATCCTGGCGCTGTCGTCGGCGGAAATCGGGCTGGCGTTCATTTCGATGACGGTAACGACGGGGATGCTGTGGGCGAAGCCGGCCTGGGGGACGTACTGGACGTGGGAGCCGCGCCTGACCATCTCAGCGGTGCAATGGCTGCTGTACGTGGCCTACGTCATGCTCCGCGAGGCGACGCCCAACCCGGAACGCGGCGCGCGCTTCGCCGCCGTCTACGGGATTGCGGCCTTCGTCACCACGCCCCTTTCGTGGTTTGCCATCCGCTGGTGGCGCACGATTCATCCGCAGATTATCTCCGGCGAGGGCATGGCGCTGACCGACAAGATGACGCAGACCTTGTTCATCGCGTTGGGCGCGTTTACCTTGCTCTATGGCGTGCTGCTGCGCCAGCGGATGGGATTGGAACAGGCCCGCGACCGGCTCGCGGCGGCGCGCTTGCACAGTGAGGAATGTTTCTCAACGGATTGAACGGATTGAGCGGATTTTTGATCCTAACATTCTGTAAATCCTGCTATTTCGGAGGAGACGATGCCCATTTACTTGATTATCGCTTATGGTATTTTTTGCGCCGTCCCGCTGGGATTGGCGATTTCCATTGCGGTGCGGCGGCGGCGCGTGGAGCTGCGAATTCATGATACTGTTGGTAAAATAAAATCTGCGTAAAAAACGCAATTAGAGCACGTTAAAGCGATCCGACCGCAGCGAGGGCGTACTGCGGCGCGAGTGCGCAGATGCCCCAAATGGGTTTTGGCTAACCCGCGGGGGGCATCCGCACTTCAATGAAGCCCTGGGCCTCCGCGTCCTCGCGTACGCGCCACGGGAGGCTGGTCGCGCCTTGGGGACAGGTGACGGTCTGCTGTTCCCCGTCAATCGCAAAGCTGGCGAGGTCATCCCCGGTGTGGGCCTGGGCTTGCCAACTGACATCTTGGGGGACTGGCCCCACCAGGGTCACCGCATAATCCGTGCGACTGGCGACTAACTGCGCCGCGCTGACATAAGCGGTATCCAGATAGTGTTCGCGGGGCAGGAGCTGTTTGGCGGCCAAGTCCGCGTGGATAATCTCTGGCAGCGCATTATCATTCGTCGTGGCGGGGGTGGTTTTTATGTGGGTGATCACATGCAACGTGTCCACGTCGCACGTTTCGGTCACATACGTGGCGTAGCCGGTCTAATTCAAGTCGCATTTGGTGCGATTGCGGGCTTCGACGTTATACGGGGTTTGCATTAACTCGTGATTGGCTGGCAAGGCCGCTTGGGCTCGCCACTGGAGCCCGGTGGGGGACGGCGTATACTGTTGCGCCCACACCTGCTGCAAGACAGCGAGCGCGGATAATTGCGCCAGCCAGGTGTACGCCGCCGGAGCCGTCTGCACGGCGTGTAGCAGGTGGGCGCCGTCTCGCCCGATGCGCTCCGCCAGCTCGGTTTGGGCGGCCGGCTCTTTGGACAGCCGATTTGGAAGTGGGCCAACAAATCATCCAACAACTGCTGTTCCCGACCGCCCGCGCTCAGGCGCGCCCGAAACTCGCGCAACACGTTAGTGTTTTAAAGTATTCGCCATCTATGCACCGCTGATTGATGAAAATTAACAAAATAATCCGGTCATTGGGTACACCGGGGAAACCGGCTGAAGCCGGGGTATACACGTACACACCGGGCTTCAGCCGGTAAAAAGTCGGAATATCCATTACCGAGTTAATTTTTTAAAGTTCATCAATCAGCGGGGCGCGGGGGGTGCAGACTTTGCGACAGTAACCGAAATTCAATCAAAAAGAACCGCCGGATTCCATTATCCGGCGGTTCTTTGTTAATCGGGTCTGGCCAGCGGCGCGGCGCACGGGGCTGGCCGCCTATGACTTTGGGTATAGAACCTATCCGAAAATTAGGGCTACGATGCGCCGCCAGGCCGGCCTTTGCGGCTGAAGCCGCTTTCGGGAGGGTGTTTTTTCGTGGGCGGGCGCAGCCC
>DAOUGD010000010.1:0-38161 GCA_034429475.1 Anaerolineae bacterium
CCTCTCCCCCTCTATCCTTTTACTGGCCGCCGCCGGCGTGCTGTGGGGACTGGTGCTGGCGCGATTTTCGTTCCCCAACATACTGATGCTCATCGCGTTAAGCGTGGCCGCGGTCGGCAGCGTCATCGAACCGCTGGTTGGCATCGGGGTCGCGCTGTTCCTGGGGCCGTTTTGGGCCTGGCTGCCGATAGCCGTCCCCCAAGTTCCCCCGTTGATCGGGCAGTACGTCTTCCTGCTGGCCGTCGCCGCTTGGGGCGCGCGCGGCCTGATGCACCGTTCCTTTCGCCTGCCGGCCCCGCCGTTGTTGCTGCCGCTGTTGCTCTTCATGGGCGCGGCGCTGCTTTCCCTCTGGAATCCGATTGACGAGTGGGTGGGCTGGTGGGAGTGGGCCAAGTGGGGCCAAATCCTGCTGATGGCCCTGCTGGTCTATGATCGCCTGACTGAGAATGACGGAACTGCGCGAAGCGGTTGGCTGATGGTGATGCTGGCGTTGCCCGCCGTCTTCCAGGCCGCCGTCGGAATCTGGCAATCCGTCTGGTGGGGCGGCGCGCCGGAGAACTTCGCCATCAACGACCGTTTCTTCCGCGCCTACGGCACCTTCCAGCAGCCCAACCCCTACGCCGGATTCCTGGGGATGATCGGCGCACTGCTCGTCGGGCCGCTCCTGGTGATTGGATGGGAGTGGATGGCCCAACAGTTGCGAGTGAGGAGTTGCGAGTTAGGAGTAAGGAATTGCGAATTACGCCCCCTCACTCCTCACTCCTCACTCCTCACTCCTCACTCCTCACTCCAAAATCCAAAATGGCTCTTGCTGCCTGCCGTCGCGTTGATCGGGGTGGGGATCATCGCGTCGTGGTCGCGGGGGGCGTGGATGGGCTTTGGGATCGCGCTGTTGGCGATGGCGGCGGCGCTGCCGAAACGCGGGGCGTGGGGCATCGTGCTGGCGCTGGCGCTGGTGGGCGGCGGACTGGGGCTGTATAGCGCGGGACTGCTGCCGGCCTCCATCGCCAACCGGTTGACCGGCTTTATGGAATACACCCGCTTCGAGGACGTGCGCGGCGCGGGCATCAACGACGCCAACTTTGCTGTGCTGGAGCGTATGGCGCACTGGCAAGCCGCGCTCGATATGTGGCGAGCGAACTTCTGGTTTGGTGTGGGCTTTGGCGGCTACGATGCGGCGTACCTGGAATACCGGCTCATCAACTGGAAACTGGCCCTGGGGCACGCACACAACTACTACCTCAACCTGCTGGCCGAAACCGGTGTGACCGGGTTAGCCGCGTACCTGACCTTCCTGGGGAGCGTCTTCTGGGGACTTTGGCGGGCGTCGCGCCGTCTCGACGGCTGGCAGCGCGGACTGGCCGTTGGACTCATCGGCGCGTGGATGCATATGGCCGCGCATAACCTCGTGGACAACATCCTCGTCAACAACGTCCACCTGCACCTGGGCGTGCTGCTGGCGCTGAGTGCGTGGGTGATGCGAGTGAGGAGTGAGGAGTTGCGAGTGAGGAGTGAGGAGTGAGGAGTGGCGAGTGAGGAATGGCTTCCTAACTCCTAACTCCTAACTCCTAACTCCTAACTCCTAACTTGTTTCAGGGGATTGGGGGATACTGGGCCAGGGACGCAAACCCCAACCCCACCATCGTAGTACCCGTGTGCGCGCCCAGTACCGGCGACATATTCGCCAACGGCATCCAGGTGCAGGGATAATACTTTTCGACTTCTTCACGCATGGCCGCCGCCCCTTCCGGGTTGTAAGCGTGAATGATCTGGGTGCGCAGCGGCGTCCCGTGGGGGTGTTTGCGGGACACAATTCTCACCAGTTCCTCGATGGCGCGTTTGAACGTGCGCGCCTGCCCCAACTGCTCGTATGCCCCGGTGTCTTTTGCCACCCCAATGATCGGCTTGATTTTGAGCATCGAGGCAATCAGTCCCTTCATGTGGCTGATGCGCCCCCCGTGGATGAGGTAGCGCAGGTCATCCAGCGTGTAGATGGAATCCGACACGGCGACGATGTCCTGGATGAGTTTGACAATTTGCGGCACCGGCCACCCGGCTTTGACAGCGCGGGCGGCGGCGGAGACCTGCCACCCCATCACCGCCGATAACGTCTTGCTGTCCACGATGGTGACGTTGGCTTCGGGCACCATTTTGGCCCCGGCCTGCGCCGCATTGACCGATCCGCTGAGTCCCGACGACATCTGAATGGACAGAATGTCCGGGTCGGTCTGCGCCAGCTTGCGGTACCTCTCGGCATAATCCCCAGACGATGGCTGTGAGGTGGTTGGGAATCCGCCGGTTTGCGCCAATATACGATACAGTTCTTCAGGTTGAATGTCTTCGCCGCTGTGGTAGGTCTTGCCCTCCAACGTGATCGTGTGGCGCACCACGTGGATGGGTATATCGGGCATCTCCTCCGGCGGCAGATACAAATCCATTCCGGTGTCAGTGACAATCTGCATTGCTCTCTCCTCTCCCTTGGGCTTAGAAATAACGAAGATAATACCCAAAAAATAAAATTTTCTGCCAGAGGAGCTGCCCGATAGGCGAATCCCTTTATCAACTTGAACGAAACGTAAAACGTGAAACGTTATGATTTAACCGTACAACTTCACGTTTCACGTTTTACGTTTTACGCTTTACGTCATTATACTCGAATTTCCCCTTCCTGCTTGCCGAAGCTGATCTTCACCCCGGCGGAGAGCGTCAGACTGCGCGTGGGGGCGACGTCCTTGATCGAGCCGTCGGCGGCGGTGATGACCCACTTCTCCGCGCTGAGATTGCGCAACCCCCAGATGTGGGGATTCTGAGGATGCTGGGTGACTTCGGCCACCGGCTGCGAAAAGTCGTAGCGCCGGTCGGGGTCAACGTGATGGGGATAGAGCTTGGTGTTGTAGTTGAGCATGACGATACTGTCGCCCACTTTCAAGCGCGGCGGCAGCACCAGATCGCCGTGACATGACCAACATGTCCCCAATTTGCCGGTGCTCTTGAGCGTGCTCAAATCATAGAAATTCTCGGCGCTGCACTGCGGGCAGTAGATGATTGTGTCGCGCAACTGCACCAGGACTTTGCGCCACTCGGTTTCGCGGATGCGGCCATTGTAGGGGTCCACCAGCCCGGCGGTGAAGGCGCGGGTGAACATATCGCGCAGCGCCTGGGGATAGAGCGGCCAATAGTCCTGCACGCCAACGTGATAGCCCGGCACCGGGTGGTTCGTCGTGTTGTTGGGATCGAAGATGAAGATCGGCTCGGTCCCATATAGCCGCTTGATGGCCGCCGCGTCCAACACCGGTGTGTGCGTCAGCTTCTCGCCCGCCAGTGGATGGTGAATCATCAACCCGTAGAACAACAAAACGGCCAGCGAGTGCAGATCGGTCTGGACACTGGGCGCGGCCTCTTCCCGCACGATCTCCGGCGCCATAAAGGGCAGGACGGCGCTATCTGCCGACGCGCGCATTTCCCCTACCGCGCCAATGTTGTCATGATAGGCTAACGCGACTGTGCCGACGTCCGGGTCGAAGAAGACATTGCGTGGAGAAAGGGCATAATAGCACAACCCGCGCATGTGCAGTGCGATGAAACTATCCACCAGATTGAGCATCGTGGTCATCAACACGTAGAAGGTCGGCTCGGTCCAGCGCTTTGCCAGCTCTTCCAGTGATTTGAAATGTGCGGGGTGCGGCGGCGTGATGTACCCGAATCCCGCTGCCAGTGGGGATTCCACCAGGCGCGTCGGCCAGAGAAAGTGGGGCGATGGCGCCCCCTGCTTAATCTGCGCCTCAAAACCTGCGCGCCGTTCGGACGTAGCCTCTGCCGGGAAGTACCAGCGCAAGGTCACGGCCTGCCCGTTGATCTCGGCCGCGTAAGTGTTGGACTGCCCCTCAGTGCTCAAGAATTGCTCCACCGTGTATTGATTGACCAGAATCCCCGTCTGTTGATCCGGGAGGGTCATGAAGGTGAAGAGTTGCGGCACCGGTATAGGCTGCGGGGCCGGTTGCGGCGGTGGGACGATCGGTTGTGGGGCGACCTGTGGGGCCGGCTGCGGCGGCGGGGCGACAGGCTGCGGCGTGGGCTGCGCCACAACGGGCTGCGGCGTGGGTTGCGCTACGACTTGGGGGGCCGGCTGTGGCGTGGGTTGCGCCGCCGGTTGGGGGTGTGTCACTGCCGGTTGGGGCTGTGGCGCCGGCGCCGGCGGCGTTGCCATACGATCAATGATCTCGCGCGCCTTAAGCGCCTCCGGGCTGTCCGGTTCGGCGGCCAGCCACTGACTGACGGCCATCTTGGCAATCTGGAGCTTGCCGGATTGAATGGCCGCCTCGGCTTTAGTCTTCCACTGCGCCGCCACCGCCGCCAACTGCGCGCCGGTGCTTACCTGCATGCCAAGGCCATTCAGCGCGTTCCAGAAAGCCAGCGGTGTAGAATAACGGGTGGTCTTGTCCCAGGCCAATGCCTTTTTCAGCACATCTACGATGCCGGGGGGGACATCGCTGGGCCAGGCGGAGGGGAACTGCGGCCCCTGTGCGTGCGCGTGCATCGCCTGCATCACGCTGTCGCCGGCAAACAAGGGCTGCCCCAGCAGCATCTCATACGTGATACACCCCAGCGCGTAGATGTCGGCCGGAATTTCTGGCGGCTCCGTCTCCCAAACTTCCGGCGCGATGTAGGGCAGCGTGCCGATCACGCCGCCATCAATGCGGGTCAGGCCTACCTGGTTGCCCGCCATCAAATACGTCAGGCCGAAATCCATGACCAACGGCCCGCCGGGCGGATCAATGAGGATATTGCCCGGTTTAAGGTCGCCATGCGCCGAGCCCTGTTCGTGGGCGTAGTTCACCGCTTCACAAACGGACTTGAGGAACGCCAGCGCCTTGGCCCACGGAACGGACTGCCCGCTGTGGGCGTTAATGGTCTGCGCCAGACTGCCGTCGCGGGCCAACTGCATCACCATGTACGGGCGCCCGTCTGTCTCACCCACCTCATACACTGGCACAATGTGGGGATGTTGCAAGCGCGCCAACGCGCGCACCTTATCCTGCAAGCGCGCGACCCACAATTCATCCTGTACGAGCGCCGCATCGAAGACTTTTGCGGCGCCCAGCCGTCCCATCACCGTGTCTTCCACACGATAGACGGTAGCAAAGCGGCCCTGTCCCAAAACACCTAAAACGCGATACTTGCCCAGGTTGGGAAATTGTCCTGTGCTCACTTAGCCCTCCTTAGATTGAGGATTTGTTGACGGCAGATTTGTTGATTGAAGATTGGTAGATGGAGCAAATCACCAAATCTAACATCACCAAATCTAAAATTTTTAAACGCGGATCTCGCCCTCTTTACCATAGCCGAAGTTGATTTTGGCGCCGACGGCCAGACGGACATTCTGCCCATTCTCAACATCGCGGATGGCGCCGTCGTCCGTCGTGATCGTCCACTTGCCGCCGCTCAGATTGCGCAATCCCCAAATGCTAGGGTCTTTGGGATGTTGGTTTACTTCGGCGATGGGGGTGGTGAAATCGTACAGCTTGTTGGGATCAACGTGATGCGGATAAAGCCTGGTGTCGTAGTTCAGCATGACGACCGCGTCGCTAATGCGGATGCGAGGGGGCAAAATCAAATCGGCACCGCAAGACCAGCACACGCCGGGCTTGCCGCCGCTCTGTTTCAGCGCCACGCCATCGTAGAAATTCTCCGAACCACACTTGGGGCAGTAGATGATGGCATCGCGCATCCTGACCATCGCTGCGCGCCACTCGCTCTCACGAACGCGCTCCAACGGGTCGTGCAAGCCCTGCGTGAACGCCTCGACGAACATATCGCGGATGTACTGCGGGTACAGCGGCCAGAAAGCGATCACGTTGTCGTGAAATCCCGGCACCGGGCGATTGGTATCATTGTTGGGATCAAAGATGAAGACAGGATGTGTACCATAGAGCTGGTTCATCGCCGGCAAATCCAGACACTTGATGTCCGATTCCAGCTTTCCTTCCAGCGGATGATGCACCATCATCATATAGAACAGCAGGACCGCCAATGAGTACAGGTCGGTCTGCATACTGGGTAATGCCTCACACCGCACGATTTCTGGCGCCATAAAGCGCGGCGTGCCGAGGACGCCGCCCTGCGCCTGTCCGTCAATGGCGACGTTGTCGTTGTCACAAATGAGCACCTCGCCAGTGTTCGGCTCGAAGAAGACGTTGCCAAAGGAGATGTCGCGGTAACAGAGACCTTTGGCGTGCAATTCCAGATAACTATCGGCCAGCGACAACCCCGCCGTCGCAATGGCGCGGAAGGTCGGCTCAGCGCGGCGCTTCATCAAATCCACGATGCTGATGTACTGCGGGCCGCGCAGCGGCATGATATAGCCAAAACCGGGCACGTCTTTCGCCTGGGTCAATTCGATAGGCCAGAGGAATTTGTCCGTCGGCGGACCTTTTTTCACCAGGGTTTCCAAGCCCTGATATTGTTCTGGAGTCGCCGACGCCGGGAAATACCACTTGAGTGCGATCTTTTTGCCGCCCAGATCCGCCTTATAGACCTCACCTTGCCCGCCGCCGCCCAGGAACTTCTCCGCAACACAGGGCATTTTGGATGTGATTGTATAGACCGTTTGGCCTTCTTTTAGAATTTGCATCGTTATCCCCCATTTTTGATATTACGTGGTTTAGATGATCAAGGTTGCTCTAAGTTTATATGGGCATGGTAGATTTGCAAGAACGCGAGTGAGGAGTGAGGATTTGCGAGTGAGGAGTGAGGATTTGCGAGCGAAGAGTTGCGAACTACTTCACTCCTAACTCCTAACTCGCAACTCGCCTCATCGCAAGATAACCAATCCTGGTTGCGGCAGGATGTCGGCGAGGCTTCGCGGGAGGTTGGAACATTGCGCAATTTCCAGGTGGCGCAAGCCAGGCAACGCGCCCAGGTGCGTCAGACCGGCCTCGGTGATGGCGACGCCGTTCAGGTACAGGGAGTGTAGTTGGGGCAAGTCGCGCAAGTGCGCCAACCCCACGTCGGTGATGGCTGTGCCTTCGAGGTCGAGACTGGTCAGCGCGCCGAGAGGCTTCAGATGCGCCAGCCCCACATCACTGACGAACGTGTGCGAGAGGTCGAGCCGGGACAGATCGGGAAAACGGTGCAAATGAAGCAGTCCTCTGTCGGTGATGCGCAACCCGGCCAGCGCCAAATCTACCAGCCCGGTACAAGCCGCCAACCGCGCCACCCCCTCGTCGCTCACCTGCGTCCAGCTCAAATCCAGCCGGGAGAGCGCGCGGAGGTCGCGCAGATAGACCAGGCCCGCGTCGCCGATGTCGGTGCTCTCCAGGCCGAGTCGGGTCAGACCAGTGAGGTGCCGCAACGGCAAGAGTCCGGCGTCGGTAAGCTGGCCGCACGCGCCCAGGTCGAGCACGTCGAGCTGGGGCAGCGCGCGGAGATGGTGCAGACCCGCGTTGGTCAGCCGGACGCAATGCCGCAAATCCAGACGGGTCAGGTAGGGCAGTGGGCGCAACGCCTGTAGCCCCGCCCCGCTGATAGGCGTCTCAGCCAGGCCCAGGTCGGTCAGATGCTCCAGCGCGCTGAGCGCCGCCAGGCCGCCATCGTCAATCTGCGTCCCCTCGAGGTTCAGGCGCCCCAGGCGCGGCAGGTCGCGCAGGTGGCTCAAGCCCGCGTCGGTGAGCGCGGCGCAACGGCCCAGGTTGAGGTCGGTGAGGTGTGGCAGCGCGCCCAGGTGGGTTAGCCCGGCGTCGCCAAGGTGGTCGCACCACCACAGGTTGAAGGTGTTGAGCAGGGTCAGTGGGCGCAGGTGACGCAACCCTGCATCGCCGACCTGCGTGCGCGACAGGTCCAGACGCAACAACCCCGTGAGTCCGATCAGGGATGCCATCCCCGCGTCGGTCAAAGCGCTGTACTTCAGGTCAAGTTCCTGAATTGAGCCGAAAGTCGCCAACTCTTGCGCCAGCCGAACCAGCCCGGCGTCGTCCAAATGTCCATTGACGCGAACTTCGTAATCCGCGGGAACTTGCAGACTGCCCGGCATCGTCCCTAACTCCTGCCACGCCCCCCACCCTCCCAGCCGCGCCGGTTCACGCACGGCGGGCAATGGAAGCGTCCCGGTGGCATTTTGCGGCGCACCGGGGCGTCCCAAGACCGTCAGTTGCAAGGTGGAGACAAAGGTGCGCGGCGTCGAATCGGTCTGAGTGCGCAAAGCCAGTGCCTCAGCGCAGGCTTCCACGGCCCACCGGGCGGCCTCTTCAGTCAGAAAATAGGTATCCAGCAGGCGGCGCGTCAACCAGGCAAACAACAGGGGATAGGGGATGGCGCCCGTCGCGCTGCGCAGGTCCGCCGCCACACCCTCTTGCAGCGCCATCGTCAGCAAATTGATTTCGCCCCGGTACGCGCCGCACAGGTCGGAGAGGAGCGCCCGGCAGCGACGTGGGTCGTCGAGCACTTCCGCCCCGTAGTGGACGACGATCTCACGCAGCTTTTGGCGGGGCAGCGGGTGCATTACTGGGAGATGTACAGGCCGGGACGATTGAGTTTGGCGACGCCGCGCGCGGTCACTTTTTTGCAACCGCGCAGGTCCAGATAGGCCAGCTTCTCCAGGCGGCGCAGAGGGGACAATCCTGCGTCGGTGAGCGTTTCGCACCACGAGAGGTCAAGGTAGATGAGGTTGAACATATCCCCGATGTGAGTGAGTCCTTTGTTTCCAATCTGGGTGCGGGAGAGGCTCAGACTGAACAGCGTGGGGAGGTTGCACAGAGGGATCAGTTCGGCGTCGCGCACCTGCGGGTTCCGCGAAAGATCGAGGTAGCTCAACTGAGGCAGGCGGCTCAGGTGAACGATCCCCTGGCGGTCAATTTTGGGGCAGCGCGACAGGTCGAGTTTACGCAGACTGGTAAGGTTGCCCAGGTAGCGCAAGCCCTGATTGCTCAATTGGGCGCAACCGGCAAGTTCCAGGGTAACGAGCTTGGTCAGAGAGCTAAGGTGGGAGAAGGTCGCCCCGGTGATGTGCTTACATTCACGCAGCGCCAGCATCACCAGCGGCGACAGGTTGCATAAATGCACCAACCCGGCGTCGGTAACGTTGGTCCAGGCCAGCGTCAGGTAATTCAGATTGAGGAGGGCGTGGAGGTAATCCAGCCCATTGTCGGTGACGCGCTCGCACCAGGCAATCGTCAACGTCACCAGTCTGGGTAGCTTGGCGAGATAGCTCATGCCGGTATCGGTGAGGGCATCGGCGCGATTGAGCGTCAGGAGGGTCAGATTGGCGAGTTTGCTCAGTGAAAAAATGCCGGTATCGCTGACCGGATCGCTGAGTTCGAGAGATGCGACGTCCATCGGGAGGGGAATCTCTTTGACCCAATCCGCCAGCGCGTTGCCCGGCACCCCGGTAGGGCGCAGTCCCAACGTCATATTGGGCGGCACGGTGACTTTCCCCGGCGTAGCGCCGAGACGCTGCCATTTGGCATTGGCTTGATCGCGCGAGCGCGCGTAAACTTCTACGGTGTACTTCGACGTATAGGAAGTTGCAGGGGCCGCCTTCGGCGAAGGCGGTAATGGGGACGGCGCTACAGGCAAAGGCGGGGGAACCGGCAGCGGAGTCTCAGCAGCCAGCTCCGGTATAACCTCTTGGAGGTGTTCATCTACCTTCATTCCCAGGGCATAAGCCCAGGTGACCGCCGCCCAACGCGCCGCGGTTTCGTCCAATGCGCGGTTTTCGACCAGCCGGCGGGTGAGTTGTGCCAGCAGCACTGACAGCGGCACACTGTCCGGGATGTTTTGCAGGCTGCGGGGGACGTTCTCTTCCTGCGCCGTGGTCAGCACAAAGATTTCGCGCCGATGCTGGCCGCAGTAATCCAATAGCAAGCCCTTGCAGCGGCGGGGATCAGTTGCAAGCTCCTCCCCGTATTGTTCGATGATTTCGCGGAGTTTTTGCCGGACTAGGTTGTTCACAGTTGTTCATGGCTCACACACGATGCAACGCACTTCAATCATCCTGAAGTGCGTTGCATCAGGAAAGTGACGATCAATCTTCATAAAAACGTTCGGTCAGTTTCTTGCTCGGTTCGAGCGGGCCTTCAGTATATTTGATGCGGCGACGGCGGCGGCGAGGGGCCGGCGGCGGCAGCACCGAAACCGGCGGCGTCTCCGCCGGAGCAGCGGGTGTCGCCGGCGGCGTCTCTGTCGCTTCCGTCGAAGAAGCGATAGCCGGCGTCTCTGCGACAACTTCTGCCGGTTTCACTTCCGCAACTTCCGCCGGTTTCACTTCTTCCACCGGGGGAATAGAGAACATCGGCTCAGCGGCGCCCTCCACCGGCCTTTCCACTTCCGCCGGTAAAGTAACAACTGGCTCTTCCTCAACGCCCTCTGCCGGTTCTACTTTTGGCGGCTGCTGGTCGGCGTCGGGCGGTTCGGGAAACTTCACCGCTTCTTTTTTTTCAACCGGCGCCGCGCCATCCGATGCATGTTTTTTGGGCGCCGCCGGGACGTCGGTCCGATAGACAATCGCCAACGTGATGTCATCGCCGCTGCCGGCCTTGGTGGCGTCGTTCAACCAGTCGGGCAGATTATGCTCGACGGTGGCCACCCCATCGGTTTTCAGGATGTCGAGAATATCCACGCCGACCTTCAGGAATTCGTCGTCGTTGACAAACGAGTTGGCGTAGCCGTCCGATGAAATCAGGATCAATGCGGGCGGCACACCGTAGAGTGTTTGAAAGCGCAGGCGCACATCGCGCCAGGCGTCGTGCGAGCAAAGCGACGTGGTCTGGTTGGCGAACAGCCGCTCGTCGCCCGGCACAGGGCGGGCGATCGTGCTATCCGGCATCACAGCCAGAATGTCGCCATCCCCCAGTTGCAGGTAAAGGATGTACGTTTCTGTCACCAGGATACTCAGGATGGTCGCGCCATAGGCCAGGTGGGGGGTGTTCACAACGGTGTCGCGCGCCGCGCCCCCCTGCTTGGTTTCCAGGGCGTCCAGTTCTTCCGGCTTGAAGGGATGCGCGCGCAAATGCGCGTTCACCGCCTCCTGCCAGCGCCGCACGATCTCTTGGGGCAGACGCTCTTCGGCGGCGCGTTTGACCACCGAGGGGTTGAGAGACGCCGGCTGCCCGAATACCAATTCCTGGATAATGGCAACGGTCTGTTCGACGGCAAACTGCGAGCCCACGTCGCTGCGAAAGCTCTTGGGGCTGCCGTGACCGTCGGAGACGGCCACGATCAGCGGCGGGCCGTCACCCGACTGCGGTTGCCAGTGAATGGCATCCTGGTTGGGTAGTCCTGAGCGTACATGGGAAGCCCCCCGGACCGATTGGCCGATGGCGCGCCATTGAATGGTATGCCGCTCCGGTGTTTTTGCCATCGTTACACCTCAGGGTTTACCAGACATCATCGGCAGTGACCGCAGCATCTTCAACGGGCGCGGCGGGAATCGGGATGTTGGTGATGATAGGCGCCGTCGCGGTGGGAACGGGCGGCGGGGCAGCCACATCCACCGGGAGGGGGGGCATGACCGGCGCGTTGGGATCCACTACGGGCGCGACGGTGGGCACCGGGATGACCGGGGCCGCCACCGGCGTTGCCGCAGCCGCAGCCTGGCTCGCCGGCGACGAGGCCGACTTAAGGACGGCGGTAGACACCCACTTGATGTAGTTCACCAGCGCTTCGGGGTTGTTGGCCTGAAGCGGTTTGATCTCGTTATGGCCGATGAACTTTTGCAGCACGTTGCTGTCGGCGTCTTTGCCAATGGAGATGGCAATGCGCACGGCCTTCTTGCCCCACGGCTCGTCCATCAGCTTTTGCAGGCCCTTCTCAAAGCTGTCGGTCGGTTGACCATCGGAGATGAGCACCAACACCGGCGGCAGCGCGCGGTCGGTCATCGGTGGGATTTTGAGCTGGTCGGCCACCATCGAGAGCGCCTTGCCCATATCGGTCACGCCGTCGGCCTTGATGTCTACCCACTTGAAATCCTCCACCGGCGTGGGCTGCGAAATGTGCCACTGCGCGCCACTGGAGAATTTGATCGCCCGCACCAACACCTGGGCGTTGGGGTTTTCGGAAGCAACTTTCTGCATGTGCGGGATGGCCTCGCGGATCGCCATGTTCAAGGCTTGAATTTTGCCATCATCCTTCATTGAACCGGAACAGTCCGCAATCCAGATGAAATGGAGCGGGCGTGTCGCCAGTTGACCACCAGGTCGTTTACTCATTCTAATCCTCCCTTCAATGAGAATATAACTAATCTGAAAATACGATCTTTATGTAGTTTTAGTTTCAAGTATAAGTATAACGCAGGGCGGGATGAAGTCAAAATATCTTTTCCGCAAACCCCACGGCAACCAAGTGGCGCGGCCTAATCGTCGCGGCGTTGGAGACGTTGGATGTGCGCCCCAAGCGGGATCAGTTTCTCTTCGATGCGGGCATACCCCCGATCAATCTGGCGGATATTGTGGATGGTGCTGACGCCTTCCGCCGCCAGGGACGCAATCAACATTGCCATACCTGCGCGGATGTCAGGGCTTTCCATTAAGTCGCCATGAAGTTGCGAAGGGCCGTAGACCAGGGCGCGGTGTGGATCGCAGAGGACGATGCGCGCCCCCATTGGGATGAGTTTGTCCACGAAGTACAGACGGCTCTCGAACATTTTTTCGTGGAAGATGACCACTCCTTCGCATTGGGTCGCCAGCACCAACGCAATGCTCATCAGGTCGGCGGGGAAGGCCGGCCACGGCTCATCGGCGATCGAGGGAATCGCGCCACCCATATCCGGCACGATTTTAAGCGATTGCCCGGCGGGCACGAATAGGTCGTCGCCGCGCACTTCGGCCCGGACGCCCAGCCGCTCGAAGGTCATCAGGGTCATGCGCAGGTTGTGGGGGACGGCGTTGCGGATGAGCAATTCGCCGTGGGTGGCGGCGGCCAGCGCCAGGTAACTGCCCACCTCGATGTGGTCGGAGAGGAGGGTGAAATCTGCGCCGTGCAGGCGGGCGACGCCTTCGATGATGAGGGTGTTGGAGCCGATGCCGTTGATGTTGGCGCCCATCTGGTTGAGCATCCGGCATAAATCCTGGACGTGCGGCTCGGAGGCGGCGTTGCGCAGGACAGTGGTTCCCTCGGCCAACGCCGCCGCCATCACGGCGTTTTCCGTGCCGGTGACGCTGGCCTGGTCGAGCAGGATGTCCGCGCCGCGCAGTTTATCCGCGCTGACGTGAATGCCGCCGCTTTCCAGGGTGAGGGTGCCGCCGAGTTCCTGGAAGGCCAGGAAGTGCGTGTCCACGCGGCGACGGCCGATCATGTCGCCGCCGGGGGAGGGGATTTCGACCTGGCCCAGCCGCGCCAGCAGCGGCCCGGCCATCAGGATAGAGCCGCGAATGGCGCGGAACTGTTCCCGATCCATGCCGGTTTGCGGCAGGTGGACGTTCTGCGCGCGCAGCGTCCAGGTCTGGGCGTCCTGGCGCGTCACCTGCACGCCTAGCACTTCAAGCAAATCGCCCATCACTTCCACGTCGCGGATGGCCGGGAGGTTGCGCAGCGTGACCGGCTCGTCGGTCAGCAGCGCAGCGGCCAGCAGGGGTAGCGCCGCGTTCTTGTTGCCGCCCGGCGTGATTTCTCCTTTGAGGGGATGTCCACCTTCAATGACAAAGTAGTCGTTCATTGTGTGCTCCTTTCGTTAGTGGGTTATGGGTTGTGAGTTATGGGTTGCGGGATTCGCTGATTCATAACTCGTAATTCATAATTCGCCGATTCGCTGACTCGCTATTTTCAAAACAGTTTCTTCCGCATAGAGAAACATTCAAAAGTCTGGCCGCTGATGTTGCCGATGGTTTGATCGTAGATTTCAAATCCGGCTTTTTGGTAGGCTTTGATGGCGCGCTGGTTGAATTGGGCGACGCCCAGGTGAGCGTAGTCGCCGTGATAACGGCATTGGCGGACGGCAAACTCGACGGCGGCGGCGACAAACTCGCTTCCATGCCCGCCGCCGACCAGGTCGGGGCGCAGGCCAAAACCGATCCATAGTTCGCGTTGGTTGATCAGGGCCTCGTTCCCATACTCTGAATATTCCGTGCAGTTCTCCTCCGTGTCATAGAACTCGACGGAAACCTCTCCGATGAAATCGCCTGCCGGATCAAGCACGGCGAAGATGCCTCGGCCCCAACCCTCGGAATCCAGCAGGTGGTCGGCTTCTTTGTCGGAATCGTAGATGGCGTATTCACCCTCATACTTCCAGGTATCCACCATCGCGGTGGCGTATTCTTGCGTCATTGGAACAAATGTGTAGTTTGGGTTCACTAGATAGGGTCTCCTGATTGAAATGTTTACTGAGAGCGCATCACCAACGGCAGGTAAACGTATGAAAGGGGCGTTGTCCCTAAGTTGACTTTGGCGACGAAGGCATCCATGTCGGCGGTGTACGGGTTGATGGGGTGTTCCCAGGTTGTCTGGCTGTGCCCGGTCACGTAGAGGTCGCCGTTGTCCCCGGCAGTCACCCCATAGCCATAATCGGTTTGCGCGCCGCCGAGGAAGTAGACTTGGCGCAATTGCCCCCCACTGCTCAGCCGGGCGACGAAAGCGTCCTGCCCGCCGACATACACAGCCATCGGCGCTCCCCAACTGCTATTGCTGATCCCCGCCACGTAGACGTTGTTGAGCGCATCTACCGCGATGCCCAACCCCATGTCTGCGTCGGCGCTGCCCAGGAAGGTATGCCAGACGCGTTGGCCGCTGCTGTTCAATTTGACTACATAGGCATCCCAACCGCCGGAATACGCGCGGACCGGCGCGCCCCACGTGGCGTCGCTCCAACCGGCCAGGTATAGATTGCCCGCGCCGTCGAGCGTCAGCGCGTTGCTGTCGGACGAGTAGGCGGAGCGGATGAACGTGAGCCACTGTAGCGCGCCGTCAGTCCCCAACTGGACGACCCAATCGGCTTGGGAGGCAGATCCCGGGTATGACGCCAGGGGGGAGCCCCAAGAAGCGCGGCTGAGACCTGTAGCGTAAATCACGCCGGCGTCGTTCATGGCGATCTTGCTGCCCACGTCGGAATTGGAGCCGCCGAGGAACGTGTGCCATTGGAGCGCGCCGGTGGCGTCCAGTTTGGCGACAAAGCTGTCGCGGGTTCCCGCGAACCCACGCACCGGGCTGCCCCACGTTTCCAGGCTCTCGCCGATCACATAGACGTTGCCGGTATTGTCTACAGCAATACCGCGTCCGCCATCATTGCCGGAGCTGCCCAGGAAGGTATTCCACTGAAGTTCGCCATTGGTGTCCAGTTTGGCGACAAAGGCTTCATAGCCGCCGGCGTAAGGGCGCACCGGCGTCCCCCATGTCCCGACGCTGTGGCCAGTAACGTAGACGCTGCCATCGGTGTCCACGGCCAGGGCATACCCATCGTCAATCGCCGTCGAGCCGAGGAAGGTATGCCACAGGCGCACGCCGTCGGCGTTGAATTTAGTGACCATGATGTCTCGCCCCCCCTGGTACTCGTTCACTGGCGTTCCCCAATCGGCCACGCTGACGCCGACGATGTACAGGTTCCCCGCCGCGTCGCGGGCGATCTGGTTGCCGGTCTCTTCGGCATCGCTGCCAGCAAAGGTGCTCCAATGCAGGCCGGGCGGCAGGGCAATTTTCCCCGCGGTGAAGGTTTGGTCTTCGGCGGTTGGCGGCACGCTCACCACGCGCTGTGTGGGAGTGAAAACGTAGCCGGGCAGCCAGGGTGTGATCGTCCAACTGCCGGTGACGACGTCCACAAAGGTAAAATACCCGTCCGCGTCAGTGGTCACGGTGAGGCCGGCGTCGCTGCCGATGATCACACCGAGCAGCGGCTGACCCTCTATGTCGTTGACCTGGCCGTTAATGTCGAAGTAATGATGGATCGGGGCCAGCTCAAACCAATCCACCTGAGCCACCGTGTTTTCGCCGGGGTCGCTGATGGCGGTGAAACCCAGATAGGCCGGCGTCCCGTTGCCAAAAGTCAACCCGCGGTTGAGCGAGACGAAACGCTCGCCATCGGTGCTGTACCATGTGCTGTAAAACGCTCCCTCTTTCCGCAGGCGCAGGTAGAATGGACCGTCGCCGAAATCGTGGGGCGTTTGCCGGGTGGTGTACACCTGTGCGATTTCGGTGCCCGACTCCAGAGCGCGTCGCCCGTCGAGATACCCGTAGGCAAACCTCACGTAATTGTCCACGTCATCCAGCGCCAGCAATCCGAATTGGGCGTAATTCTGCGTCGGCTCGAAGGCTATCACCCGCACGGTCAGGTCGAAGTCTTCGGTGGTGGGATTGGCGATCAGGAACAGGTTTTTGTAGTTCGTGCTGGTCTGGTAGAGGTCGCCTTTGTTGGTGCGCAGTTGAAGGGAATCGGTGATTGTGGAATAGAAACCCACATCCTCGTTCCAAACCTGCCAGGGGGATTGTCGCGCGCCGTTGAAGTCTTCGCGCCAGGGGAACGTGGCCTCGCCGAGGCAGGTATCCTGGCATACGCGGAGGTGGTAGGCGCCGGAGGCGTTGTCGGCGTTGGGCGAGAGCTGGATGTGGAACATTCCATCCACGGAGGTGACGAACGTGACGCGGTGATGGACGCTGGCCGTCCCATTGGGTGCGCCACACTCCCCGGCAATTTCGACGCCGTCTGGCCCGTACGCCAGCAAGCCGACGCCATAACGCGAATATCCATAGCACGCGCTGCCAGTGCCTTTCAAATTGCTGGCAACGTCGAAAAGTTCTACAACGTAGGTGGCACCGGCGCTGCCTTCAAAGGCATACCAGTCTCTATCCGGTTTGTAGGTGCTGTATACGCTGTCGCGGGGTTCGATCGTGCTGGTTAAAGCACTCTCATAGCCCAGACTCAGCATGTAGGCAGTCGCAAGCTGGTTGTTGGGTTCAAACGTGGCGGCATCCCAGGCGGCGTCAGGCTCGTCATACTTAGCCAACAGGCGGATGCTGTACCCGCCCGAAGCCGTGGCGACGTTGGGTTTCACTTTCACGTAAAAAATGCCGGTGATGGAGGCGGTGACGGCGACGAAGTGTTGCGTATTTCCCACCGAGCCGCTTAACGCCTGACATTCACCGGCGACTGGTTCGATGAGTGAACTGTCGTAAATCAGCAGCCCCACACCATCGCGCGAATACCCCTCACACTCACTGCCGGTGCCGCCCAAACCAACAGCAGCATTGAACAACTCCACCACATACGTGCTGCCCGCCTCACCCTCAAAGCGATACCAGTCTTCGTCAGAGGTGTAGGTACTGTAAATGCTGTTGCGTACTTCGATGTCCGTGGTCAAAGCGTGGGTGTAGCCTATTTCAAGGAGATAGGCGTTGGCAGAACCATTGTTCGGCTCCAGAGCCGCATCCCAGACCGCGCCGGGGTCATCGTGATACGGGAGGACGCGCAGGCTGTAATAACCGGAGGCGGAGCCGTTATTGGCTTTTACTTTGATGTAGAAAACTCCAGACACCGATGTGGTAAACTCTACGCGATGGTGCATGTTGCCGCCCGTCCAATGTCGCGCGTTACATTCTCCGGCGATTTTCATCACGGAGGGATCGTAAATCAACAGTCCTAACCCTGAACGTGTGTAGCTATCACACGCCGTGCCATCGCCGCCCAGCCCGGTGGCCGCATTGAAAATCTCCACCGCGTATGTCTGGCCTGCCTCGGCGTTGAACGCAAACCAATCGGTATCCCCCGCCGGGTTGATCTCGGCATTGACCGGGCTATCCAACCCGATAGCGGTCAAGAGTTGCGCGGTGGCGGAAGTATCGTTGGGTTCTACTTCGTCAATGGGAGCGGATGGCGCTGCGCCAACGGCAGAAGGATTTGTAGCCTCCACCTGTCTCGGGGTGAAGATCAAGGCCAGCATCAAAAGTGGCAGGATTTGAATTACCCTGAAAATCTGTGAGGTCTGTTTCATATTTTCTCCTAAAGGTAGAGGGGACTAAGGCGTAATGAAATCTGACGCCTTTGCATCTGATGTAAGTCTCCCAACGCTTACAGTAACCGCAGTGCCGACGGTCAGCCCCAATTCGCGGGCGGCGTGGCCCCGGTTGACGGCGATTTCCAGCATCCCCGCGCTGCCGATGAGAGCCAGTGCTTTGCCGGAAGGTGTCTCTGCGTAGGTGTGGCGCACCGGGCCGAGGCGCCGCCCGGCAACATGGACACGCACGTATGCCGGGTGGAGCATAGCCACCTGTTCATGGCCGAACGCCGGATCAAGGCGCAGGAGATTGCTATCCCATACGAGCCGCCCAATGCTCGTGATGGCGTTGCCGAAGTGGTCAATAGCGATGACGGTGCCCTCAATGGCCGATGCGCCGATTTCCAGGCAGGGCGTCGGCAGTCTTACTGGATCAGTGATAGGGGGGCCGAACTCAGTCAGCGGGACGCCGCGTGCGAGGTGGGCCGCCGCCGGCGCAAAAACATCGCGCCCGTGAAAAGTCGCGCTGGGCGCGGGCAGGCGATAGGCGGGATTTTCCAGGGCAACGATCTGACTCGGCGGCGCGGCTTCCCAGACGTAGGAGAAGACGCCGTTGTCTGGCCCCACCACGACGCCCCATGCCGTCTGCGCCGCCAACGCGCGCCGTTCCGTCCCCACGCCGGGGTCTACGACGACCAGGTGGATGGAGTCCGGCGGGAAATACGGCAGCGCCGTCCACAGCCAGTAGGCCGCGCTGCTCACATCCTGCGCGGGGATGGCGTGCGTGAGGTCAATGCACGGGACGCCGGGTGCGATCCCGGCGATTACGCCTTTCATCACGCCCACGTAGGCGTCTTGCAGGCCAAAGTCGGTAGTGAGAGTAATTAGGGTCATGAGGTCTTGCTCTGTGTTTGGTTTTCTGTCAGCAGAAGGTACGGTTGTGAGCACAAAATCATTGACGAACCAAGCGGTGGGTTGTGGGATGCAACGCTTGTTAAGGGGATGTTGGGACTAAAGATGATTTTGTGCCGTACAAGCTTTTGATTTATTCTTTTTCACCCTGAAGAACTGACCATGTCGTAACCAGGTCTGGATCAACAATAGTCTTTCCCGTCGAATGTTCAGTGTACTCTCCTGGGGGCGCCGGTTGTAACAACGATAAGTCCGGGGGAAGGTTATATTTTGTCCCATCGTCCAATTCAATGACGATGCCTTCAGCATACGAAACTCTTATAATACATCCATGAATTTGTTTTTGTTCTACGAACTCTTCTTTATCATTAACTTTTTTGTAATAAGTTAAACCAATCATTACAAGTTTGTCAAGATACTCTTCGCCTTTTGTTTTAATTAGGCTCTCTATAAATTCACGATCATGGTGATAGATGTGATTGAATTCTGGCGGGACTTCAGACATGACCAACGGAGCATAATTTAGTCTCCACATTGGCGGAGAATTAGAATCTACAGAGTCTTTTATCAGCCAAGACACAAGAAGATCCGGATTTGTCACCTTTTCCCCACTTTTGACACACTCATATATTCCCCTTGGCGCGTCCAAAGCAAACGCAGGAATGAACCATTCTTCTCCGTTGGTGTATTTAACTTTAATACTTTCCGAGCTTACTTCCGTAATCTCACCAAAGAGTTGTTCTTGCCCCTTTACTTTTTCATCCTGATTGTAATATGTGAAACCTACAAGAATAGTCTGTCCTATCTTCATAATCCCTTTTGCCTCCTACATCATTAGTAGCCCTCTAGCAGTTATTGAACTGAAGATTTCGATCAGCGGCGCAGCAAAGTGAGCATCGCCTGTTTCAGTTCGTCAATACGGAAGAGTACCGCCATCCCGGCGTAGAGGAGGACGCCCAGGGCAATGCCGCCGAGGGTTTGTAACCATGCATTGGGCGGCGTCACCGCCAGCCAGACCCACAGGCCCGCGCTCATACCGAGCGTCGCGCCGAGGGCGCGCAGGCTGAAAAGCAGCAGGCGGCGCACGTCAAAGCCGTGGACGCGCCGGTGGATGATCGCCAGCAGGATGAGCATTTCCAGGGTGGTGGCGACGGCGTTGGCGAGGGCCAGCCCGGCGTGCGCCGGCGCGCCGGCGCGGTCAAACAGCGGCGGGAAGGCGAAACTCAGCAGGATATTGAGAACGACGGAAACGATCGCGGCCCAGGCCGGCGTCCAGGTGTCCTGCAAGGCGTAAAACGCGCGCGCCAGGACCTCCACCGCCGAGTACGCCACCAGGCCGAGCACGAACATGCTCAACGCCCAGGCCACTTCGTGGGTGGCATCTATGTCAAACGCGCCGTACCGAAACAGCATGGCGATCAGCGGACTCCCCAACAGGATCAGCCCGGCGGAGGCCGGCAGGGTGATCGCCAGCACCATGCGGAACGTCGCCAGCAGGGTGGCGCGCAGCTCATCAAACGCGCCGCGCGCGGCCTGCGCCGCGAAGGTGGGGAAAGCCGCCGTCCCGACGGCCTGCGCGAAGATGCCCTGCGGCAGCAGCATCAGGCGATAGGCGTATTCCAGCGCGGAGATTGCGCCTACGCCCCACCACGAAGCGAAGTTGTTGGTGACGACGAGGTTGAGCTGCCAGGCCGCCACGCCGAGCACGCGCGGGGCCATAAGACGTCCGACTTCCAGCACCCCCGCGTCGCCTTTGCCGAGGGTCAGGGTGTAGCGCATCTTGTATTGGAAAAGACCGGGCAGTTGAATCAGCAAGTGACTCACTGCGCCCACGACCATCCCTATTGCCGCGCCCATGACGCCGATATGGGTGAGTCCGCCCCAGATTGCGCCACCGATGAGGGCCAGGTTGTACAAAATCGGGGCGATGGCCGGGAGCAGGAAGTGTTGGTGCGCGTTAAGGACGCCCATCACAATGCCACTCACGCCGAAGATAGCCGTCGAGAGAAGCATGACGCGCATCAAAGCGGCAGTCTGCGCCTGCACGTCGGCGGGCAAGGCGGGAGCCACCAGGGTTTGCACCAACCAGGGCGCCAGCAGGATACCCAGCAGGCTGATGGGGACCAGGACAACGAGGAGGATGTTAATGAGGGCCGAGGCCAGTCGCCAAGCCGAGGTCGTTTCGCCCAGCGTGATCCGCGCGGCGAAGAGGGGGATGAAGGCCGATCCCAACGCGCCGCCGGCGATGACCATGAAGATCGCTTCGGGGATGCGGTTGGCGGCGACATAAGCATCCATGTCCGGGCCGGCGCCGAAGTAGTGGCTGAAGACCATCTGCCGTACCAGTCCCAGGGCGCGGCTGATGGCGAAGGCGACCATCACCAGGACGGCGGCGCGGGTGATTTGTTGTTGGCTCTTTTCCATACGGGGGGATTATAGCATGAGTGGTTGGATTTTGGATTTTGGAGAGTTGCTGCGGCCGGTCTCTGACCGCGCCGCTGGCAATTACCAGAAGTAGGGGTGGAAGGGCTGGGCCAGTTCGACGGGGCCGGCGAAAGTTTTCTGGGCCTCGGCGAGGGCGTAGGCGCTGGCGGCCGGCTGTGTGCGGTAATGGATGAGGACCAAACGTTCCACGTTTGCGCGCTGAGCGATGCCGCCGGCAGCGGCTGGGCGAGTGTGAGCATTGTCGGAGTCGGTGGCTTCGTGGAAGAGCAGCACAGCGTTTTGGGCCAACGTTTCGACGGCGGCGCAGGGGAAGGTGTCGCTGGAGTAGACGAAGGCGCGCTCGCCGGGATGGGCCGCGAAGCGCAGGGCGATGGAAGGCACGGAATGTTCAGTGGGTGAAGCGGTGATGGTGAAATCGGCGGTCTCGGCGACGGGCGCCGCCGGCTCCGGCGAGATGGGGCGGTAGGTCAAAGGGATTAGCTCAAACCAGGATTGGGACGCAAAGATGCCGAGCAACGTCTGTACCTGGGCCAGCACTTCTGGGAGGGCGTAGAGCGTCAGCGGAGGCGCCTGCCAGGCGTCGTCTTTCCAGGCGAGCAGGAACAGCCCCAACAGGTAGGCAGGCAGGCCGTAGACGTGATCGGGGTGCATGTGGGTGATGATGATGCCCTGCACAGCCAACGGGTCAAGGCCGACGCGTTGCAGGCGTCCAATGGGGCTGTCGGCGCAATCCACCAGCCAGTAACCGTTCTGTCCGACCACGGCCAGGTAGGTATTGGCGTTTTCGGCGTCGGGCAGGGCCGCAGCCACGCCGAGAGGTATTACGTAGGGAGGCGGGGAGATCTTCGTCATCTAGCGTGCCCGAAATTCGGCGTCGGTACGGGCGGCCGCGGCTTTGAGTACCAGGGTAGCGTAATAGCCGGTCTGCAAAGTGAAACTCGCGGTGAGAGCCCAGTCGCCATATTCCGTGTTATCGGCAAACGGCTCGCCGATAGTCATGGCGGTGGGCGCAAACCAAACCGGGCGTTCTCCTCTGGAAAGGTAGACCCGCCGCAAAATGCGCGCTTTGAAATCGTTGATCGTCAGCCCTTCCTTTTCAAAGATAGCGTCTGCCGCTTTTTGCACTTCCTCGTCATAACGCGCCGTCAAGCGTGGAAGGTCAATTTGCATCTTTTGAAGTTTTTCCAAGTCGGCGCCTGGCTCAGGCAAAGGAAAACAGGTTCCAACGATGTCTATCCGATAAGGGCTTGGAATATGATTTTCAAAATAATGCGCCAGGATATTGTTCCAAATCCAGGATTGGTACGCCGAAAGGTAAATGGAAAGCAAGCGATCCTGGATGAGATTGACGGCCTTCCGGTAGTCGTGGGGATGGTCCTTGAGGTAAGTGATGACGCTGCGGTAATTGGATGGGCGAGGCGCCTGGTGCAGCAGGTATCCCCACTGGCCCCAATGGGTTTTCACCAACGCCTTAAATTCACGGATGCTTTGCGGGTCACCCAACATGGTTTCCGCCAGGTAGAAGCGCACGGCCTGCTCGGCGTCGCGTTGCAGGATGGCTTTGCCGATGAAGCCGCCGCTGGAGTGCGAACCGAAGCGCTGGTCGTCAAAGTAATTAGGCAGACCCTGGGTTTCCAGAGCGAGCAACTCCGCGCGCATAATGTTCGCCTGTTCCTCAGACAAATCGCGGATGGTCATCGTAAACCGGTTGCCGCGCAGGTCGCGCGGGCGCAAAGCGCGCGGGCCCCATTGGACGCGCTGCGCCACGAAACCGCTTCCTCGGATTTCCTCGGGGCCGTGCTTTCGCACGCTGGCGTATTGCACAGTCAAAGCTGAGGCATCTCTGAGCGCGGGGAACACCAGCGCACTGGGCGTGACCTTCAACTTCGCGGCCATCTCGTCGCGCACGACCAAGGTTGGCTTGCCGCGCTTCTCGACACGATAATAAGCATACGCTCCTTGATTTTCAGGCAGCACAATATCTTCTTCGACTTGAAAATCCTCAGGAAAGCGCTTGATCTGCATAGACAAGTCCTTGTTTAGGGCGCCGGCGTGACGGTCGGGGTGAGCGGGGCGGTGGGAACGAGGGTGGGCAGCACATCAACAAAAATCACATTTTCTACGTTCAATCCGATTAAGAACGAGCGCAAGAAATCGCGCGCGTTTTCGTCCGCTTTGGTTTCTAATCCATCTTCGATAGCAGCCTGGAGAATGAGCCGCTCGGCCTCCTGGCGGGCCGCCGTCTCCAGTTGTGGGTTAAGTCCACCAACGCCGGTGCGTCGGTCGTAGACATAGGTGCGCTGATTGTTCAGAGTGGCGACAAACACTTCCACTGGCGGCAAGTGGATGTAAGCCGTTCCATCAGGGGTGATCATGACATCTTCCGGCCCAATCTGGCCCAGGTCCACGCCGGCGATCACTTCGCCGTAGGCAATGAGGAGCAGCTTGTCGCCAAAGAGGAACCCTAACGGGCCTTGTCCCGATTCAGCGGTAATGACTTTTTCAATGTGATAGGTAGCAGTTTCCAGGCGGCTGAGCGACTGCACACTTTCGATGATGGTGGCAGAACTGGGATAAATGGTGGGGGTCAACTGAGGTTGGGGTAGACTGACCAACGGTTTCTCCACACCCAACTTCAGCAATTGTTGGCGCGCCAGGATGAAGAGCCAGATCCCCAAAATGGTGACGGTCAGCAAACCCGTCCATGCAAGCACGCGCCCAACGTTTTTCATCAATTTCCTCCCGGTGTGGATAAAGTATTTTGGTCGTAAACAGCGGATTATTTACAAGGATACTACCATTTAATCACTCCGTCAATGCATAACGGAGGCAGGGGGCGGGTGCAACTTTGGACTTTGGCTTCCCGTATAGGGAAGTAACTCAAACAGGAGGATGAAAAAAATGAACAAGCACTGGGGCTATATTTTGATCGGCGTGATACTGTTGTTATCGTTGGGCTGTTCCATCAATGGCGTCCAGATAGATACAACAGAAGTTGGCGAATTGGTGCGCGAGACTCGGACGGTGGAATTGGAGGATGCGACGCAGGTACGTGCGGATGTCAAGATGGGCGCGGGGGAACTGCGCATCGCAGGCGGCGCGGAGTCGCTGCTGGAAGCCGACTTCACCTACAACGTGGCCGAATGGAAACCCGAAGTGGAGTACGCCGTAACCGAGGGAACCGGCCGGCTGACGGTCAGACAACCCAAAACCGAAAAATTCACAACCTCCGCCAACAGCCGTTACGAGTGGGACCTACAGTTTAACGACGCCGTGCCGTTGGATTTGCGCATCGAGTGCGGGGCGGGCGACAACAAACTGAAGTTAGGGGATCTCAACGTGACCCGTGTGGACATGCAACTCGGAGCAGGCGATATGGAATTGGATTTAAGCGGCAACACCAGCCTCACCGAAATGGATCTGGACTTGGGCGCGGGTGAGGTGACGGTAGACCTCACCGGCGACTGGGAGCATGACGTGACCGTCTCGATCCAGGGCGGCGTAGGCCGAACGCATCTGTTGCTGCCGGAAGCCATTGGAGTGCGCGTCAAAGTGGACAAGGGTATTGGCGATGTAGACGCCAGCGGTCTATACCGCGAGGGCAACGCCTACGTCAACCAGGCTTACGAAGATGCCAAGACTGCCCTAGAGATCAACATCCAGGCCGGCGTCGGCCAGATTGATCTGGAAGTGGTGGACTGACCCACCGCTTCTCACAAAGGATTGCGCCCCCGATTTCCATCAAGGGGCGCAATCTTTTTAAAACGTGAAACATAAAATCATTACACTTCACGTTTCAGACGGATTTTCCAGCCACACCACCAACGCCAGCGTGAAACAGAAAACAAACGCCAGATCGATCACAAAATACGAGGCGTCCACCAGCCCGTGCCCCAGGAAATCCGCCATAGACCCCATGGCTCCTAGAATCAGGGCGCGCGAAACGGCGTCTGGCTGACGGCGCAAGGGCAAGGCGCGCCGCCAGAAGCAGACTTGCAGCCACACCAGGAACGCCAGCCCTCCCACCCCCAGACGCGCAGCAAAATCCAACACGACGTTGTGGGGATGCGCTAGGTTGAACTCTTCCCAGGCCGTCGGCAGGACATAGCGGGTGCGGTACGCATAAAGGAAGTTGTCCGGGCCGACGCCCAGCCAGGGATGGTCGCGGATCATGCCGAGGGAACTGTGCCACAGCGCGACGCGGAAGCCGGTGGTGCCCTGACTGAAGTTCAGCATGCCGGCGAAGCGGGGCGTGCGCAGCAAAGGAATCAGCGCCACTGCCCCCACCACCAACGCAACGACCGTCAGACGCCGCCAGCGCGGCCCGGCGAGCAATCCCATCACCAACAGGGCCGCCGGAATCCCCAACACGATGGCCCCGCGTGACAGACTCAGCAAAAGCGCGGCCCCCACCGGCGCTAACGCCAGGGCGTAGAACCAGCGCCGGCGCGCCTCCCCCTTCGCCAACGTCAGCGCGATCAGCAGCGGCAGGATTCGCCCCAGGTACAGCCCCACGTTATTCGGCGAGCCGTAGACGCTGTGCAATCGTTGTATCCCGCCCTCGGCGGTGATCGTCTCGCCGAGCGCGCGGGCGACCGCATCGCAGACCGCCGCGCCGCGACAGAAGGCCGCGCCATACTGGATCAGTCCCACAACGGCTACCAGCACACCGCTGGCGACGAAGGCATCCACCACCCGCCAGCGTTCCCGCTGCGTCATCGGCAATGTGACTAATGCCGCATAAAGCAACACCGGCTCCAGGATGACCAGCCGCAGCTCCCGCCAGGCTTCCCGCTGCTGTTCCGCAAACACGGTTGAGACAGTGGCGAGCAGGATGAAAGCCAGGAAGGGCCAGAAGAAAGCCCGATTTTGGATTTTCGAGGTTAGATTTTGGAAACTGGAAACTGGAAACTGGAAACTGGAAACTGGAAGTGGGTGACTGGCTTCGCGGCTTCTTGCCTCTTGCCTCTTGCTTCCTGCCTCTTGCCTCTTCCGCGCCAACCGCAAAATCCACCCCGCCAGCGTCGGCAGGAGCAACAGTTCGGCCAGGGCGAAGGATTTGCCGAGCAGCGAAAGCGGGTGCATGTAGAAAGGAACGGCCAGCATCGTCAGCGCCAGACCCAGGGCCGGATCGAGGCAGACGATCACCGAGGTCAACGCGCCGGCCAGTAGTTTGACGAGTTGCCACGGAGCCAGGTAATACAGACCGGCGGCCAACGTCGCTGTAGTCCATTCGCCGCCCTCGCCGAGCCGCCGGAAGGCAGCCGCACCCATCAATGTCTGCCAGGTGGCAAAGAGGTACAGCGTGCTCACCAACAGCGAGAGCATCCAGCGGAACGCCGCGTGCAGCTGCCCCCAGGCCGCCGCGACCCGACGTCCCAGCTCGCCCCAATCCAACTGACGCCCTGAAACAGCCGCCAGTCCTAAGCCCAACAGACCCAGCAGCGCCATTCCTCCCATCTGCCAGCGGTACGCGCCATCGTCCGGCGCGCTGGACACGCGCCAATCGGCCAGCGCCCACTGATCCCAGCCGCGCTCGGCGACGATCTCGACGGTATGCGCTCCGTCCGGCAAGTCCTCGGCCAGCGGGACCGTGACCATCGCGGCCAGCGGATCGTAGAGGACGATGTAGCTGCGTCCCTCGCGGTCGCGCGGCAGGGATGGGGCGGGCTGGCCGTCCACCGTGACGTAAAGGAAGGCCCGGTACGGGCCGCGTCGCACGGTAAGCGCCGCGCCCGTTCCCCTGAAGGGGAAGGTCACTCGCTGTTCCCCATGTTCGCCGATGTCCGCGCCCAGCGGCCCAAATTCCCATGTCCCCACGAAAGTCGCCAGGGAGGTCGCGCCGTGATATACGCCAGGCGTGGCGATCTGAGGCCGCGTCGCCCACGTTTGCAGAGCAGTATAAATCGGACGCGCCGCATCGTCCGGGCCGACCAGCGCGAACCCCCAGTGTTCTTCGGCGTCGGGGATAGCCTGCGCCGTCGTGGCGGGTCGGGGCTGGAAGCCGTTGAGGCACATCACGCCCATCCAGGGCCACTCGCGCTCGGCGCGCTCTAACGCGGCAACGGTGTTAGCGACCTGCATACTTTCGTCCACGCTGCCCCAAATCGAGGCCGGGCCGGGCCACCCGGCGGGAAGGCTGTTCCATCCCCAATGACTGGCCCACACCACCTTGGCGCCGTCGCCGTGGGCCACCAGCGTCTCGCGCACCAGAATCGCCCGTGAGAAGTTGAGCACGTCGCGGGCCACCCGGCGGTCGTCCGGTCCGGTGGAAAAGCCATAGGGTTGCACCGCGACTACGTCGAAATAGGGTTGCGCCCCAGCAATATACAGCCGTTCCAGGAACAGGTCTTCGGCGTAGTTGCGCTGGCCCGCTTCCTGGTTGGGCGCGAGGCTGCCGAGCACGATGCGCGCGTCCGGGTCGGCGGCGCGGATGGCGGTAGCCGCGGCGGAGAGCAGGGCGGCGTAATTTTCGGCGTTGGCATAGCCGCCCCAACTGTCGCCCAGGTTGGGATTGTGCCATATCTGGTAATAGGTCAGTGTGTCGCCATAGCGCGCGGCGAAGGCGGCGGCAAACGCCGCGAAGTCGGCCGGCTCCGGCGGCGTCCCGGCCCAATCCGGCGCGGCATCGAGCACCGCCAGCAGGCGCAGGTCGCGGGCCGCCGCGCCGGCTACGATAGCATCCCACGACTCCCAGCGGAAGTCGCCCGGCGTCGGTTCGATGTCCGCCCAGGCGAAGCGCTGGCGCACCCAGGCGAAGCCGCCGGCGTCGAGCGTGTCCAGCGCCCAAGTCAGGCGCGCGGGCGAGTATTGCTCCAACGCAGCGTTGGAGCACAGGCGCGCGGCGGCAGTATCGTTCACCAGCGTCGGGAAACCGGCTTCCCATCCCCGGCGGATGAAACGCTGACGCGCACGCAACTGTGTCATCCCCAGGACGGCCAGAGCCAACAAACACATCCCACAACCAAAAACGAGCGATAGTTTTTTCTTCATGAGGAAGATTATACCGCAATCAGGCGCGTTATTGCATTTTGCGTTTTAAAGTTTGGGCATATAATCCCGTGTATGAACGGTTGGATGCGGCTCGAAAATTGGATTGAGCAACTGGTGGAGGAGCCTTTTGTGCGCTTGTTCGCCGGGCGTTTGCTCCCACACGAGGTGGCCCGGCATTTGGTGCGCGCGCTTGAGGATGGCGAGCGGGTGGGCGCGGACGGGGTGATGGAAGTGCCCGGTCGCTTTCGCATTACGCTGGCCCCCGACGACCTGGACGCGCTCCGCCGCCACCACCCCGATCTGGAAATGCAACTAGCCAACGCGCTCCAACTGCTGGCGCGACGGATGAACGTGCGGCTCAAAGATCCGCCGGGCGTGATTCTACAGAGCGATCCGGCGCTGGGGCCGCGCGGGGTACACATCGTTCCGGCGGACCAGACGCCACGCAGCGATGGGCAAACCCGCGATTTGGGCGTGGAACGGGTGCAGGAGCTACTGACGCAGGAGTCGGCGCCGGAAACTTCCGCTTACCTCATCATTGCCGGGGAGCGCACATTTGACCTGAAGCAGGCCATTGTCCGTCTGGGGCGCGCATTGGACAACGACGTGATCCTCGAAGATCGCCGGGTATCGCGTCACCACGCCCAACTGCGCCGCCGGTACGGCCGTTACATCCTGCAAGACCTGGGCAGCAGCGGCGGCACCAGCGTCAATGGCTTTCCGGTGCAAGAAATCGTCCTGCGTTCCGGCGATTTAATTTCGCTGGCCGGGCTAGACCTCATTTACGCGGAAGAAGTCCCGCTACCGCGTGAGACATCCGGCGACACACAGCCGTATGTCCCGCCACAAATTCAAGAACCGGGGAAAGCCACAGCGTAATGGATGGGTTATTGATTCTGCGGGTGGCCCTGGCGCTGGGGCTTTACGCATTTTTAGGGTTGGCGTTTTATGTGTTGTGGCAAGGGTTGCGCCAAAATGAGCGGGGCGCCGCCGCGCCGCACACGCCGGCGCGGCTGGTATGCGAGCAAGGTGCAGAAGCGGGGCGCGTGGTGGAGCTACAGGAAATCAGCACCATAGGGCGCGCCGCGAACAACACGGTCATGATTGCGGATGCGTTTGCATCGGCCAATCACGCGATGATTGTGTGGCGCGAGATGGCCTGGTGGCTGGAAGACCTGGAAAGTCATAACGGCACGTATCTGAACGCGGAACGCATCGCCCAGCCCATCGCGTTGACCCTTGGCGATCACATTCAAATTGGTGAAACTGTACTGCGCTTCGAACGGGGAACGCCAGTGCAGGGGACCGCATAGAAACTCAACTGGATTTCTTTCCTGAATTGAAATGCTCTCGTTACACTTAGATACTTGTACCCGGTGGCAAGAACCTCTACAATTAGATCAAAATCTAATCAGGAGGTATGCTTTGCGGCACGACGTGATTGCGTGGCTGTGGCTGAGTTCGGCGGCTATTCCGGCTGTGTTGGTGGGGCGTCAGGTATTCCCCGCGTGGCAGCAATATTCCGCCGGGTTGTGGGCGTTCCTGGCCGTCATCGGAAGCAGTCTGATGGCGATGGTGGCTTCCTTGCTGGGACGTCTCAAGTTGGCGCAGGCCAGCCCTCAGACGCCGGCCTACCGCACCGACATAGCCGCCAAAGCCGACGCGGCGCGGATCAGCCGCATCACCTTTGACCGGCTGCGCTCTCCGCGTTTCACCATCGCCCCTCCCCCCAGCGACTTTGTGGGGCGCCAGGCAGAATTGCTGGCCCTGCTGGAAAACTTCGACAAGGGCGTGCTGATCACCAGCGCCAACGGCAGCGCCGGTATGGGGACAACGGCGCTGGGCCGCCGGTTGGCCTTTGCCCTGGCCGACGACTACCTCGATGGCTGCCTGGAAATTGACCTGCGCGGCGCATCTCCCACGATGGAAGAACCATTGGATCCGGTGGAGGCCCAGCGGCGCTTGCTGCGACCCTTCTACCCTTACGAGACGCTGCCGGACGATCCCAAAGAACTCAATAAACTCTACCGCTCGACCTTCTCCGACTACAAAGTACTGTTGCTGTTGGACAACGCTGCGACCAGCACACAACTGCGGAGCCTGTTGCCGCGCTCTCCTTCCGTCGCGATCGTCACTTCACAACAAACCGATTTATCCCTGAACTGGGCCAAGTTCTATCACCTGGAGTTGCAGGGGTTAAAAGCTGAAGACGCCCGGCAACTCTTGTTGCGCGTGTCCCGGCACGAAAAGGAAGAAAACGCCGGCGCCTGGGAGAAGCTGGTCGAGCACTTTGAGGGGATTCCGTTAGCCCTGCGCGTTGTGGCGTCGTTGATGAAGGAGCCGTTCGATCAAAAGCCCAAAGACATCAACCGCACCTTCCCCAAAGTCCGCAAATCCCTGGTCGCCCTGCACGGAGAAGGCGCAACCAACCTCACCGTTGACGCAGTGCTCGATTTGATTTACGAAAAACTCTCCGCCGACCTGCGCGCCCGGTTTGAAGATCTGGCCGTTTTTCCCGGCCCGATCACCCAGGGCGCCGCCGCCGCCGTGTGGGACGTTGAGCCGCGCGAAGCGGAAGAAATGCTGATCGCGTTAACCCGCCATAATTTGCTGGAGTATCGCACCAGTTCGTATACGTATCTAATGCACGACCTGGTGCGGCAGCACGTCATGCAACTACTGTTGGGACAGATGAAGCAGACGGACACGGTGGTACTGCGTTATGCCGACTACGCGCTCAAGGAAGCCGTCAAGGCCAATGAGTTATTCAAAGCCGGCGGCTCGACGGCGGCGGATGGGCTGTTGCAGTTTTCGCGGTTGTGGCCGGATCTGTGGAAGGCCTGGAATCGGATGAATCACACCGATCCCGGCTGGCCTCATCCTGAGGATACCGAACCCTGGCTGGAAAATTTTGCCCAACAGGTGTGGCCCGTCCTGAGCGCGACCCGCCCCCCCGAAGATCAGATCATGATTCTGGAACGTTCTCTGGAAATTGCGCGCACCGCCAAAAACCAGAAGAACGAACTGTTCCTGGTAGCAGAGTTGGGACACATTTATACCGCCCAAGAAAAGGCCGAGCAGGCGCTCGAATATCACGAGCGGCACCTGGCGCTGGCCTTTGACCTGCATGACCGCTCCCAAGAGGCCGACGCTCTGACCTGCATCGGGCAGGCCTGCGGCTTCCTCGGCAACTATGCGCGGGCGCAGGAGATGTGGCGGCAGGCTATCGCTCTGCTCAATGTGTTGGACAAAGATCGCGCAGCGGAAGTGCGTTCGTGGTTACAGACCCTGGAAGAAAAACTCGCTTCGCCAGAGCCGCGCGAACCGTAACGCCGGGTTTTCACTGAAGAGAATCTGACTCAATCCGTCCCGCGAAGAAGTCTTTTGCGGGACGCTTTTTGTCTATTGCGTATCTATCCATTTGGTATAAAATAGGTTAAAATCCGATGGACGCGAGTCATAGTATGAATAATCTCTCCGAACCTGAGACATACCCCACCCGGCTATATGCGTGGGTTCAGGACATTGCCGCAACGCTCGATTTACCGACGGTGGCAGCACGCCTGGCGACGCATATCCGCGAACTGTTGCAGGCCGACTATGGGCTGGTTTACCTGTTGGCGGAAGCTGAACCGCCCTCGCAATTGGTGGAAGTGGTGGGGGCTGCCGCCGACTGGAATACGACACCCTACATTGGCGCGCTGCTATGCTTTGAGGAGGATCCCCTGGGATTGGCGCTGCGCTCCGGCGTCGGGCAGATCATAACCCACACCCCGGAAGCAGCCCGTCTGCTTCAAATCCCCGACGTTCCCCCAGATTCCACGGCGCTGTTGTGCGCTCCGCTGATCCACGAGGGTGAGGTCATTGGGGTAGCTGCCGTAGCGCGTTCCGTCCCCGCTCCGGCCTTCGTCCCCGACGACATGAAATTATTGTTGCGGCTGATCACTCCGGCGGCCACAGCCGTCGCTCACGCCAAACTCTACCAGATTGAGCGAGAATGTGCGGTCGCCCTGCGCCAATCGCTCGCGCAGCAGCAGGAACACGATCGGCTGAAGGATCAATTCTTGCAAAACGTCTCCCACGAATTCCGCGCACCGTTGACGATTGCGCGAGGTTATATCGAGTTGCTGGAGCTTGAATTGGAAACACTGTCGCCGGCGCAACAGGACGCCGTTACGGTTGTGGCCCGGCGGCTGCGGATGCTCAGCGAGCTGGTGCGGGACATCAACACAATTCTTCACACCAAAAATCCGACCGTGCAACATGAACCGTTGGACTTGGCCGAGTTGGTGACCCATACCGCCGGCGATTTTTGTCGCAGCGCCGAAAGGGCCATGCTCACACTCACGATCGAGGTGGAGATGGCGCACGCTTGGGTGTTGGGCAACTCCGTCCAACTCCTGCGTGTGGTGGACAATTTGATCGGCAACGCGCTCAAATTCACGCCGCCGGGTGGGCGCATTGACGTGCGCCTCCGGCAAAACGGCGACAAGTTCCAGTTAGCAGTTGCGGACACCGGCGTGGGCATGTCTCCAGAGAACATACAGCACATCTTCGAGCGTTTTTATCAGGCGGAAGGGCTTGCTCGCTGGTATCCTGGAGAACAGGGCATGGGATTGGGGCTGACTATGGTGAAAGAAATCATCGAAGCGCACGGCGGACAAGTCCAGGTAGAGAGTGACCTGGGAAAAGGCAGCACCTTTACCGTGTCCCTGCCGGTGATGCAAGCTGCGAGTTAGGAGCGGCGAGTTAGGAGTTAAATGAAAACGCGCCCGGTCTCACCAAGAGACCGGGCGCGTTCTATTTCCTCACTCCTAACCCCTCACTCCTAACGCTTCAAATACGCAATCATCGGATCCGTCACCAGTGGCACGAGGTCGCCGATCATGTGCGGCATGAGGTGGTCCATCACCTTCGGCATCAACTCCGGCATTTGCTCGGCCATGTAAGCGGGCATCGGAATCATCTCGGCGACACGCGCCAGCATCGTCGGCATGACCTTGGGCATCATTAGCGGCAGCAGCTTGGGGAAGAGGAACGGGAACAGCGGCTTCATCGCCCCCAACGCGCCGGGAACTTTGCCCATCGCGCGCATCATCGCGCCCATGCCCAACGGCATGGCGTCAATCAACTCCGGCCACATCGTCCCCATCAGGTTGGCGAACCCCTGCGGCGTCATCAGCGCGATCATTGCCTCGAAGACCGCCCACTGCGCCTTGACCTCCGGGTTGGGGTCGGGGAAGTCGTAGCCGAGCGCCTCCGCGCAGAAGCGCGACAGGTCTACCACTTCGACGGGAACAGGCTTCTTGTTCGCGCTCACCCGCAGTTGGAACTCGCAGCAAGGGCAGGCCGCCAGTACCTTCTGCGCACCGACTTCGACGGCTTCGTCCAGGCGGTGCTTGCCGACTTCGGCGGCGACCGGCGGCTCCTTGATGAGCGTAAGGACGCTGCCGCAGCAGTGCGCTTCGTCGCGGTTGTATGGCATCTCCACAAATTCCACGCCGGGGATGGCCTTGATCACGTCGCGCGGTTCCTCGTAGATGTGCGACACGCGCCCCATGTGACAGGAATCGTGCCACGTTACCTTCACCTTGTCACTCTGTCTCCCTGTCACCTTGTCCGGGAACACAAACTCCCCACTCCGCACCTTCTCCGCCACCACCTCGCTGTAATGCTTCGACGTGATGCCGTACTCGATGCCGAGTTTCTCGCACCATTCCGGGTAGACGTGCCGCCACATCATATTGCACGCCGGGCACGAAGTGATGACCGTGTCGGCGCCGGCCGTCTTGACGGCAGCGATGTTTTTCTTCATCGTCTCGGCGAACACGTCCCACTTGCCGGCGACGAGCATCGGCGTGCCGCAGCAGTTCTCCTTCTTGCCGACGTAGGTGAAGTCCACCCCCGCCACGTCCAATAGCCGCACCGACGCCATCCCGATGTCGTGTTCCACAAAGCTGGCCGTACACCCGGCAAAGTAGACTGCCGGGGCCTTCCGCCCGCTGTGCTTTTCGCGCAGGTCCTCCGGGAACCAGGCATCGCGGTCTTTGCGATACCCGGCCCAGATGTTGCCCTGGCTCAACGTGGCCTCCGCCATCATCTCGAAGGGCGGGAAGGTCATCCGTCCGTCTTCGTGAATCAACTTGCCGCGCAGCTTCATCCACGACGGCTCGATGGGCAGGGCGGCGGAGCAACGCAGGTTGCACAACTCGCAGGTCGTGCAGACCAGGAACGTGTCTACCATAAATTGATCCCACTGCTCGCGGCCTTCCATGTATTCGCGGAGCCAGTACCACTTGCCGCGCGGACTCTGGCTTTCCCACCCGCGCCCGTAGTATTGGTCGCACTCCTGGACGCAGTAACCGCACTGCGAGCAGGCGTAGGCGTACCACGCCACGTCGGGGGGAATGCCGCGCACGGGCGCGGCGGGGATGCGCTCGCCCACGTCGCTCTTCATCACGTTGCTGAAGGGGCGGATGAGCGGCTCGAAGGTGTTGGCGGCAATCAGCGCGTTGCTGATGATCGCGTTCCCGATGACTTTGCCGGGATTGAGGATGCCCGCCGGGTCGGCCTGCGCCTTGAATTGCGTCAGCACGTCCACGCGCTCCGCGCCCAGAATTCTCTTTGCCATCTTGGTGTAGTACAGACCGGTGGCGTAGGGCCGCCCGCCATACTTCGACGCGATGCCGGCGATGGTGAGGGAGAGCGGGAAGAGGAAATTGTAGCTTAATTTGCGCTGGTCGGCGGGGATGAAGCCCAGAATGACGACTTCCGGCACGCCGCCGCGCCCCTGACGGATGAGCATCCCCTCCTTGACGACGGGGTGAAACACCTTCTGCTCCACGTCCGCCAGCATGGCGCCCAGGCCGGAAAGCGGCACGATGACTTCGGCGGGCACCAGGCTCGGCCCCAGCCGTTTGACCGTCATAATCTTGAAGCGGTTGGCCCATTCGTGTTGGGCGATTTCGTCGCTGAGCATCTCGGCTTTGCACTTGCCGGCCTGCTTCCGCCGCATCAGACCCTCGCGCACGACGGCGGCGTCCTGCTGACGGAAGGCTAACGTCACGATGTAGGTTTGGGGCAATTCGACGTGCTTTTCCACCGGATGGCCCTGGTGCGTCATCAGCGGCGCCTGGTTTTTGAGCTGCGCCATGCGCGGGTTGATGAAGTGCATAGACCAGATGGGCAGGTTTTCCTCCATAAAGCCTTCGAGCAGGCGTTGCAAGTCGTGGGGATCGGGGCAACTGATGGAGAGGATTTCCAGTGGAACGAGAGGCTGTACTTTGATCGTCAGCTCGATGATGATGCCGGTGATCCCTTCGGCCTCGTAGATCATATCCAGCCCGGCGCCCTCGAAAAGGCCGAGGCTGCCGTCGCCCAGCACCACCTTCGCGCTGACCACCACGTCGCGGAACCAGCCGGCTTCGTAAGAGCCGTAGCCCGCGCCGCCCTGCGCCAACCACCCGCCCGCCGTCGAAGAGGGCGCGCTGCTCGGATAGGTGCGCAACATCATGTCGTGCTTCTTCAACTCGCGCTCTACCTTTTCCCAGATAGCGCCGGGCTGCAAGGTGGCGGTCTGCGCGGCCTGATCCACGCTGAGGACTTTGTCCATGCGGAAGAAGTCAATCACCACGCCGCCTTTGACCGGCAGGACGCCGCCGTATCCCGACGTGGCCTTGCCGCGCGGCGTGAGCGGCACGCCTTCTTGGGCGGCCCACTGCACCAGCGCGACCACCTCTTCCGCCGACGCGGGTTGCACCACCGCCTCCGCCAGCGGGTTGCCGATGAGGGGCTTGATGAGCAGCGGCATCTCGCCGACATCGTGGCTGTAGAGCTTGCGCTCCACCCGCCGCGTCGTCATCCGCTCGCCGAACAGTGCGGCGAGCCACTCCACTTGTTGCGGGGATAAGTGAGCCATCTTTGCCTCCTGGGAAAATTGGGAAACAGGAAATGAGTAATGGGTAATGAGTAATAAGTCTCTTAACTCATTTCGCTTAACTCATGACTCTTTACTTTCTTGCCAACAAATCTGCCACAAAGCTGCGCATGATTTCAATCGCTTGCAGGATGCGGGGATCGCCGAGAGAGTAGTAGATGGTCGTGCCGTCGCGCTCGGTCTTGACCAGGCCGCGTTCACGGAGGATGCGCAGGTGGTGGGAGACGGTCGGCTGAGAGATATCCAACGCCTCGGTCAGTTCGGTCACGTTGCGGGGGTGGTCGGCGACAAGGTAGAGCAGTTTGAGCCGTTTGGAGTCGCCGATACCTTCACAGACGTAGCGATGCAGCAATTCCATTTCCTGATCTGAAATGTTTGGCACGGAGAAACCTTAGTATATCGAAGTTTATCAATATACTCATTATAGTTGAATTATGAATTTGATCAAGAGGTTTTATGCATACTTTCAGAAAGTGGCGCGTGTGATACAATATTTTCCACAGGCGGGACATTTATCCCATAGGAGAACGAATTATGGATCAAAAAACACGGTACGTGCAGGTAGGGTTAGGAGGACGCGCGTGGATGTACACCCAGGCCACGACGCAGCGTTACGCAGACACTTCCAAGCTGGCGGCGGTGTGCGACATCAACGAGGGGCGCGTCGCGCTGGCGCAGAAGCTGACGCAGGAACACGCCGGTGTCCAGGTGAAAGGGTATCCCGCCCACCAATTTGACCGGATGATCGCGGAATGTCAGCCGGACGTGGTAATCGTCACCACCAAAGACTGCCATCACGATGAATACCTCTGCCGCGCGATGGAATTGGGCTGCGATGTCATTACCGAAAAGCCGATGACCACCGACGCCGTCAAATGCCAGCACATTCTTGATACCCAGCGGCAGACCGGCCGGAAATGCCGCGTGACGTTCAACTATCGCTACTCGCCGCCGCGCACGCAGGTGAAGGCGCTGCTGATGGCCGGCGTCATCGGCGAGGTGCTGTCGGTGGACTTCCACTGGATGCTGGACATTCGCCACGGGGCCGACTACTTCCGCCGCTGGCACCGCAACAAAGAAAACTCCGGCGGGCTGATGGTGCATAAGGCCACCCATCACTTCGATCTGGTGAACTGGTGGCTCTCCACCGTGCCGGAGTCGGTATTCGCGCAAGGAAAGCGGAGTTTCTACACGCCGCAAACGGCGGAGCGGTACGGCCTGACGCAGCGCACCGAACGCTGCTTAACCTGCCCGGAAACCCGTTGCCGCTTCCGCCTGGATATGAAAGAGAACCCAATGCTGCGCGCCTTGTACCTCGATCAGGAGCAGTACGACGGCTACTTCCGCGACCGGTGCGTGTTCAGCGGCCTGATTGACATCGAGGACACGATGAACGTCCTCGTCAACTATGCCAACGGCGTCAAGATGAGCTACTCGCTCAACGCCTTCATGCCCTGGGAGGGTTATATTATTAGCTTCAACGGATCGCGCGGGCGATTGGAGCACAAGACGGTGGAGTCGTCGTACATCAACGCCGACGGTTCGACGCCGGGAGAGACGCAGACGCGCGGCACGTACACCACGGTCTACCCCCACTTCGGCGCACCCTACACCGTAGAACTGTGGACAGCCCAGGGCGGGCACGGCGGCGGGGACGCCCCTCTGCTAGATGACCTCTTCGGCGGCGCGGCGGCAGACGACCCATACATGCGCGCCGCCGACCAGCGCGCGGGCGCGTACTCGATCCTCACCGGCATCGCCGCGAATTACTCGGTACAGAGCGACGCGCTGATTTACATTGAGGACCTGGTGGAGGGTCTGGAATTGCCCGATTATCCGCCGATGCCCACTTCCGCCAGCGCGCTGTCATTTGACGAAGTTGCGCCGGTGGTGTTGTCGCAGGACAAAGATTTTCGGTAGATAGGAATTTCCTCATTGAAGGAAGCGTCGGCGCGGGCAGTATGTTGTC
>DAOUGD010000011.1:0-5382 GCA_034429475.1 Anaerolineae bacterium
CTTCACCCCCGTCCCTACACCCACTCCCATTGTCCATCAGATCGAATCCGGCGACACGCTTTTCGGAATCGCCATCGAATACGGTGTAAGTCTGGATGCGCTGCTGATAGTCAACGGTATCGAGGCAGACGATTTGTTGAGCATCGGGCAGATCATCATCATCCCCACCGCCGAGCCGGAAGACGGCAACGTGAGCGTTGCCGTGCCGGTGGGTAATCAAATTTTGCCGACGCCCACCCCCGTGATCGTGCCGACGGCAGGAGTGGCGCTGTACCAAACGCCCGCGGGCGGCCTGTGGTGTTTGGGCGAAGTTGTCAACACGTCCGCCGGCCCGCTGACCAATCTCCAACTACAGGTCACATTGGTGGCCGCCGACGGGACGCCGTTATTATCACGCACGGTACTGGCGTCCGCCGATTATCTGGCGCCGGCAGCCCGCGCACCGTTTGCCGTACTCTTTGAAAAGCCACCGGCCGGTGTGGCGGAGGCCAACGTCGTATTGCTGCGCGCGGAAGCCATCACCGCGATCACCGCCGCCTTTGTGCCCCTGGATGTATCCGACCCGGTCGGCGCTGTCTCCGGGCCGCAATACCGGGTGAGCGGCGCGCTGGTCAACCGCACGGGCTACACCGTCTCCCGCATGACCGTCGTCGTCACCCTCTACGACGCCGACGCGCGCGTTATCGGCTACCGGGAGCAGGTCACAGCGGCAGACGTCCTGTTGGACAACGGGCAAAATCGCGCCTTTAGCGTGCTGCTCACGCCCCAGGGCCTGGACATCCCGGCCAACTTTCAGGTCATCGCCTGGGCCGTCGCACAATAGGCAATAAGAGATAGGTGAGTGGAAATCGGTAATCGTTACCAGTTTCCAACTTCTAGCTTCCAAAGAGGAGTGACTAACGCATGTCAATGAATTGGCTATGGGGATATTGGCTCCCGGTCGGGCTATTGCTGCTGATCTGGGGAGGACTGCCGCCGCATAAGGCGCGGCGGGTTACGCCGGTGGCCGGGTTGGCCGTGGCGCTGGCGACGCTGAGCTATTGGGCGGTCGGCTTTGCGCTGCATCTGGGTGGCGCGCACGCGATCAACCCGGACGACCCGGCGCTGGCCGGCCTGGATATGCTGTTCGCTCCCCTCGGCGCGGAATGGGGGCTGGCCGGAATCACTGGCTTTTTCCTGGCCGACACAGCCGCGACGCCCACCGTGTTCGCGTTATTCCTGGCCTACGTGCCGATCATAGTCGCCGCAACCACGCTGGCGACGCTGGCCCTTTCGGATGAGCGCCGCTGGCTCACCGTCGCGGCAGGCGTCCTGACCGGGAGCGTCATCGTGCCCGTCGCCGCGTGCTGGATGTGGGGCAGCGGCTGGCTGGCGCACCTCGGAGCGACGCGGTCCCTAGGCCACGGCTTCGCCGATTTCGGCGGCAGCGCGCTGCTCCTGTGGCTGCCGGGGATGCTGGCGCTGGGCGTCCTCAGCGTCCAGCCGCGCGGCGCCGCCGAACCGCCTGCCACGCCGCCGCCCGCGCATTTTCCCCTGCTGGCGAACCTGGGCGTGCTGTTCCTGGGGATCGGCTGGTGCGGGTGGACGCTGGCCGGCCCCTTTCACCTCTCCGGTGTGACGTGGGACGTTAACCGCGCCGCCCTCAGCGCCCTGTTGGGCATGGCCGGCGCGACGCTGACGGCGCAGTTGTACGCCTGGCTGGTCACAGGCGAGTTGGAATCACTGCTGGCCGCGCGCGGACTGGCCGCCGGTTGGGGAGCCGCGCTGGCCGGGGCGCCGTTCCTGCCGCCGTGGGCCGCCCTGATCGTAGGGCTGCTGGCCGGGCTGATCTTCTCCCTGCTGCTGTACGTGATTGAGACGCACCTGCGGCTGCGGGATGCCTCCGCCGTCGTCGCCCTGGGCGTGACCGGTGGATTGTGGGGGCTGCTCGGCGTCGGACTGTTCGCCGATGGGCGCGCGGGCCAGGGCTTGAACGGCATCGGGGCGATGGTCGGCAGCGACCCGGGGCTGGGGGTCTCTGGTCTGATCGTCGGCGGGAATTGGGGACAACTCCAGGCCCAACTTGTGGGGATCGTCGCCATCGGCGTGTGGGGCCTGGTGTGGGGCGCGCTGTTGGGCCTCCTGGGCCGTCAACGTCGCGCCGCGACCGCCGCCCCCGTCGTCGCAGATGAAGACGCTGCGGCTGCGACGACCCAAAATCTATCAACGGATGCAACGGATGCAACGGAAAACCCATAATCCGTTAAATCCGCTGAACCCGTTGAGAAAAAGGATGAAAGATTATGCGAGTCATAGCCGGTAAGGCCAAAGGCCGCCAGTTGCGCGATGTAGCGGGGCCGGGGACGCGCCCGATGACCGACCGGGCCAAGTCGGCCCTCTTCAGCATCCTGGGTAACGACGTCCAGGACTCCCAATTCTTGGATTTATTTGCCGGCACCGGGCAGGTAGGCATTGAGGCGTTGAGCCGAGGAGCGACGCGGACTGTCTTTGTCGAAATGGGCGCCGCCGCCCTGCGCGCCATCCAGACCAATTTGCAGTTGACCTCCCTGGAAGCCGGCGCCCAGATCGTGCGGGCGGACGTTTTCAAGTATCTGGCCGGCGCGCCGCAGCCTTTCGACTACATCTACGTCGCGCCGCCGCAATATCGCGGATTGTGGACGCAAACGTTGCAAGTTCTGGACAGCCACCCAGGGTGGCTATCCGAGGATGGGTGGGTCATCGCTCAGATCAACCCCGTAGAATATACCCCACCCGACTTACACCGCCTGGCGTTATTCGATCAACGCCAATACGGTGGGGTCATGTTGTGCTTTTACGCTATGTGAAGCGTAAACTCCATCCCTGTAGGTTACCTGCCGCCCCCGTCACAAGGGGCGGCGCAGTCAGTGCCTTCCAAATTTGTTAGTTTTTTGTAATGTTATTCCTCTTTCGCATGGTGTATTTGCAAATTCGCTTCTTCTCCATATAATGAGGACACGCTTTGGCGGGGATTGTGAGGAGGTGGATACCATCACCAGCAGAAACCTCAAAAATCCCCGCGACTTTTAACTCGCCTCTGGGGATGGAGGTGGGAAAAATGAGGGGGAGTTGTCCTTGAAGCAGCATCACATTCTATTCCTGGTGGGATCCCACTCCGCTGAAGCGGAACTGACCCCCAGCTTGCTCAAACATTACACCGTGACCGCTGCGCGCTCACGGCGCGCGGCGATCCAATATCTGGATACAGCTCAGATCAATCTCATCCTCCTCCACATCCCGTCCCTGCGTTTTGACCTGACGCGCTTCTGCGACGATACACGGGGACGCTGTCCCGACGTCCCCTTCTTCTTCCTGCTGGACAAGGGAATGCGCCTGGATCAGTTCCCACACACGGATGGCTACCTGCGCCAACCCTTCACCGCGCGCCAATTGCTCCAACGGCTGGCCCGCATCCTCCCGGAACACATGGGAGAAATTGCCGCATGGCACGAATTGCAGTTGGATACGAAAGGCTACCGGCTGCTGTGGAATACCAAACAAATTCCATTGACTGCTAAACAGGCCACCTTGATGCTGGCCTTTTTGAAAACCCCTGAAGAAATCCTTTCGCGCGCGCGGCTGATGCAAGAGGTGTGGGGCACCGACTACCTGGGCGACACCCGCACGCTGGACGTCCACATCCACTGGCTGCGCCAATCGTTGCAGAAGTTACAGGCTCCTTTTGAACTCAAGACAATCCGAGGCAAAGGATACTGTCTGACGGCGAAACACGAAACGTGAAGCGCCTCCCGACGTTATCCCGTTTCACCCCCCTGTGGTGTTGCAAAATTTTGATGAGCGCGCGCAGGATACCGATCACTTAAAGCGACATATCTCATGAATGCTGACAAAAGCGAACCGCTTAATGAACAGCAATTAGTGCAGCAATTGGCAACAGGCGAACCCGCCGCCGTGCAAACCCTGGTGACGCTTTATAGTGACGACGTTTACCGCTTCGTCTACAACCAGGTAGGCGGATCTGTCCAAGATGCCGAGGACATTGTACAAGAAACCTTCGTCGCAGCGCTGAAGGCTATCCCCCATTTCCGGGGGCAGAGCAAAGTACGGACCTGGTTGTACAGCATTGCCGCGCACAAAGTGGCCGATCACCACCGCCGCCGCGCGCGTCAACCTCGCCTGGACTTCCAGGAAATCACCGAGAACGTGCTGGCCGACACTCCGCTGCCGGAGCAGCGCCTGGAGTATGCGGAAATTCGCCAGGCAGTGCGCCAGGCTTTGGCGCAGCTCCCCCCCCATTACCGTACAGCCCTGGTCCTCAAATACATTGAACTGGCGCCGGTTCAAGAAATCGCTAAAATTATGGCGCGCAGCGAGAAGAGTATTGAATCCATCCTGGTGCGGGCGCGACGCCTGCTAGAGAAGTTGTTTGAGGCTAACCATGGCGGATGAGCGCGAAGAACGCATCCAGCGTCTGCTCGGCGCAGTAGCCCACGACCCGATCCAGGCCAGCCCGGAACTGAAGCGGCGCCTGGTAGAATCCCTGTGGGCGGAGCAAGCGCGCCGCGCTGCCGCCCCGGCCCTCTGGCGCACACTGCTGGCGCCCTGGCCGGCCCAGCCGCGCTGGACCTACCTCACCGCCGGCCTGTTACTGTTGATGACCCTCTGTGTTATCGCGGCCTGGCCCGCCCAGCGGGCTGTCCTGAAAGTTGAACAAGGCGTCGTTCAGGTGCTGGATTCCCCTGGCCTGCTGCCGCCGTGGAAACGCCGCCCCAACCTCGTCAACCGGCAGCAGGACATCCGGGTGACGGAAGGCGCGGCCATCACGCTGCCGGAAGACGGCGCTGCCGTGATTTCCTTCTTCGATCGCAGCCAGGTGGAACTGGCGCCAGGCACGCAGATGACGCTGACCCAGGCCCAACCCGGCTCCCTGTGGCAACCACCCGCGGTGCGGATGCAGGTGGACGCCGGCGAAGTGCGCGCGCAGGTAGCGCATCTGCGCTCCCCCGCCGAACGCTTTGAAGTCACCCTCCCCACCGCCCTTGTCAGCGTGCGGGGCACGATCTTCCGCGCCTGGGTCATCTCGGCCACCCACACCTGCGTCGCCACCGACGAAGGCGCCGTGCTCGTCCGGCTGGTTGATCCCGCGCAGGGCTACCCGGAAATCGAAGTGCCCGCCGGCTACGAAGTTCACGCGATCCTGGGGCAGCCGCTCGTATTGCAGCCGCAGAGCGCCGCCGCCACCCACCTGGCCTTTGCCGCGCCGACGCCGACGCCGGACGCCGACGCCCCGATCTCACCGGCCTCCTCCCCCACCCTGACCGCGACCACGCCCCTCGCCCGGACCGAGACCCCGCCGCCGCCGTCGGAGACGCCGCCCCCCACCGATCAATCGCCGCCGCCGCC
>DAOUGD010000012.1:0-10709 GCA_034429475.1 Anaerolineae bacterium
GAGGGGGAGAAAGGGGGAGGGGGAGACAAGGGGAAAGATAATCTTCTATTTCCTAACTCCTAACTCGCAACTCCTAACTCGCAACTCGTATGATAGCGCATCTGGAAGGTCAAATTCTTGTCGCCGAAGCCGGCCGCGTGATTCTCGACGTGGGCGGGGTGGGCTTTGCCGTGCATGTCCCCCTCAGCCTTACGGCGCGCGCGGGTGAACGGCTGTCTCTCTACACCTACCTCCACGTCCGTGAGAATGAGTTGGCCCTCTACGGCTTCCACGAGGAAGACGACAAGGCGTTGTTTGAACTGCTGCTCGGCGTCTCCGGCGTCGGCCCTAAAGCAGCGATGAGTCTGATGAGCGTCCTTTCGGTGGACACACTGCGCAGGGCGATCCTCAACCAACAGCCGGAAGTCCTGTCGCGCGCGCCCGGCGTCGGGAAAAAGACGGCGGAGGCGATTGTGTTGCACCTCAAGGACAAGCTCAAGCGGCAGGTCGGCCCCATCATTGAAGTGGCCGAGGACGACGCCGACGTGATTGCCGCCTTGACCTCGCTGGGCTTCAGCATCGTAGAGGCGCAGCGCGCTCTGCAACAACTCCCCCGCGACGCCAAACTTTCCCTCGACGACAAAATCCGCCGCACCCTGGCGATGCTCGGTAAGTAAGGTTTTAAATGATAGGACACAGATAAACGCGGATGAACGCTGATTTTAAAAAACTCATCTGCGTGCATCTGCGAAAATCCGCGTCCAGTTTTTTCTTCCTGCTCTGTGTTTTAACCGCTTGTGTTCCCGCGTTGCCCCGTGTGATCAAAATCGGGCTGGCGGCCCCCTTTGAAGGCCGTTATCGTTCCATCGGTTACGATGCTATCTACGCGGCGCGGCTGGCCGTGCGCGAGATCAACGCGGCCGGCGGCGTCAACGGTTGGCAGTTGGAACTGGTCGCTTACGACGACCGCGCCGATTTGGAGATGTCCCGCGCCGCCGCCCGTAACCTGCTGACCGATCCGGACGTGGTCGCAGTCATCGGCCACTATCGCCAGGAAACGACGGCGGCAGCCGGTGAATTTTACATGGCTGGCGAAATGCCGTTGATCGCGCTCGGCGGCTGGCTGACGAATACCACGGGCGTATGGCACCTCTCCCCATCTCCGGAGACCCTCGCCGCGCGGATGCTGACGGCAGCACCCGTTATCACGCCCGCGACGGCCGCGCTCTGGGGCGACGGCCCGCTGGCGGCGGCGCTGGCGGCGCAAATGCCCGCACAGGGGTATCGGCGCATCGCTGACGGAGATGGCCCTCCCTGGCCGGATGTGGTCTTCAGCACGCTCCCCCCCGCCGATGCTGCCGAACGCCTGACCGCGTGGCGCGCAGGCGGCTGGTCATGCGCAACTCATCCCATAAACGGCGAGGATAGGAGCGGCGGGTGCGGACGGGGTTGGTCGGGCCTCCTCGTCGGAGACGGCGACCTCCTTTCCCCGACATTCACAGCGATTGCTGGCGATTCTGCCCAGGCAGTTTACGCCGTAACCCCCTACCCGCAGCCCTTCACTCTGCCCCAGTTGGAAGCGTGGATGGCGGCCTATCGCGCCGTCGGCCCGCACGTCCCCGATCCTGGCCCTTACGCTCTGCCGACGTATGAAGCCGTCTATCTCCTGGCCGAAGCATTGTCGGCAGCGACGCAGAAGGGCGCACCCACTCGAAGCAGCGTCGCGGCAGTTTTGCCGACTGTCCGACGCACAGGTTTGCTGGGGACTATCGCCTGGGATGCCGCCGGCTTTTGGCTCGATGCGCCAGTGTATGGTGTTACGCCGTAGGAAAAAGGCGTGAAACGGCAATGTCAAACGTCAAACGTCAAAATTGACGTTTGACGTTTGACGTATCTGGCGTAGCCTTACTCAAGGTACAATCCAATGATACGCTTTATTCTCCAACGCTTATTGGTGATTCCTCTGATTGTGGCTGTTGTGGTCGTCCTCACGTATGCCTACGCACACACGGTGCAGTGGGAATACGCCGGCCGCTACGGGCAACTCTACCAACGGCTCAAGGTGATCGAGCAGCGCCCGGAAGCGTTCGCCCCGGCTTTCAAGGACTACGTGGATGGGCTGCTCCGGGCGGACCTGGGGACGCTGCGCAACGGCGAGCGCATCAGCGTTGTGTTGGGGCAGGCCGGCGTCGCCAGTTTGGGACTCCTGCTGGCGGCGTTGACGCTCAGCGCGCCTCTGGGCGTCTTGCTGGGCATCGGCGCGGCGCATTGGCGCCGGCGGCGTCCGGCCCGCTGGCTGATGGTCGGCGCGACGATGGGGCTAGCGGCGCCGAGTTTTTACATCGGCAGCCTGTTGATTTTGCTTTCGGTGGCTTATGCGTTGCGGCGAGGCAGCGGCGCATTGCCGTTCCCTGTGGCCGGCTTTGGATGGGATCGGCACATGGTCTTCCCCCTCGTGGCGTTGACCTTGCGCCCGATGGTGCAGGTTGCTCAGGTGACGGCCAGCTTGTTGACGGCGGAATTGCACAAGCCTTATGTGACGGCGGCGCGCAGCATCGGCCACACCTGGGGCGCGATCAAACGCCGCCTGGCGTTCCGTAACGTGCTGGCCCCAGTCATCCTGAGCATCGCCGGGTCGCTGCGGATGCTAGTCACGGATTTGATCCTGGTGGAATGGCTGTTCTTCTGGCCAGGGCTAGGGCGCTTCCTGGCCTACGCCCTGATCCCGGCGGCCCGCACGAATATTGCGATGTCGCCCTACTTCCTCGATCCGGCCTTCACCACCGCTTTGCTGACTTCGCTAACCCTGCTGTTCCTGCTGACCGATTTTATGGCGGCGGTGCTGGTGCGTCTCTTCGACCCGCGCCTGCGCATCCCAACGCAGGAGGAGGTCCCCGGTGTCTGAATCCCCGACGCGCCTCAACTGGCCGTTACTGCTGGGCGCCATTCTGCTGGCGTTGATTCTCGCCCTGGCGATTTTCGGCCCGGCGTTGGCTCCCAACGATCCCCGCGAGCAAAAACTCATCATCCAGGTGAACGGTAAATGGCTGAAGCCGCCCTATCCGGCCTTCACGCCAGGGTATCCCCTGGGATCGGATGACCTGGGGCGCGATCTGTGGAGCTGGCTGCTGTGGGCGGTGCGCCCGACGCTGATTCTGGTGTTGCTGGTGGCCGCCATCCGCCTGACATTGGGGGTGCTGCTGGGGGTGGGCGCCGGGTGGTCGGACGGCTGGGGTGGGCGTGGCTGCGATGCGCTGATCGCGGCGGCCTTATCGGCGCCCGCACTGCTGGCCGCGCTGCTCATCATCACCGCCGTGGGCTTCCAGTTGGGCGTGTGGGCCTTCGTGGTGGGATTGGCCGTCACCGGCTGGGCCGAGACGGCGCAGCTCGTCCGCGAGCAGACGCGCACCATCAAAGGCCAGGAGGCGGTCGAGGCGGCGCGCGCGTTGGGCGCGAGCGGCGCGCAAATCTTCTTCCTCCACATTTTGCCCCAAATCATGCCGATGATCTGGATGCTGCTGGCTTTTGAAATCAGCAGCACGTTGGTGACGACGGCCGGCCTGGGCTTTCTGGGCTACTACCTGGGCGGCGCGGTGTTCACCGAGGTGGACGACTTCGTCTACCAGCGCATCTCCGAAATGCCGGAACTGGGCCAGATGCTGGCGACGGCCTGGATGGTGCTCGACGAGCCGTGGGCGATGGTGGCCGCCGGAACAGTAGTGTTTCTCATCGTGCTGGCCTTCAATCTGCTGGGCGAGGGCTTGCAGCAGCGGTTGACCCATAAGTTGGGCGGCGCGCGCGGCTTCTATACGTGGATGGCCGGGGAAGTGTTGCCCCGCTGGGACCAGACGGTGGCGACGCCGGTGGGGAATCTCATACAGCGACGCGGCGTCCGGCCGCTGTTGGGCCTGCTGCTGCTTGCGTTGGTGGTCGGCGGCGTGCTGCGCGGCTATCCGGGTGGGCTGCCTCATAGCGCCGGGACGCCCACGCCCGACGTAACCGCAGCTACCGCGCCGGCGGAGGCGACGCCGACCGCGCTGCCCGTCTCCCCGCTGCTGCCGCCGGGCGGGCATCTCTGGCCGGCCGAGCGTCACGACCCGTGGGGGACATTGTGGACTGCCGCCGCCGGTCCGCAGCAACCGACGACCGCGTGGACGTTCGCGGCCGACGCCGGCTTCTCCGGCGGGCCGGTCGTCGCCGCCGATGGCACATTGTACGCGGTGACGGTCGGCGGGACGCTCTACGCGCTCGATCCGGCGGGGGCGGTGCGCTGGCAGACGGCGCTGGTCACGACGGCGGTTGGCTCGCCGGCGTTGAGCGCGGCCGGCGATGTCTATGTGGTGGACGCCCTGGGCGGGCTGGCAACCTTCACGCCGCAAGGCGAACTGCGTTGGCGCGTACAGCCGTCGAATGTGGGCCGTGCCCATGCCGGCCCTGGCGTCGCGCCGGATGGCGTGGCGTATTATCTCTTCTCGCGGCAGGGCAAGATCATCCTCCAGGCGGTGACGGCGGACGGCGCGCTTTCGTGGACAACGGCGCTGGAATTTGCCGTCGAGTCGCGTCCACCTGCGCTGGATCCGACGGGGACGATGGTTTTCTGGAAGACGTGGGCAGCGCGTGTGAGCGATGGCGCGCTCATCCCCAACGCTTTTGCGGATCAGGTGCAGTTTTCCCCCCACAATCAAGTGTTGGTGGGGGCCGATGGCGCGTTCTATCTGCGCGCGCAGACCACCCTGTTCCATCTGACGCAGTCGCCCGCCGTGGGATTGACGCTGAACGGCGTGGCGACGACGTGGGTTTTAACCGCCACGCGCCAAGTGCCGGAGCCACGCGACGGCGGCGTCACGCCGGACGGGATCGGTTGGATTTTTGGAAAGGCGTCGTTTGGCGGCGGCGCGCACGTCGTCTGGGGGGCGGTGAACACGCCGGAAGCCGCGCCGGCGACGGGGATTGTGCTGCCCTACCTCAATCAAGCGCGGGTGCTGGCGGTGGATCGCGCCGCCACGCTGTATCTGTGCGGGATGGATAACGAGGGCGTGCGCTGCTACGCCGTGGCGCCGGAGCAGCCAGCGCCGGTATGGGAGAAATCGCTGCCGGATAGCGATCTGGTGGTCGGCGGCGCGTTGGCCCCCGGCGTCCTGTACCTCGCCACACGCGACGGGCAGCTTTACGCGCTGGGCGAATAAATTCGTCAAACGTGAAACGTCAAACGTCAGGCTTTTACATTGAAAGCCTGACGTTTCACGTTTCACGTTTCACATCTCAGGACAAATCCATCGTTCCAACGCATCCACCCCGAAATACAACCCCAGGCCCAGCAGGGCCATCGCCAACACCCCGGCGTACATCCGCGGATAGTCAAACAGCGTGCTGCCCTGATAGTAGATGTAGTATCCCAGGCCGTAGCGTGTGGCGAAGAGTTCCGCAACGTAGAGGACGGCCATCGCCGTGCCGATGGATTGGCGCACAGCAGTCAGCACGGCGGGGATGCCGGCCGGCAGGTAGACGAAGCGGAACAGCGCCCGCCGCCCCGCGCCGAGGCTGCGCACGCTCAACAGCAATTCCGGGCGGATGGCGGCGGCGGCGTCGCGCACCAGCACCAACACCTGGAAGAACAAAATCAGTGTGATGAGGGCGATCTTGGCGAGGTCGCCCACGCCCAGGAGCAGCAGCACGATGGGCGCGAGCACGACTTTGGGGATGGGGTAGAGAATGTAGAGAATAGGGGCGACCAGCCGATTCAGCCGCCGGCTTTGGCCGAGCAGCAGGCCCAACGGCGCGGCCAGCGCGATGGCGAGGGCGATGCTCGCCAGCACGCGGTACGCGCTGACGCACAGGTGCAGCCCCAACTCGCGGGGCAACTCCCGCGCCAGCACCGGCAGCACGACGACCGGCGCGGGCAGGATGGCGCGCTGCACCAGCATGGCGGCGGTTTGCCATGCGCCGAGCAATATCAGCAAGGCCAACCATACATCGCGGCCGTTCAGAGTAGGGCGGTTTGCCATAGGTGGTTGGCATAGTAGCACCGATTGGGCAAATTGCTATTTCGGTTCACTTGTAGCAAGTCATTCCTGCGCTAGAATCAGCATAATGATCGCCACGCCAAATTTTATCCGTTGAATCCGTTAAATCCGTTGAGCGCGTTTTGGAATAGAGTGAGAAAAACATAGGTGATCGCCACGCCAAATTTTATCCGTTGAATCCGTTAAATCCGTTGAGCGTGTTTTGGAATCGAGCGAGGAAACCATGAAAAAGATAATGGATTGGTTCAAGTCTCCGGTGTTTGCGGGGGATGAAGAAAAGACGGCGCGCGCGCGGCTGCTCAACGCGATTGGATTGCAATTTGTGATCACACTTGTGCTGGCCGCCGTTGTTTACGTTCCCTTCTTTGTTCAGCAAAAGCGTTACAGTTGGCTGGTCATTCTGACGCTTTTGGGTGCATGGGCGATTTCCCATCATTGGGCCTTGCGCGGGCGCCTCCGTTTGGCCGGGATTTGGACGATTCTTGTGGCCTGGGCGATCTTTTTCGGCATGGCCTGGTTTTCCGGCGGGGCCATTGCGACGGTGATGCTTTATATCGCCGCCACGATTGTGGTGGGTTCCTTGCTGTTGGGGGCCAGGGTGGGCAACCTGCTGGCGATCTCCAGCGTGCTGTTTGGATTGGTTATGGCTATTTTGCACGAGCGTGGGTATGAATTCCCGACAGTGCTTACTTTTTCGCCGTTGCGCGAGTGGGCCGTCTTTGCTATCGGCGCCGGGTTTATCATCAGCACTATGAACCTGGTCATCCATAACCTGCAAGAAACCCTCGCCTTTGCGCGCCAGGAAAACGTTGCGCGCCGGCAGGCCGAGGCCGCGCTGCGAGCCAGTGCGGATCGTTACCGCTCTATGACCGAACAGATGAGCGACCTGGTCTTTACCACCGATGCCACCGGCGTCATTACCTACCTTTCCGCAGCGACGCTCACCCTGTTTGGTTGTGCGCCCCAGGCTATGGTGGGGCGCCACTTCACTGAGTTTTTAAACCCCGCAGCGGTAGACGCGGCGCTGGCAGCCTTTACGGATATGATCGCGCATGGTAACGAGGCGCCGGTGCTTACCCTGGAAATGAAACGCGCGGACGGCGCGTTGTTTCATGGTGAACTGAAAGCCCAACGGTTTGAGGACGCCAGCGAAGTCGGCGCGTTGGGAATCATCCGCGATGTCAGTGACCGGGTTCAGGCCGAAGCGGCGCTGCGCCAGAACGAACAACGGTTGGCCTTTGCCCTCAAGGCCACCAATGATGGCCTGTGGGATTGGAATTTGTTGACCAATGTGGCTTACTTCAGCCCGCAGTATTACCGCATGTTGGGCTACGAGCCGGACGCATTTCCGGCCAATTACGAAAACTGGCGCGCGTTGGTGCATCCTCACGATATCGAAGGCTGTGAAGGGGCGCTACAAGACGCCATCGCCCATGGCCATGATTTTGACATGGAATTTAGATTGCGGACCCAGGCCGGCGACTGGAAATGGATTTTAGGGCGCGGGCGCGTGATGGAAACCGACCCCCAGGGCCGCCCGGTGCGGATGGTGGGCACGCATGTGGACATTACCGAGCGCAAGCAGGCCGAACTCGAAATTCAGCGGCGCACCGAGAAGCTGGCGGCGCTCTACGCGATGAGCCGTCGTGTTAGCGCCTCGTTATCCCTGGAGCATTTAATCTTGGCGGCCCTTGAGGAAATTTTCACCGCCGTGCGCCCTGACGTGGCTTACTTTTTTGTGCGGGACGGGGAGCGCCTGCTGTTACAGCACATCGCGCCGGAAAGCGCGCGGGCGAAACTGGAGATTCCCGAACATCGTACCGGCGAGTGTATGTGTGGGCTGGCGGTGACGTATGGCAGGGCGCTCTATTCGCGCGACATCTTCGCCGACTTACGCTGCACCTGGGCAGAGTGCAAAGAAGCCGGATTCCGTTCTTTTGCCGGGCTTCCCCTGTCCAATGGCGCTGAAATCCTGGGCGTCATCGGGCTGGCGACCACCTACGAGCGGGATTTTGAGAGTGAAGCGGAATTTCTGGAGACGTTGGTAGGCGAGGTCGCTATCAGTTTCCAGAACGCGCGCCTCTACGAGCAACTCAAGGCGCGCACGGTCGCCTTGGAGTCTGAAATCGCCGAGCGTCAGCAAGCGGAAGCCGCGCTCCGCGAAAGCGAAGAGCGCGATCGCCTGATCACGGAGATGACCACCGATTATATTTTCATCGTGGATGTGGCACCGGCAGGGCTGCTGAAACTGCGCTGGGCCTCCGAGAGTATGACGCGCATGACCGGCCGGACGATAGCGGAGGCCGCTACGTCCGATCTGTGGGCCAGCATTATTCACCCAGAGGATGCCCGTAGCTTCTTCGGTTTCATTCAGAAGATGCTCACCGGCGCCTTACCCGGTATGATTGAGTGCCGTTCCTTCAACAAAGCGGGTGAGGAACGCTGGATTCAAATTAACGCCTACCCTCGTGGGGATGCCAATGGCGTCGTGGTCTCTATTGTGGGCGCGATCAAGGATATTACCGAACGCAAGCAAGCCGAAGAAGCCTTGCGGATCAGCCTGGAAAAATATCGCGTGCTGTTTGAAACCTTGCCGTTGGGCGTCGCTATCACCGATGAACACGGCCAGATTGTCGAAGCCAACCGCGCTTCCGAGCGTATCCTGGGCTTATCCCGCGCGGAACATAGCCAACGCAGTATCACTGCCCCAGACTGGCGCATCATCCGCCCGGATGGAGAGCCTATGCGGGTAGAAGACTATGCCAGTGTGCGCGCCCTACAAACCTACCATCAGGTGGACAATGTCGAAATGGGCGTCTACAGACCCGATGGCAGCCTGGCCTGGCTCAATGTCACGGCTGCCCCCATTCCGTTAGCCGGCTATGGCGTCGTCATCGCTTACACCGACATCACCGCGCGCAAGGAGATGGAAGAACACCTGCGGCGGCAGGAACGGCTGGCCGCCGTCGGCCAGCTTGCGGCCGGCATCGCCCACGATTTCCGCAACCTGCTCACCACCATCATCCTCTACGCGCAGTTGGGCCTGCACAAGCCCGATCTGCCTGACGGTGTGGCGCACGGACTGGAAACCATCGTGGGCGAATCGCGCAAAGCGACCGAGCTGGTGCAGCAAATCCTCGACTTCAGCAGTCGAGGATTGATCGAGCGCCGCCCGCTGGAACTCGGCGACTTCACCCGCAAAGTGATGACCGTCTTGCAGCGCACCATCCCGGAGACCATCCGCATTACCCTGAACGTGCAGCCGGGAGAATTTGTGGTCGCGGGCGATGCGGGCCGCCTTCAGCAAGTCTTGACCAACCTCGCGCTCAACGCCCGCGACGCCATGCCGGCGGGCGGTCAACTGCATATCGGACTGGAGCGCTTCGTGCTCAAACCCGGCAGTGTTCCGCCCACGCCGGAAATGACCCTAGACCCGCAGAACCCCCCATCGGTTCGTCCCAATTTAGCCTGGGTGTGCCTGTCGGTGGCCGATACGGGGACAGGGATGACCGAGGAGGTGCGCGCCCATCTGTTCCAGCCGTTCTTCACCACCAAAGAGGAAGGCAAAGGCGCTGGGCTGGGGTTGGCGCAGGTGTACGGCATCATCCGGCAGCACGACGGCTACATCGGCGTGGAGACGGCGGTGGGGCAGGGGACAACCTTCCGCCTCTACCTGCCGGTATTCGAGGCCGAGGCTGCGTCGTCTATTCCGGCAAAATGTCCCCCCGCGCCATCGGGGCAAGGCGAGACGATTTTGTTGGTCGAGGATAACCTTATGCTGCGCGACGCCGGCGAGAGTATGTTGACGACGTTGGGCTACCGGGTGTTGCCGGCCGTCAACGGACGGGAGGCATTGCAGGTGTATCAGCAGAACGCCGACATCGCCCTGGTCATCACCGATCTGGTCATGCCGGAAATGGGAGGCAAAGCCCTGATGGAGAGTCTGCGGCAACTTCACCCGGATGTGAAAGTGCTGGCCGTCACCGGCTACACGCCGGAAGAGGACATCGCCGAACTACGGGCCGCCGGCTTCCGGGACGTGATTCACAAACCCTTCGACATCGAGACCCTGGCGCAGGAAATTCGGCGCGTGTTGGATGAACCGGCGTAATTCTGAAACGTAAAACGTAAAGACTGCGCGGTGAAAGCCGCACGTTTTACGTTTCACGCATCACGCATCATCAACGACTTAGGTTATAATATTCTCGTGATTACCCATACCGAAGACCATACCCCCCTGTGGCAATGGGGCTGCCTGTTATTGCTGATAGCTTGCATCTTGTTGATGGTGATAGCCGGCGCCTGGTTGCTGACGAAGCCTATGGCGCGCCCCGACGGCCCGCGTCCCACCGCCATCGTCTGGACGGCAACGCCCACACCGACGCCGACAGCAACCCCTACGGCGACGCCCACGCCCACGCCCACCTTGCCCGCCTCCCCCACAGAGGTGGGCGTGGGTGTGCGGGTGCGCGTCGTTGGGACAGGCGACGCCGGCCTCAGCATCCGCGCGTCTGCCGGCGTCGCCGCCGAGCGTATCGCAGTCGCGGCGGAAGGCGAAGTCTTCCTCGTCGTGGATGGCCCTCAATTCGCCGACGACCTGACGTGGTGGCGTCTGCGCGACGAAGCCAACCCCCAACGCGAAGGCTGGGCGGCGGCGGATTATTTGACCGTTGCCGGAGAGTGAGGGGGAGACAAGGAGAGGGGAGC
>DAOUGD010000013.1:0-17448 GCA_034429475.1 Anaerolineae bacterium
CCTCTCCCACTCTCCCCCTCTCCCCCTCGCACAGACAGCCAGGCCACCCTCGAATACCTGGAACGCGCCAACCTCTTCATCATCCCGCTGGACGGACGCCGGGAGTGGTATCGCTATCACCGGTTGTTTGGCGATTTGCTCCGGCAACGGCTGCGCCGCACGGCCCCTGAGCAGGTGCAGCCGTTACATCGCCGGGCGTCGGCGTGGTACGCGGCGCAGGGGGACGTGCCGGCGGCCATCGCGCACACCCTTGCCGCCGAGGATTTCGCGCGGGCCGCGGAGCTTGTGGCGCAAGTCGCCGAAGCGACGCTCCTGCGCGGCGAAATCATCACGCTGCTGGCCTGGTTGCAGCCATTGCCCGACGACATCGTGCGCGCGAACCCCAATTTGTGCGTGTTCCACATCTGGGCGTTGCTCCTTTCCGGGCATTCGCTGAGCGTCATCGAAGCGCGCCTGCGAGATGCGGACGTATACAGCGACTTGATTCCGGGGCAACTCGCGGCTTTGCGCGCGATGCTCGCCGCGTATCAAATCCAGTTCTCTCGCGCTACCGCGTTGGCGCAGCAGGCGTTGGAGCAATTGCCTGAAGAGAGCGTGCTGCTGCGCAGCCTGGCGAGCTGGATTTTGAGCACGTTTGCCGCGCTCCACGGCGACCGCGCCGGCGATCAATCACTCGACGCCATCGCGCAGCAGGGGATCGCCAGCGGCAACGTCCTGGTTGCGATGATGGCGATGAGTCAGTTGGCCGAATTTCACACGCGGTACGGGCGACTGCATCAAGCCTGGGATTTGTACCAACGGGCATTGCGCCTCGTTGTGGATGCACAGGGACGGCGGATGTCCATCGCCGGGGCCTTGTTAGTGGGCTTAGGAGACCTGGCCTGTGAATGGCACGACTTCGATGCGGCGTCTCAATATTTCCACGAGGGGATTGCCCTCATCGAGCAATGGAATGAGATGGGCGCGCTCGAAGCCTACCTGGGTCTGGCGCAGCTCCACTGGTTCCAGGGAGACGCGACCGGCGCGCAGACAGCCATTGAGCGGGCGCGACAGTTGGCCGTGCGGTTCGACATGACCGAGTATGACGATTGGGTCGTGGCTATTATGCAGGCGCGCATCTGGATCGCCCAGGGGAATCTGGATGCGGCGCAGCGTTGGGCTGAGTCGCGCAATCTGGACGCCCATACCGGCGACGCCCTGTTGCCGGAAAAAGACGCACTGCCAGAGTATCGCCTGCGCAAGTACGAACTGGCGGCGTTTGCGCGGCTGCTCATTGCTCAGGGCGATTCTGCCGCGGCTCTCACCGTGTTGGCGTCCATCCTGCCGGTGGCCCGGCGGCAGCAGCGCCCGGCATTGCTGATCGAAATCCATCTGCTGGAAGCCCTTGCCTTTGACGCTCAGGGGCAGCGCGACCGGGCGCTGGTCGCCCTGGAACAGTCGCTCGCCCTCGCCGAACCGGAAGGGTATACGCGCGCATTTCTGAGCGTAGGGACGCCCGTTGTCCCCCTGCTCCGGGCGATGGTTGCGCGTGGCCTGCATCCGGCGTATGCCGCGCGTCTTCTGACGTTTCTGTCACCTACCGCCCAGGACGCCGGCGTTTTGACCGCTCCTCCATCTTCCACCGTTTCGCTTCTCGAACCGCTCAGCGAGCGCGAGCGCGAAGTGCTGCGTCTGCTCGGCTCGGCCCTCTCGACGGAAGAGATCGCGCAAACGCTCTACCTCTCCGTGCATACCGTGCGTTCCCACCTCAAAAGCCTGTACAGCAAGCTGGACGTCCACAGCCGCTACGAGGCCGTGGCGCGCGCGCAAGACCTCCATTTGTTGTAAGTCTCCCCCGTTTCACCCACCCTTTCACCCATTTTAGGGATGACGCCTCGCCTGCTTCTGCGGTATACTCAAATCATCCGTAGGCGCGACATCCTTGTCGCGGGCCGCAGACACGTGGAAGGGGTTTCACACCAACAAGCAGCGCAACGCTTTGTCAACGGATTCAACGAATTTTTGATCCTATCATTCCGCAAATCCTGTTATTCTGAGGAGTGGATTATGTCCAGAAAACAAACCGCAGAGATATACCAAATCACCATCCAGGGGACGCTTGACCCTGAGTGGGCCGAGTGGCTGCACGACATGACGATCACATCCGCCGAGGACGACGGGCAGCCCATCACCACTATCACCGGGCCGGTGGCCGATCAGGCTGCCCTGCGTGGAATTCTGAACAGACTATGGGACTTGAATCTGACGATACTCGGCGTGAATCTGGTTGATAAGCAGAGCTAACTGATGCTGTTGGCGCTCAGAACTAGGCAATCATGGTGCGAGAACCTCATATCCTTCAGGGGCGGTAGGGAAGATTTTGATAACTGAAGGCGGAGTAAAAATTGAAAAGCATTGCCGGCGAGGGGTAGAGGTCAAGGCTGTGCTCAGTACATCTTCTGGTAGCCAGAGCTGGCGGGGTGAATTAGGCGCTTGCACCTGGTATACATAGCACAAGATTTCAGGGAAAGTTTGATTCGCCGCATAATGCGCCCAAAAGGATTCCACGATTTCGACGCGCGTGCCGTGCGGCAGGATGTAGCGAATTATCAGCCGTGGATCTCGTTGGATCGTACCCGCAGCGCCGTATTCCGCTCCTACATTCACATAGACGGTTCCTGACAAGGGTGCATACGAGGGGGTAGGAAGCGCTCCCTCGGGGAAACATCGCTGCTCGACCGGAACAATTCCACCATCTTCTGGTGTAACATAATCTTGTTCTAACCAACCCTCAGCTTCAGTTCCTACTACCCGAACACGATACATATAACAGTAATCATCACCATATCTGAATTGTGCATAGTACCACTTGGCTTCCAGTATTTCCACAGCCATACCAGATTCCACATTGATTTCTGCCCGACTGGTGGCATCAGGGGCATTATGCAAAGATACTTCTCCATTCACAAAAGCCGTACCGGTCATGGGTGCATAATGGGGTGTAGGTGTGGCCGATACCGGGGTGGGGATTGGTTTTCTTCCATCAAAACCAAACCGACAACTCAGCAATAAAGCTAACCAACAAACCCCACCCAAGATTTGAGCCAAGTGGTATTTAGGACGGGTGATCATGTTTTCAGTCTCCTACACGGTTTTTGGAATTGTTTGTACTCTAATCCTTTCGACGCAAACGTCAATACAAATTCACCCATCCAATCGCCTGTTTTGGGGATGACAACTCACCTTGTGGGTGAGTATACTGAGGATAGAATCGAGACAGGAGGTGTATTATGACTCACTATGTACTCCCATTAAACGCTTCACAAGCCACCCTGGACATCGTCGGCGGCAAGGGCGCCTCATTGGCGAAGCTGGCGAATGCTGGGCTGCCCGTGCCAGGCGGCTTCCATGTCACAACGGCTGCTTACAAGCAGTTCGTGGCGGAAAACGACCTGCAATCGCGCATCCTCGCGGCGCTCCAGGATGTGGACGCTACGCAACCGACCACCCTTGAAACTGCCTCGGCCCACATCCGCGCCCTCTTCACCCAATCCCCCATCCCCCCCACCATCGCCGAAGTCATCCGCGCCGCCTACCTCGCCCTCCCCGTCTCCTCACTCCTAACTCCTAACTCCTCACTCCTCACTCCTCACTCACAACTCCCCGTCGCCGTGCGTTCCTCCGCCACCGCCGAAGACCTCCCTGACGCTTCCTTCGCCGGTCAACAGGACACGTACCTCAACATCCAGGGCGTGGACGCCGTGCTGGACGCCGTCCGCCGCTGCTGGGCCAGCCTGTGGACGGCGCGCGCCATCAGCTATCGGGCGCGGCAGGGCATTGACCCCGACGCCGTGAGCCTGGCGGTCGTCGTGCAGGCGCTCGTCTTTGCGGACGCGGCCGGCATCATGTTCACCGCGAACCCGCTCAACGGGCGGCGCGATCAGGCCGTCATCAACGCGGCGTGGGGATTGGGCGAGGCCGTCGTCGGCGGGCTGGTGACGCCGGACTCGTACACCGTGGACAAAGCTGACGGTCAGGTTGTCGCGCGCGAGATCGCGTACAAGCAGACGATGACCGTCCGCACGGCAGAAGGCACGGAGGAGCAGCCGGTGTCCGCGTCGCTACGCCAGACGCCCTCGTTGACGGAGGCGCAGATTGTCGAACTGGGGCAACTTGGCGTGCAGATCGAGACGCTGTACGGGATGCCGATGGACGTTGAATGGTGTCTGGCGGACGGGCGCTTCTTCGTCGTGCAGGCGCGGCCCATCACGACGCTCCCGCCAGAAGCACCCGTTGCGCCATCCATCGCGTGGACGCTGCCCAATCCCAAGGGCCAGTATATGCACGCCAGCATCGCCGACTTCATGCCGAACCCGGTCAGCCCGCTGTTTGAGACGCTGGCGATCCCGACGATTGCCCGCGTCGGCGTCAAAGAAGTGCTGCGGCCGCTGACCCGCTCCGAGCCGATTTTGCCGGACTACATCGTGACCCTCAACAGCTACGTATACATCAATGCCGGATACAATCTGCGGGAGTGGTGGTGGATTGTCACCCGGATGATGGCCTCGATGCCACGGATGCTCCGCGATGCAATTCCGCTCTGGCGCGACGAAATCCGCCCGCGCTACGTGGCGACGGTCGCGCGCTGGCGCGATCGCGCGCCGGAAGCGTTAGCGATAGACGAGCTGTGGGCCGGCATCCAGGAAGTCAACGCGGCGGCGATGCTGCACTTTGCCTCGCTGCTGGTGGCGACGACCGGCGCGTCGGCGGGTTCGGAGATGCTGTTCTCCAATGTCTACAACAAACTGATCCGGCGCAAGGGCGACCCGGAAGCGCCCGTCTTCCTGATGGGCTACGACAGCACCCCCATCCTGGCCGAAAAATCGCTCTACGACCTGGCCGAGTGGACGCGCGCCCATCCCGATCTAACCGACTACCTCCTCGCCACCCCCACTGCCGACCTCGTCGCCGCTTTCTTCTCCCCCTCTCCCCCTCTCCACCTCTCCCTGTCTGATTTCCACGCCCGCCTGCAACCCCACCTCCCCGCCTCCGCACACATCCTCTACGACCTGGATTTCGCCAAAGGGCTGCCGTGCGACGACCCCGCCCCGCTGCTGGAAACGCTCAAGATGTACCTGCGCGGCGAGGGCACCAATCCGCACGAGCGGCAACGGGCGACGGAAGAACGGCGCGAGCAAGCTGTCGAGTCCACGCGCGCCCGGCTCAAGGGACTGCGCCGTTGGGTCTTTGATAAGACGCTCAAACTGGGGCAGACGATGGCGCAGGTGCGCGAGAACGCCCTCGCCGACATCGGCCTGGGCTATCCGGTGCTGCGCGGATTACTGCGCGAATTGGGCCGCCGCTGCGCGCAGGGCGGGGGGATTGCGGAGGCCGAGGACATCTTCTGGTTGCAAGCCGAGGAAGTGCGGGCTGCGGTGGCGGCCTTGGAGCGCGGCGAACCACTCGCGGCTCTGGTGGAAGAGGTTGCGCGGCGCAAAACCCGTCACGCGGCGCTCGCGCGCGTCGTCCCGCCGCCGATGCTGCCGCCGCGCAAAAAGTACATGGGCATAGATATGGCCTTCTTCACACCCGCCTCGGAAGAGAGCCAGGTGGGAGGCACGCTGAAGGGCATTGCCGCGAGCGCGGGCCAGGTCACGGCCCCCGCCTGCGTGTTGCACGGCCCGGAGGACTTTGATCAGATGCAGCCGGGCTGCGTGCTGGTGGCAGCGACCACCACCCCCGCGTGGACGCCGCTCTTTGCGATGGCCGCCGCCGTCGTCACCGACATCGGTGGGCCGCTGAGCCACGGCAGCATCGTCGCCCGCGAGTACGGCATCCCGGCGGTGATGGGGACGGGCGTTGCCACCCGGCGCATCCGCAACGGACAGCCGCTCACGGTGGACGGCAACGCGGGGACGGTGACGCTGCACGAAGGACCTGACGGCGCCTCACCGGAGGGCAAGGCGGAAGTATCCCCGCCCACCGAGTGGAACGTGCCTTATCCCAAGTCCACTTACTCGCGCGCCAGCATTGTCGAATTGCTGCCCGACCCGCTGACGCCCTTGTTTGCCACCCTGGGCGGGCGGGCGATCAATGTAGGCAGCTCGCGGTTGTTCGCCGACATTGGCGGACCGGGGGTGATGCCCGAACAAATCTTTGTGACCATCAACGATTATGCCTACTACCAGATGTACGTCACTTTCAAAGTGATGTGGCGGATGCTGGCCGGCATCCCGCGCTTCTGGCCCAAGTTTATGCGGGGCGAACAGCGCTGGCGGGACGAGGCGCGTCCCCACTACTTCGCCGTGATCGAAGCGTGGCGGAGCAAGCCGCTGGCCGAACGCGCGGCGCCCGAGTTGTTGGACGGCGCGCACCAGATCGTCACCGAAGCCGTCGCTATCTACAACGTTTTCCAATCCGGCGTCATCGGTCTGGCGATGCTGTCCGAGTTGGCTTTCACGGCTTTCTACAACACCCTGGTCAAACGGCGGAACGATCCCCCGACCCTGACCTTCCTGCTGGGGTTCGACAGCGCGCCCATCCTGGCGGAAAAATCGCTCTACGACGTGGCCGAGTGGACCCGCGCCCAGCCCGATCTGGCCGACTACCTCATCAGCACGCCCTCTGCCGATCTTGCTACTCACCTATCTACTTCCAACTCCTTACTCCCTACTCCCTACTCCCTACTCCCTGACTTGTCTGATTTTCGCGCGCGCCTGCAAACCCACCTGGACGCCTACGGGCACATCATCTACGACCTGGACTTTGCCAAGCCGGTGGCGGCGGACGATCCCACGCTGCTCCTGGAAACCTGCAAGATGTATCTCAACGGTCAGGGAACCAGCCCTTACGCCCGCCAACAAGAGCAAATCGCCCGGCGCGAAGCGGCGGTTGCCGCCATTGAGCAGCGGTTGAAGCGATTGCGCCTGAAGTGGTTCCGCAAGTTGCTGAGTTGGAGACGGTACATCCCGATGCGCGAGGACGTACTGGCAGACATCGGCCTGGGCTACCCGCTGCTGCGGCAGATGTTGCGGGAGTTGGGGGGCCGGCTGGTGCGCGCCGGGATGCTCGCACAGGCGGACGACGTCTACTGGCTGAACGAAACCGAGGCGCGGCAGGCCGCGTCCGCCCTTGAGCAGGACGTCGCCCTGGACAGCATGGCCGAGACCGTCCGCCGCCGCCAGGCCGTGTGGCGCGCCGAAAAACAGGTGACGCCGCCCTCCGTGCTGCCGGAACGCTCCAAGATGGCGGGCTGGATGGACAAAGTCGGGCCGTCGCGGGTTACTCAGGAAGCCGGGGATACGATCAAAGGCGCCGGTTCCAGTCCGGGGCGCGTCACAGCGCCCGCCTGCGTGCTGCACGGCCCGGAGGACTTCGCGCAAATGCAGCCAGGCGCTGTGCTCGTGGCGGCAATCACCACGCCGGCCTGGACGCCGCTGTTCACGATGGCCGCCGCCGTCGTCACAGACATCGGCGGGCCGCTGAGCCACGGCAGTATCGTCGCCCGCGAATACGGCATCCCGGCCGTGCTGGGCACCGGCGTCGCCACCCAACGCATCCACAGCGGGCAGATGCTCACCGTGGATGGCGGGGCAGGGACGGTGAAGCTGGGAGGATGAGGCAGGAAGCAAGAGGCAAGAGGCAAGAGGCAAGAAGCAAGTATCTTGCATCCTGCATCTTGCATCCTGCATCCTGCATCCTGCATCTTACATCCTGCATCCTGCATCTCGCATCCTGTATCCTACCCGGAGGGAACTATGAACACGAGCAACCGCAAAAATATCGCCATTCTTGCCTTCACCCTGATCGTGGTGATGTTGGGGTACGGGATGGTCATCCCGCTGTTCCCCTTCTACATCGAAAAACTGGGGGCCAGCGGCAGCGAGTTGGGGCTGCTGGTCTCCGTCTCGGCGCTGCTGGAGCTGCTGTTTGGCCCGGTGTGGGGCGGCGTCTCCGACCGCACGGGACGCAAGCCGATTTTGCTGCTGGGCGTGTTCGGCTACGCGCTTTCATCGCTGCTGTTCGGCCTTTCCACCGAAGTCTGGATGCTCTTCGCGTCGCGCGCGCTGTCGGGCGTGCTCTCGTCGGCAGTGTCGGCGACCGCGCTGGCCTACATCAGCGATTGCACGTCCGCCGAGGAACGGGGGTGGGGGATGGGGATGTTGGGCGCGGCAATGGGGTTGGGACTCATTCTCGGCCCGGCGGCGGGCGGCTGGTTGGGCGAGCAGTCGCTGGCCCTGCCGTTCTTCGTCGCGGCGGGGATGTCGCTGGTCGCGTTAGCGCTCGGCGCGGCGCTGCTGCCGGAGTCGCTGCCCGCCGAGGCGCGGCAGCGCGGGGGCAAGCTCCAAACGGTGCAGTTTCGGACGCTGTGGCAGGCGCTCTTCGGGCCGGTGGGACTGCTGCTGTTCATGCTCTTCCTGGTCAGTTTCGGGCTGACTAACTTCGAGTCCGTCTTCGGCCTGTACGCGGCGCAGGTGTTGGAGTACGGCCCGGAGCAGGTGGGGACGATCCTGGCGGTCGTCGGCCTGACTTCGACGCTCGGCAAGGCGATCCTCATCGGCCCGCTGACCAAACACTGGGGGGAAGCGCCCATCATCAAAGTGTCGCTGGCGGCCAGTTCCGCCGCGTTCATCGTGCTGCTGCTGGCGAAGACGTATCCCGGTGTGCTGGCGGCGACCGGCGTGTTCATCCTCTCCAAGACGCTGCTGCGCACGGTGATTATGTCGCTGACCTCCAAGCGCACCACGCTCGGCCAGGGGACAGCGATGGGGCTGTGCAATTCCTTCATGAGTCTGGGGCGCGTCGTTGGGCCGATTTGGGCGGGTTTTATCTTCGATGTGAACGTGACCTACCCTTACTTCAGCGGCGCGGCGATCATGGCTGTTGGATTCCTCATCAGCCTGCGGTGGATCAAGTCAGCAGATTGAGCAGATTGAGCAGATTTTTCATGTAGGACGCAGATGCACGCAGATGAACGCTGATTTTAAATAATCTGCGTTTATCCGCGTGCATCTGCGTCCAAATTTCCTCTCACGGCCTCACGTAGTAAAATCCCGTCACCCCATTCTTTTCCCCCGTGATGAGCATGTGCAAGCCGCCGGCCGCATCGGTGAAGTAAGCCACGGGCGAGCCGGTGTAGCCGCGCGCGGAGAGGTAACTGGCAACCGTCTGCTCCGGGCCGAGCGCGCCGTTGATCTCGGTGCGCATCGTCAGTATATCGTTGTCGTAGTAAACGTAGCGGATCAACGGCGTGTCCGCCGCCGCGCCCACGTAAGACACAGACGTCCGCTCGGTCGTGTTTTCCGCCACGTTCAGAGGGCCGGCCCACGCGCCGTCTTTCCACACGTAGCGGTAGATGCGGGAGTGTCCGGGCCACATAAAGTGGCCGGCGGCGAGCACGAAGCTGTTATCCCCGCCGGAGTACGTCAGCCGGATGGAGTCGTCCTGTTCCGGCTCCGGGTAGGCGGCGTGAGTGGCCTGGCGCAGCGGGAAGCTGCCCGGTTCCGTCCCATACGCCGTGCGCGCGACGGGGAGCGCCTCTTTCTCCTCTATCCCTACGGTGCGGGGCGCCTGTTCCCACCGCTGAAACCACGCCAGCATCGCCTGTCCATCGGGCGCGGCGGCGATAGTGGCCGCCCAGGTGTCCTCGTCGTTGATCTTGCGTCGCGCTGCGCTCCACATCCCGTCCTCCCAGGTCGCGTGCCAGGTGCGATGGCGCACGGTGTACGTGAGGTAGGCTATCTTGACGAAATAGACTTCGTCCCACGTCAGATAGGCGGCGCCCGTCTCCTCGGCCACGGCGAGGCTCGGCCAGGCGACGCCGCCGGAGGGCAGCGAGAAGCCGGGCAGGTAGTAGGTCCGCCGGGGCGCGACGACGGTGGGCGCAGAGACGACGCCATTCTCGACGGTGTGGTGGATGACACCGTCATCGTTGGCGTAGGCCAGGTGGACGCGCCCGTGGACATTGTCTATCGCAATGCGTGGCTCGCGCCCGCCCCAGTAGCTGAGGATTTGGTAGGGCGTCCAGTTCACGCCGTCTTCGGAACTGCTGTAGAAGACGTAGTCGTTGAAGTCCGGGTTGAGTTTCCCCGCCCACAGCGCATGGACGCGCCCGCCGGCCTCCACCGCCAGCGCCGTCTCACCGACGGCCTCCGGGTAGCCGCCCACGTTGGCGGGGGACAAAGGCTGGGTCGGCGGCGCGATTCCGCCCGGCCCGGCGCACAGGTGGGTCAGCTCTTGCGGGCAGAAGCGCAGGCTCACGTCGTCCACGTAAGCGCCTTCGGGGCGCGAGTCCCCGATGTCCGCCTGGAAGATGACAGCCACGCAAACCTGTTTCCCCAGCACGCTGCCGAGCGTCGGCACGTTGTGCAGGTCGAGCGTCAGGTCTTCCCACCCGGTCGTCGCGCCGGTGCGGCAGGCGCCGTGATACTCGCTCTTGAGGCCGGTGTCGCAATCCCCCGATTCCCGCACGGCGACTTTGAGACACAGCTCGTCGTCCGGCGCGAGGTTGGTCCACACTTTGGCGCTGTAGACGCCTTTGGCGACGTACTTGAGGTTGATAGGCATCGTTTGATTCAACATCGTCCCCATCGAATAGGCGTCGGGATACGCCGCGCCGCAGGGGAGGAGACTCCCATCGTCGCCGCCGCCGTAGGCCCACACGCTCTTTTCTCCGGCGTAAACGCGGCACTCGCTGAAGTCCCAGAGATACCAGCCGAAGTCGTCCGGCGGCAGATTGCCTTCATTCCATGCAGTGCGGTGCCAGCCGATCGTTTCGCCCTCAAACGTGTCGGTGAACTTGGTGATCCACGCATCACGCGGGGGTGTGACGCCGCTGGTGCGCAGCACTACCGGCAGATAGAGTGAGCGCGGCCAGCCGACGGCGGCCTCGAAGGTGTCTTGCACGCTGTTGACGCCGTCGCTGGCGCGAACGGTGATGCGCGTGCGGCCCCGCCAGTATTGCTCCGGGGTGAGAACGACGTTGCCCGACTGCAAGGCCACGTCCATTTTGGGGTTCGTGTTGCGCATCACGGTGTAGCTCAACTGCGCGCTGGTGCGGGTAATGTGCTTCGCATAGTCATAAACGCTGAAAGCCGTGAGGGAGGAGTTTCCCGGCAAAAGCAACACGTCCGGCAGGCCGCCGAAGCGCAGCGGGGCAGGGAAGCGGACGGCGGGGTAGGCGAAGGTGCGGTAGGCGTCCGGCTGCGAGGTGGAGGCGCTGAAGGTGAAGCCGTTCCCGCGCGCCAGCGTCAAGTCGAGGGTGTACGGGCCGTCGGCGTTGTGTCCACCGATGGCCGCGCCGTCGAAAGTCAGGTCGAGGAAGTGCGCGCCGCCGGTGAGCGTGCGGGTGATGAAGGCCCAGGCGATCTCGCCGCCGTCCGCATCCGTCAGCGCGCCGCGCAGAACGTAGTCGCCGGTCGCCGTCACCTGCGCGCCCACGCGGATGACAAGCTGCTCGTACAGTCCGTCGCCGTTGGTGTCCACGCCCTCATCCGCATAACTGCCGGTGAAAGCGAGCGATCCGCCGGGCGCGCGCCCGGTGGTGAAGGCCCAGGCGAAGTCGCCGGTGGTCGTGTAGCCGCCTGTGGTGAGCAACGCCGAACCATCGGCGCCGGCAATCCCGGCCTTGAGCGTGGCGACGTAGAGTGTGTCGGTCAGCAGGGCGGCGGCGGGGGAGAAGGCGGCGGTGTGGGATGCGGCATCGTACGTCACTGCGCCGCTCACCGGCGCGCCGGCGGCGGTCGCCAGCGTGAAGGTGGCGCTGGTGAGCGTGCTCGCGTCCACGTCCCGATCCCACGCAACGGCCAAAACGGCATCGTGGGGAACGTTGGCCGCGCCGTCTTGGGGCGAAACGACGACCGGCGACGGCGGGGAAGCGTCTAGTTCGGTGGTGAACGTCCAGGTGCGCGTCACGGGCAGGCTTGCGCCGTCCGCGCCCTGGATGCCGGGCGTCAGGGTCGCCGTGTAGCGGGCGGCGTAGGCCAGCGGGACGACGGGGGCGAAGGTCGCCGCGTGCGTCGCGGTGTCGTAGGTGACGCTGCCCAGGACGTTCCCGAACGGGCCGCTCGCGAGGGTGAACGTGCTGCTGGTGACGCTCGCCGGGAGCATGGCGTCGCGGAAGCTGGCTTCCACGGAGGCGTTAACGCCAACGCCATCTACGCCATCGGCGGGAGCGATGGTGCTGACGAGCGGCGGGTTGTGGATGGTGAAGGGGCCGGAGATGGCCGTGCTCGTGCGCAGGCCATTGGTGGCGGCTACGCGGAGGTAGGCTGTCGTCGTGTTGGGCAGCGCGACGGTCTGGAGCGTGTAGGTTGGCGTGATGAGGTCGAGCGCCAGCGCCTCCCAGGTCGCGCCGTTGTCGGTGGAGACGTCCAGCGCGAAGTAGGTCGCGCCGGGCGTGGCGTCCCAGGCGAGCGCCTGCGGGCCGGTCCACACGGTGGGCAGCGGTTGGAGGGTGACGGTGGGCGGGGCGGCGGCGGGGATGACTTCGGCCAGCACGGCGGCGTCGGTGATCCGTTGAATCTGGACTTTGGCGGCCGCGGCGGGGTAGGGGGTCAGGAAGGCGAAGGGGATCGGGCCATCCGCCAGCAGGGGGGCGCTCCCGGACGGTTGCAGTTCGCCGGTAACGCTGAAGGGGCGCGTGTAGCCCGGTATTTCCTGATCGGACGCATTGAGGAAGACGAGTTGGTAGGGGCCGGGGTCGGGCGGCGTCCACGTTCCGGCGTCCATCTGATACCAGGGCAGCAGCGCGACCTGGCCGGTGGTGGGGGTGAGCGCGCCCGCCACCAACAGCAGCGGATCGGCGGAGGCGGCCGGCGCAGACGCCTGGGAGCGCCACGCGCCGCTCCACAAGCCGAGCGAGATGTAGCGCCAGTTGGAAATCCACAGGGTTTTGTTGGCGGCTTCGATGGGGTCTTGGGTCATAAAATCGAACACGTCGCGGTCAATGGAGTACTGCCGGTTTTCCCGCCGGCCCACGTAAAACCCCTCGCCCGCAGGTTCTTCGCGGTGCTCGAAGCGCGCCAGGTGGCCGATTTCGTGGGCCATCACCAGCCAACTGCCCGCGCTGACGTCGTTCTTGACGAGTGCGCCGCGCGGCGCGTCCTCTGGCAGCGTCAGGCCGTCGTCCCGCATCCAGCCGGGCGGGGCGAAGCCGACCATCGCGCGGCAGTCGGTGGTGCGGAGGCACAGGCGGCTCAGTTCTTCCAGCAGGTATTGCTTGGGCCACATCCCGCCCGGCTCGGTTTGCCAGTCGGAGAGCCAGAGCGAGGTGGTGGGTGTGTAGTACGGCGTTGCGCTGGCGGGGGCGTCGAGGAGGACGGCCGAGACGGGGAAGAGCGCTTTGAGGCCGCGCAGGCTCTCGTAGATGGGCTTCGAGAGGTCTACCGCGCCGGTTTTGCCGTAATCCGCGCCCACCGCCGCCGCCCTGAGATACAGGTTGAAGGGCGGCGCGGTCACGGTGCTGGCGGTGGCCTGCCCGATGAAGGCGTGGGGGCGGCCCCGGCTGTCCTTTACCAACGCGCGCGCCGTGATCAGATAGCTGCCGGTATCCACCGGTCGGAAGCCGAAGAAGTTGATGCTGTCTTCGTTGATCCACCGCTCGCGGTTGGTGTAGCTCTCCTCGCTGCGCGTGAACTCGCGGTACTCGCGCTTGTGCTTCGCGGTTTTGGCGTCGTAATCGGGCAGCCAGTTGCCGCTGGTATTGCGCCAATATTGCGCGCCGGCGTCGTCGCCGCCGGTGGAGACCCAGGCCAGTGCCAGGTCGTCCAGTTGCACCGTCGGCGCGACGCTCTTCCAGAAGACACCCTCCGGCTTGTCCCAGCGGATGTAGGCGCGCAGGACGGTGGGTTTGTTGACAACGAGCGTCATCCCCTCCAACACCTGCACCGGTTTGACCGTGACTTGCAGGTCGGGCAGCGTCCAGAAGACCCAGCGCTTCCCCTCTTCCAGCGGGCCGCCACTGAGGTCTTGCACCCAGGCGTCGTGGCTGTAATCGCGGGCGTCGTTTGCGCCCCACACCTGCGCGACGTATTGGACGCCCGGCAGGAGTTCCGCTGTGGGGACGAAGGCGTACTCTACGTCCGAGAGGCGTTTGACGTTGCCCTCCGCGTAAACTTTGTTTACGCTCTCGTCGAAATAGTAGACCTGGAAGGTGTCTTTATTCACGGTGGTTTCGGAGACCAGGGTGGTGAACTTGACGCGGATTTCGGAATCGGTGCGCTGGTCGGGCCAGACGTGGCGGGCGTCGGGCGCGGGCGAGGTTTCCTTGATCGCCAGGTCTACCCGCGCGCGCAGTTGTAGCTTGCGCAGATCGTAGCAGGTGCAGGCGCAGTCCGCCAACCCCGAGCAATGGCAAAAATCCTGTTGTTGAAACCAGAGGTTGTTCTCGCCGTCAATCAGTTCGGAGTAATCGAAGGGGACCTCCTGCTCTACGGGAATCTTTTCGGGCCACCACGGTATCGTCCCTATGGCGCCGATGATATTCCAATCCCCAAGGAAGACGCCGTCCGTCCACGCGCCGGGCTTGCCGTTGAGGGCTACGGCCCAGGTGGGGTCGGTGTACAGCGGCGCGCCTTCGCCGCTCCAAAGATAGGGTTGCTCGTAGAAAGTGAAGATGAAGGCCGTTTCGCTCAATTCGCTGGGGTCCTGCGCGCCCAGGTTGAAGGGGGTGCGGATGCGGGAGTACATCACGCACCAGGATTCGGGGTACTCGTAGGTCCAGACGGTGTAGCCGTCGGCGTCCTTGGTGATGGACACCGGCTCGCCAGCGGTCACCGCTGCGCCCATTTCGCTGGCGGCGAGTGGGGGCGGCGTTTGGGCGGAAACGCGCCGCGCCATTTCGCCGGGCAGCAGCAATCCGCCGAGGATGAGCAGGCATAGGCTGGCGATTATCCATATAGAGGGTTTGTGAGAATTCATTATGCGTCTCCTGTTTCATAGGGTGAATATGATTTGTCCCAATCCTGTCCCACTTGTCTCTCAGGTATTCTCTTTGGCATAACCTTTTGCTATACTATCAGTATAGTCTTCATTCAAATACAGTTGTTTATCTATGGAACGAAAATTCGCCGATCAGTTAAAGATATACGTTAGGGAAGCCCAGCTTTCGCTACGGCAGATAGCGAGCTTATCGGGTATCCCTCACCAGACGATCCATAACTGGTTAAAAGGATCGCAACCACGCTGGCATGTGGCCTTACTGGAAGATTTGCGGCGTTTAGGAACCACCCTTGCGCTGGCTAATGACGAGATTTCCCTTTTGTTGCAGTTAGCGGGATGTAGTTCCGCCCGTTCAAAATTGTTAGTTATACAGGAGGTTTCAATGGAAAGCATTTTCCGTATTCCAAAGGGCTGGGCTATTACAGGCGACGCGCCAGATGATTATGATATCGGAGTGGACCCCACGCTCACTTACGAAAACCACCCCTGCGTCACCCTCAAGGCCAAACCCAACCCTGGCGAGTTTGCCGCCCTCGCACAACATATCAAGGCTGATGCGTATCATGGGAAGCGGCTGCGATTCTCGGCGGCATTACGAGCGCAGGATTTGGCGAACAGAGCCGCGTTGTTTATGCGCGTCAGTGGCGCGAATGGGAAAAATCTGGCATTCGACAATATGCGCAACCGCCCTATTACGGGTACAACGGATTGGGCGCATTATGCTATTGTGTTAGATATTGCTGAAGAAGCTGAAGATCTGGTGTTTGGTTTCTTATTGTCGCTGGACGGGCAGGTCTGGATGGCGGATGTTCAACTCGACGTGGTTGATCGGAGTGTTCCCACAACCGACATACTGGAAGAAATCGCCGTTTATTTTCCTGTCAACCTGGGTTTTGAAGAGTGAGCGCTCATTGCCGCAACACGCAGGGTAAGAAGACGGCGGTGCGGACGAAGACGGTGCGGATGGTAGCGGCAGTGGAGACGCCGTCGGTGGCGGTGAGGGTGATGTGTTTGAGGCCGGGCGTGACCCAGGTGAACGCCACTGCGTCGGTGGCGGTCAGGCCGGGATGGGTGACGGTGAGCTGATCCGTCGCCGTCCAGGTGTAGGTGATGGGCTGACTGGCGTAAGCCGGCCAGACGAGATCGCCAATGAAGGTCGCTGCCCGGTCTGCGCTCACGTTGGATGCGATGGATAGGGTGACGTTGGGGACGCCATCGGTGCGCAGCCAGCCCATGTCCTGGAAGATGGCGAGCGTGACCGGCCCGGGGTGACGTGCCGCGCCGCCGTTGTAGCCCGGCGTCATCAGATCGTTGAGGCCGCCGTCGAAAGTGCCTTGATCGAGGTGGGACAGGCTGCTGCCCCAGATGAAATCACCCGGCGCATAAAGTTTGGCTGCCGTCCCGCCGTTCGCGGCGATGGTGTTGGGGCCGCCGAAGTGGGCATCACCCTTGAGGCGCGTTCCCAATTCGCGCGGGTCAATGTCGGGCGCATGGTAATCGAGCAAAGATACGCCGGCGCTATCTACAACAGCCCAATCATAGGGTGTAGGGCAGGGGTAGAGATGGCCGGAGGGTCCGTCCCCGCAATAGCCGAAGTATTTATCTGCATACATATTGCCAACGAATCCCAGGCCGTGCGCCAGCTCGTGCAATGTGATGGCGACAAAGTCTTCCCCGTCAGCCGGCGCGAGATATTGCGTCGGCGTGAGCGCGAACGACCACGTTATGTCCGATTTGAATTGCAGCGTCATATCCACACGGGCGGGATTCAGGTCGTTGCCACTGAGGGCGTTGGCTAACGCGATGGGATACGCCACGTCCACCAGAGGGGCGCCGGGGAAATTGCGGACGTACTGGGTTGGCATCCCGGTTCCCAGCGTGTCCCCGCCGGTCAGATTGGCTGTCCAACAGGCTGATATTTCAATGGGTACAGTGGAAGAAAGCCACGTTCCCCAGAGCGACGCGGCATAGTCCAGCGCGACTATGGCCTCGGCGGGAGGCGTCTCGCAGCTTGCCGACCAGGTGACGGTGAAGGGGGTACTCGCGCGGATGCTTTGCGGTTGGCTCTGGGCTTCGGCGGCGCGCGCTTTTTGGGCCGAGAGGCCCAGGAGCATGACGAGCAGCACGCTCAAGCCGGGGCAAAGTGTGTAGAGCCACACGCTGCGCTGGAGGCATCCGCTCCACAGCCGTTTATTGGGTCTCATTGCGTTTTCTCCAGTTGGGTTTGTAGTAACCACTTCCGTGGTTCTTCTGACGACTAATGAAAATTAACAAAATAATCCGGTAATTGAGCACACCGGGGAAAACCGGCTGAAGCCGGGGTATACACGTACACACCGAGCTTCAGTCGGTAAAAAGTCGGAATATTCATTACCGAGTTAATTTTTTAAAGTTCATAACTCGACTTTGGCAGTACGTTAACACGCGAATACTCCTAACACAGGGCGTTTGACCGCAAACGGCGGTACAATAGAAAGAAAGGTCAGCCAATAGGAGGTATGCGATGATACCTTTGGTAGCATTTCCTGA
>DAOUGD010000014.1:0-8904 GCA_034429475.1 Anaerolineae bacterium
TTTGGACGACTGCTGAGCTGCTCTCCTACCGAGTGCCCGCACAATTCTTGGATCAATTGTCGACACTCAAACCTTTGTTCACCCTGTTGGAAGAATGATGTCCATCAAGGAAAATCAGGGACAACACCCAATTTCGCCCAGACCTGATAATCTTTCATCATCATCAACGTGGCAGAGTCATAAGTATCCTTGAAATCGTGAGATACTTTGACCCTAACCACAAAGTCACCCTCAACCTCTGTATAGAAAAAAGGCGCGTTATAGAGAGTCTCCGGGGTTATGCCTGATTGCGATATCGCGCCATTATTACAAAAGAAATCACTCTCCTGTGGCGCTTCCAGCATTAATTTGCCGTCAACAAAGATAGCCTTACTTTGATTTAACCACTTGAAATCACGAAAATCTTTCTCGTCCATCATTCATTCTCCCTTTTGTTGAATTTACCACATTTCAAATTTTCTCGCTTCGATTAGAATAAATACCCCATATAGACACCCCATGGGGTTGTTTTTAATTGAGTGTATCCCATGGCTTGATAAAACGCGAAAGCTCCTGCCTTATCTGCCGCAAATCCCATGTGTACCCCTGCTACCCCCTTAGTTTTTAGTGAATCCCACAGGGTTTCTGTGAGTTTTCGTCTATAGCCCCGCCCCTGAAACCCAGGCAACACATTCATGTGAAAATGGGCCGGATAGTGCTTCACAATGTCTTCCTCAACGGTCATGGGCTGTTGAATCAACTCAATAAAAGCTCGTTCAGCGGCGCTGTGATAGGCTCCGTTCAAACGGTACGATTTCCTGACCTGCGGCATCCATGCTGCTTCTAACCACGTCGTAAACTCCGTCGTGTCTTCAACCCCCACGATATATCCCACAGGTCGTAGGATGCCATTGACTTCCGCTTCAACGACATAACAATGGTCAGTTGAATAGGCGAGATAGGGGATAGCATAAAACTGCGCCAGCATATAGGGATCCGAATACAAACCACTGGCATCTTTTCCACTACACCCCGTCTTCAGGCAAATCTCGCTCAGATACGGGATGTCAAAGAGAGCCGCCCTGCGTATTTCAGCCGTCACTTCTTCCTCCATTCTGCGCGTTTGATGAATTCCATCTTGCGCCCAATAAGAAAAATCCGTGTCCTTCCGTGTTCTTCCGCGTCCTAAATTTAATGCGTCGCACACACGACACAATATTTATACAAACTTCCATTTGAGTGATTGCATCCCGGTGCCATAGTCGGATTACAACTTTTCGATTTATTCTACTCAGGCGACGCCACAACGCAACCGCCGCGCGGCCTGACTTTCTGAGACTCGCCAGGAAGCCCCCTCATAACAAGGGGGGCTTTTGCTTTTTGTATAAGTGGCTGTAGACTCCGATTGAATTGCTTTCGGAGGTGAGTAACGGTGAAAAGTGTAAAACGCACTGCAAGTTTTATCAAGGATGTCGTCTTGGGTTTCCCGAAATATTGGGGCGTTATTCTTGTCATCATTGCCGTTGGCTTATTGTTTTGGGTGGGTTATGGGGTCTATGTGCAAGGCAGAGGCTGGGCTGACTGGACTGGGTTTGGAGAATACACTTCCCCTAATGCCGATTATCACCCGGCTAAGACCTTGTGGGATTGGCTAGACTTGCTCATCATTCCTATTGTGTTGGCTATCGGTGCATGGTGGCTAAACAAAACCGAACGTGAGGCCGAGCGTGAAGCAGCGGAAAAACGGGCGGAAACTGACCGGGAAATTGCTCTTGACCGGCAGCGACAAGCTACCCTCCAAGCATACTACGACCGGATGACTGACCTTTTATTGGAAAAAAATCTGCGCAATGCCCAAGAAAACGATCCTGTCCGTGATGTGGCCCGTACACAGACCCTTGCAACTCTACCAAGCCTAGATGGTGCACGCAAGGGACAAATCGTCCAGTTTTTGTATGAGGCCGATTTAATATATGGGATCTTGACCCTAGAGAGGGCCGACCTGCGTGAGGCTGACCTGGGTGTGGCTTACCTGCGTGAGGCTGACCTGAGTGGGGCCAACCTGCGTGAGGTTAACCTGAGTGGGGCTTACATGCCTAAGGCTGATCTGAGTTGGGCTACCCTGAGTGGGGCCGACCTACGTGAGGCTGACCTGAGTGGGGCTAACCTGCGTGAGGCTGATCTGAGTGGGGCTGACCTGCGTGAGGCTAGCCTGAGTGAGGCTAACCTTGAAAGGGTCACATACGATGCCAGAACTCGCTGGCCTGATGGCTTTGACCCGAAAACGGTGGGGACAGTTTTAAAGGAATAGTCAAGCACTTTCCAAAGCATAAAAGACTTGACCAACAGTCAATGCTTGTTTACCGGAAGAGGAAACCTAAAAGATCATGACCTTTCCATCTGAAGTAGCTGAAAGAGCATTGTTGGACTCTGGCAGATGTTGTTGCTTATGTCACAAGTTCTGCAGTTCAAAAATAGAACTACACCATATTGAAGCAAAAGCCGATGGGGGAGAGGATACCTACGACAATTGTATCCCGCTTTGTTTCGACTGCCATGCTGAAGTAAGAGCTTACGATCCCAAACATCCAAAAGGCAGAAAGTTCACTACCTCAGAGCTAAAGGGACATCGTGATAGATGGTATGAAAAAGTAAGAAGCAATCAGGGAATTGTAACGTCCCCTGATTATTTGGCAATAGATCGGGAACTTCTGGTCAAAATCCGCGAAATTCTTCCGAGTACCAGTGAGGTCATTGAGTTGATGCGTACACAAGATTTCTATGGAACTTTCCCGCGAGAGAATCTCAAGGCTCTCCATAAGTTCATACAGTACTGTAAAACCCCAGAGTTTGAGTTTCTTGACGCTGATTTAGAAAGCCTGCGGGGTGAATTGGAGAGTCACATTACCGGATTTTTATACTTAATAGGTCTGCATACATTTCCGCTAAAAACACTCCCCGAATTTAACCGCATAGCCATCCCTGATGACGAGTTTTATGAATACGCTGCCCGTAAAGCAAAAGATGATGACCACTACGACGAATTGATCCAGCAACAGCAGGATAAAGCTGAGAAGACAGGTCAAAGACTTAATTCTCTGGCCGAGAAAATATACAGAACTCATTATGAACTTATGCGCCTGGGACGAAGAAAACTGGCTGTTTGAGAGTGAGATTACCCTAAAGGAGCACACCTATCGTAAATCACCCCCTCACAACACAGTGAGTTTTTTGTCACACTGGCCTATAATCTTGGGGGTGCTCGAAACCGGCATAAAGAACTATCCATGACCTTTACACCCAAACCTGTGTCAATAAATGGCAGCATGTTGACCTGAAAGAGCGTTCGGCTTCATCTGAGTGATGATGAGGATTTTGGAACGGTTGCTGGCGTTGAATTTGGAGCGGGTGGAACAATCACAAATCTGAGATGTCAAAAGTGTCTAATCCCCTATTTGCTTACTACAAATACGAACTTGTCGAATTGTTAAATAGGATAGGGTATGATCATCCGAAAAGTACGGAAAATCAGGTGGGCGAAAACGTTCTAAATTTTAATGCGTCGCACAAGCTATGCACGGGTCAAAAGCCCGCACCACGCGCCCCACTGCGCGTTCCAATTCAAGATTTACTCTCTCTGTTGTGATATATCGCTCGGCGACGACGCGCAACGCGCGCTCAATCGCCAGCACGTTATGCACCGTGGGGATGATGAATTCCGCCTGCGCGATCAGCCCATCCTCAATCACGTAATGGTGAATCAGCGGGCCGCGCGGCGCTTCGACCAACCCGAAGCCCTCTCCGTCGCGCGGCGTGTAGGGAACGTCCGTGTCCTCGTAGTCCAGCGGATCGGCCAGAATCTCCATGGCCCGCTCGATGGCGTAGACCAGCTCGATGCCGCGCGCCAGATCGTAGAGAAGCAGCGCGTGCGTCGGCTGCCCGAAGGCGGCGTGGAAGCGCTGCAAGTAGGCGTCGGCGCGCGACGTCGCCAACTGCGTCCACATATTCACCCGCGCCAGGCTGTTCGCGCGGATGACGTTCCCCTGGTAGCTGGTGTGCCCGGCGTAGCTATAGTCGCTCTCCTCCACCGTCAGGTGGGCGCGATAGTCGCGGGCCGGGAACGTCGCGCAGACGTCTCCACCCTCGCAGCCCATCATACGGATGAAGTCGCCGTAGAAGTTGGGCCGCGTCCCCGCCACCGCCGCGATGTAGCACGCGGGCGCGTCGTCGCCCCAGGTGCCGATGCGATCATGCAGTTTCAGCGACGCCTCCCAGTACGTATCGAACAGCGTGCAGGCCACCGGCAGCGCAGCTTCCAATTCCGCGCACATTGCGGCGGCGGCCCCGATGGAAATGCCACCTGTCACGCCGCCCACCACCGCCTTCACCGGGTGAATGAACTGCCCCCCGGCCAGCCCGATCAAATGCGTCCCGGCCTGCCGCACGTGCAACGCGCAGCCCGTCACCGTCGAGCACGCCGCCTGATCCAGCACCGGCGTGTCCACCTCCAACAGGCTGTCCACGTTCATCCGATCCGGCAGCGTGAAAACAAACAGCGAGGTCGCCTGGTTCTGCAACAACTGCCCCAGCATCAACAGCTCGCGGATGGTCAGCGCGAGCGGCGGCGGCGTGACGCCAAACGCATCCTCCAACGCCCGCACCGCCGCGACGTGATGCGCCGTCGAGCAGACGCCGCAGATGCGCGGGACGATCACGGGCATCTGCTCCGCCGGCGCGCCGCGCACCAGGTAATCGAAGCCACGCAGTTCCGTGGCCTGGAAGCGCGCCGCAACCACCTGCCCATCCTGCACCTCAATCACCACCTGCGCGTGGCCCTCAATTCGGCTCAAAGGGAACGTCAACGTCGTCATCACAACACCTTCTCTTTCGGGCGGGACGTGCCCGCGTAATCCGCAAACTGGAAGAGGAACAGCGCCAGGTGCGGCGAACGCAGCGCACGCTCCACCTCATCCGGCGGAATGTCCGTCATCGCCGCGAACACCTTCTGGATGCTGGCAAACCACGCCGCCGACTCCTTCTCGATGAAGGCGTCCGACGGCCCCCGGCAGCCCACGCACGGATGCCCGGCCCGCGTGCAGGGCGCGCGGCAGCCGCCCCGCGTCGAAGAGCCGATGCACAAATAGCCCTGGTTGATCAGGCAAATATCCGGCAACACCCGCCCCTGCTGGAAACCGAGCAGGTGTTTCGGGCGCATCTCGCGCACCTTCTTACGCCCGCACTCCCCGCAGACCGTCTTGCTGGCCCGGTACGCCGCCGGGTCCGAGAGCGCCGCCATAAACAGCTCCGGCGTCGGCGGACAACCGGGCAGGTACAAATCCACGCCCGTCATCGCGTCCACCGGGTGCGACTTGGGCAGCAGGCGCGGGACGTGATACCGCTGCTCCCGCGCCAGGAACAGCGCGCGCACGTCGTCGCGGTCGCCCAGATTCGCCACCCCGCCGGAAATCGCGCACGTCCCCACCGCCACGACCTGCTGCGCCTGCTTCACCGCCTTGCGCAGCTTGTAGAGGTCTTCGTCCGTGCGGACGCCTCCGCTGACCAGCAGCACATCCACCGCCGGCACGTCGTGCGCCGACACGACCAGTGGCATATAGACGAGCTGATAGCGTTCCACCCACTCCTCAGCATTGAGCAGCGACACCTCACACCCGGCGCAGCCGGACAATTGCAAGACGGCAAATTGTTTCATTATGCAGACCTCGAAAAAGCGAAAAAGCGGATCAGCGAAAAAGCGGATTAGCGAGTCAGCACTCAGTCCTCAGCACTCAGCACTCAGAACCCACAACCCATAACTCATAACCCATCCAAAATCATAGAGGCATATCCTCAAATGTCGTTTCGTCCACGCGCAGCGCCCCCATCCGCAGCGCGCCGACGCGGCCTTTGCCCGACCAAGGGGTGCGCAGCCAGATGGATGTGTCGCTGACTTGATCCACCAGCGCGAGCGCCAGCACGAAGCCCTCGGCGCTTTCCAGCGCGGCTAATCGTCCCGGCGTGAAGTCGCTATCGGGAAAGACGGCAAGACTTTGACGCGACAGGGGGATACGGGAGGCGTTGGCAAAATAGTCTCGGTAACACGCGGCGCGATAGGCGCGGCGCTGCTCCCGCGAGCGCGACTGCACCGCTTCGCAGACCGGCAACTCGATCAGCCGCACGCCGGGCCAGCGGCGCAGCGGCGTGAGGATCGGCGCCAGCTCGTCGGCGCGCTGCAAGGCCACCACCGTACACGGGCGGAACAACGCCGCCTTCGCCCACTTGAGCGCGACCCCGCCGGCGTCCATGTACCCCGACGTGTCTATCACCAGCGCGTCAGCGGACGCGCCCAGGGCGTACAACCACAGGTGATGCAAGCCCACCAGCAGCCACGCGCCGCCGTCGCGTGGCGTGTTGCTCCCCACGAACCAACTGCGCGACTTGCCGCCCGGCGGGAATCCGATGTCGTCCGCTCCCCGATTCAACGCCAGCGTGAGCGTCGCCGGCAGCCCGAACGTGCTTTGCCCCACGTCCGCATCCAAAAAAGCGACACGCGCGTGCTTCGCACAGAGCCGCCGGTAAAGGTAGCGCGCCAGGGTGCTCTTCCCGCTGTCGCTCGCCCCGATGACCAATACCGGATCGCGCCAGGTGGGAATATCCAACGCCTGCCAAGATTCAGGGATAACCATCCGCTCACCAGTTTCCAATTTTGCTCACCCATCCTTTCTTGCGCTAGTGTAGCCCCAATGCCTTTCTCTGGCAAACGAACTATCCTGGACATTACATTTGTCCCTCAATCCCGTTTCTTCACCCATTTTGACAAATTTTCACACTGGACTACCATAAGTATGTACCTCCGACCCACCCCGCTCCCTCTGGGACAGGCTGGGCGTTAGGGTGCAGGGAGCAATCCCGGCGCCTGCCGTGTTCGCAAAGGAGGCGACCTTGCCGTGTAAGGCAAAGGTTGCCTCCTTTTTGTTTTAAAGGCATTGGGGGAGTAGGGAGTAGGGAGTAGGGAGTAGAAAATAGGGATTAGGGGCTGATTGCGTCCCTAATCCCCACTCACCTAATCCCTAATCCCTCAATCCCTGATCCCCCAATCATTCATAATCATTCACCAAAGGAGGATTTCTATGTGGATTTTGCGGATTAACATGACGGATCAATCGTATCAATTGGAAGCTGTGCCGGAGAAGTACAAGGCCCTGGGCGGACGCGGGTTGACGTCCACCCTCATCTGCGACGAAGTCGCCCCCACCGTCCACCCCCTCGGCCCCAACAACAAGCTCGTCTTTGCGCCCGGCATCGTCACCGGGACGACGGCGGCCACCTCGGCGCGCGTCTCGGTGGGGGCGAAGTCGCCGCTGACCGGCGGCATCAAGGAGTCCAACGCCGGGACAGGGTGGGCGCCCGCCGTCGCCAAGATGCAGATAAAAGCCATCGTCGTCGAGGGTGCGCCCGCCGAAAAGGACGACTACTGGATGGCTAAAATCTTCTGGGATGGCGACAAGCCCGCCATTGAGTTCATGTGCGCCTGTGAGTACGTCGGCAAAAACCTCTACGACGTGTTCCCTGCCATCTTTGAGAAGTTCGGCAAGCGCGTCCACGTGGCGGGCATCGGCGTCGCCGGCGAATTCGGCTACGCCAACTCCGGCATCGTCTTCGAGGATATGAAGCAACGCCCCACCCGCTACTCCGGGCGCGGCGGCCTGGGCGCGGTCATGGGCAGCAAGGGACTCAAGTTCCTTGTGGTAGACCCGGAAGGCGCGCCGGGCGTCGAGATGGCCGATCCCGAAGCGTTCAAGGTGGCCGCGAAAAAGCTGCGCGACGCCCTCGGCGAGCACGCACTGACCAAGCCGAGGGGCGGCCTCAACACCTACGGCACCGCCGTCCTCATCAACATCCTGAACGAGGCCGGCGGCCTCCCCACCCGCAACTTCCGCACCGGGCGGTTCGAGGGCGCTCCCAAGATTGCCGGCGAAGCCATCTTCGAGAACAACAAGAAGCGCACCGGCAAGGAGGTCTACAACCATGCGTGCAGCCCCGGCTGTGTGATCCAGTGCTCGAACAGCGTGTACGCCGAGGACGGATCCGAGATCGTCTCCTGCGTTGAGTATGAATCCGATTGGGCGCTGGGCGCGAACTGCGGCATTGACGATCTGGATGGCATCGCCAGGCTGGTCTACTGGTGCAACGCCTACGGTGTGGACACCATCGAGGCCGGCGACAGCATCGCGGTGGCGATGGATTCAGGTTATCTCCCGTTTGGCGACCTCGAAGGCGCGACCGCTCTGCTGCACGAGATGGGCAAGGGCACACCCATCGGCCGCATCCTTGGCGGCGGCACGGGCTTCACCGCCAAGGCGTTTGGCAACCCACGCTCGCCGTCGGTCAAGGGCCAGGGGATGCCGGCCTACGAGCCGCGCGCCGTCAAGGGCATCGGCGTCACCTACGCCACCACCACGATGGGCGCCGACCACACCGCCGGTTACACCATCGCGCCGGAAATCGCCGGCGTCGGCGGCAAGTCCGATCCGCTGTTGTCCGATCCGGCCAAGGCCGACCTGAGCCGCGCCTTCCAGATGACGACGGCCTTCCTCGACTCCACCGGCCACTGCCTCTTCATCGCCTTCGCCATCCTCGACATCCCCAGCGGCTTTGAGGGGATGGTGGAAGAAGTCAACGCGCTGGTGGGGACAAAACTCAGCAACAACGAGGCCGTCGCCCTGGGCGGTGAAATCCTCAAGCGCGAGCGCGCTTTCAACCTGGCCGCCGGGCTGACGAACGCCGATGACCGCCTGCCGGAGTTCATGAAATACGAGAAGCTCCCGCCGCACAACGTCGTCAACGATCTGCCGGACGCAGTCTTCGACAAAGTCTTCGCCGAAATGTAAAACCCCTATCTTTTCTGTATATTTTGGGGCGAGCTTC
>DAOUGD010000015.1:0-13657 GCA_034429475.1 Anaerolineae bacterium
TTTGGACGACTGCTGAGCTGCTCTCCTACCGAGTGCCCGCACAATTCTTGGATCAATTGTCGACACTCAAACCTTTGTTCACCCTGTTGGAAGAATGATGTCCATCAAGGAAAATCAGGGACAACACCAAATTCGGGACATAACCAACTATATTCCCGTCATCCGGTTAATGCAAAAATACGGCAAAATGACCATAGAGGAATTTGCCGGCAGATTTCAGAATCCGGTTCTGCGGGAAGCCCTACGCACTACCATCGAAACAACCGCTACGGATAGCGCGGCCATCAATGGGTTTTTTGGCCTTCTCTTTGTATTGGCAACCCAAGGTTCGGGTTTTCCCGAGGGTGGTTCCCTGAGTTTGGCCAGGAGTATAGAGCGGCGTTACAATAGCCTGGGCGGCAAAATTCATTATGGCGCCAAAGTAAAAATGATAGAGGTGGAGAATGATACGGCAGTGGGCATCCAACTGGAGGATGGCACGGAGGAAACTGCCGATATTGTGATTTCGGCATCAGACGGGTATAGCACCATCTTCAAGATGCTGGGCGGCAGGTATACCACTAAAAAGATCCAACGTTGTTACGCAAAAGAAGCCGTTACCCCATCCACGGTGCAGGTATCTATCGGCGTGGATATGGACGTGTCAAGGATTGCTGATCCGCACGCAATTTTTAATATGTATCCGCTCAAACAACCGATAATGATCGCCGGAAAAGCAAACACCATGATCAGGATAAAAAACTATTCCTTTGACCCTTCTTTTGCTCCGATGGGAAAAAGCACGCTCGTGATTATCTTTGGCAGTGAGTCGGCGTATTGGGAAGCGCTCTATGTGGATAAGGGACGATACCGGGAAGAGAAGAAAAAAATTGAGGAGGCCGTTGTCTCCTTCCTGGAAGAAATCATGCCGGGTATCCGGGAAAAAATCGAGGTGGTGGATGTGGCCACACCGATGACCTATATTCGCTATACCCATACCTGGCAGGGCTCCTCTATGGGATTTGCAAAAAATATTTTTTTAAATCTACCCAGAGCCTTGCCCAAGCTCAAGAACTTTTTTATGGTGGGTCAATGGGTAGGTGATATGGGTGTCAGTGGCGCTGCCAAGTCCGGTAGGGATATTGTGCATCTTATATGTCAACAAGATAAGAAAAAGTTCACTACCACTATTGATGAAGCGCAACGGGATGTATGATGAATACCAATTCACGAATTGTCGTTATCGTTATCCTCTTTATCCTCAAACTCATTTTGGGCATCTGGCTGACTCTGGCCGGCAAACCATACAACGGGCTGCTGTTGACCGTACACAAGCTCATCGCGCTGGCGACGGTGATTTTTATCGGCGTCACCGTGCATAACCTGCGAACGGGTGTCGGTCTGAACACCCTCGAACTCATTGCCGTTATCACCACGGGGGCACTGTTTCTCGCTGCTATCATCTCCGGCGGGCTGGCCAGCACCGAAAAGTTGGCGTATCCGGCCATCGTACTTATTCACCGGATCGCCCCCTTCCTGAGTATCCTCACCACAGCCGCCACAGTTTACTTGTTGATATTCTTCAAGCCATGAAACCCGCTGAAATCGCCGCGACCCGCATTGCCGCCTCCGCCCTGGGCGTCTACGCCGGATTGCTCGGCGCAGTCCACGGCTACTTCGAGATGCGCCAGGGCAACGTCGCGCCCGGCGGCTTGATGATCAGCGCCATCGGTCCGCCCTGCCGGCCGGAGGCCGTGGCGCACGCCTGTTTTCCCGCCTTGACGCTCGTGCCCAACTTTTGGGTGACGGGAATGTTGGCTTTACTCGTCGGGCTGTTTGCCGCTGTGTGGGCGGGTGTCTTCATTGAACGCAAACGCGGGGGGCTGATCTTGGCGGCGGCCTTGCTGCTGTCGTTGCTCGTGGGGGGCGGCTTCGTCCCCACGTTCATCGGTTTGATGGCTGGCTTTGCCGGAAGCCGGATCCATAAGTCGTCCCCCTGGTTGCACACGCATCTGCCTCCGAATGCCGGGCGTCTTCTAGCGCGCTTGTGGCCGTGGCCGCTCGTCATCTACTTCTTGTGGGTATTCCCGGTTCAATGGCTCTTGGGACGCTTCTCTGGCACATGGTTGCTGAACGCCGGTCCGCTGCTTTTCCTCTGCTTCGATTTAGGACTACCCGGGTTGGCGGTCTTGAATGGATGGGTGTATGATCAGTCGTTGACGTGAAAGACACCCTGAAGCTGCTGAAACCGGCAAGCTAGGTCAAAAATGAACATCCCGATCATTTATTTCTCCCAGACCGGCAATACCCGCAAAGTCGCCGAAGCTATGGCGGCTGCGTTCCGCGAGGCCGGCCATACAGCCCGCACCCTTCCGCTAAAAAAAGCAACCCCACAGGATGCCGCTGCGGGCGATTTGCTAGGAATCGGAACCCCCTGTTTCTCCAGCCAGGCGCCCACGCCAGTCAAGGATTTTCTGCACACTTTGCCCTCCCTCGATAAGCAGCGCGCTTTTGTCTTTGCGACTTCTGGCGGAGCGCCGGGACGGGTCTTATATGATCTGACGCGCGGGCTGCAAGCCAAAGGCGCTGAGGTTATCGGCGGGTTCTTGACCCGTGGCGAGTCGCACCATCCCGCGCCATGTCTGTTGGGGCGCACGCCCAACCGTCCCAACGCGGCGGATTTGGACGAGGCGCGTCGCTTCGCGTCAGCCGTCTCCGAACACGTAGCGAGCGACCGGTCTGGCCCGGCGCCGCAAAGCCATCCTGACACCTTCAAGCCTAACGGCTGGTTTTACGATTGGGTCGCGCGGTGCAGCACCGATAGCGTGCTGCGCGTGTTATCACCGGCGCCCCAAGTCAACGTCGCCCGCTGTACGCAGTGCCAATGGTGTGTGCGCGAATGTCCGGTGCAGGCCATCACCTTAGCCCCTTATCCGGTGTTGGGGCCGGCGTGTATTCGTTGTTATCGCTGCATGACCGGTTGCCCCCAAAAAGCCTATATGACGGACTGGCGGTGGGGGAATCTCATCCCCTGGGCGCTCTACAACGAGCGGTTTGAACGCTGGTTTGGCGATCTGAAACCCGGCGAGGCTCTCCGCTGAGAATTCAGAGTGAGTATCACCAATTTAGTGAAAGGATACTTTGATTATGAAAGCTCTAGTGGTCTACGATTCAGTGTTTGGCAATACGGAAAAAGTCGCGCAGGCGATTGGGGACGCGCTGGGCGCGCAAACGCTCCGCGTGGGCGACGTGAAGCCGGAGCATCTGACCGGCCTGGACGCGCTGATTGTCGGCTCGCCGACGCAGGCATTTCAACCGTTGAAGCCGGTGAAGGCATTTCTGAAAGCGATCCCGGCGGGGGCGCTCAAAGGCGTCAAGGTGGCCGCCTTCGACACGCGCGCGGACGTGCCGGAGGTCAACTCATGGATCCTGACGGCGTTTGTGAAAGTTTTCGGCTACGCCGCCGAGCCGATGGCGGCCCGGTTGGTCAAGAAAGGGGGGACGCAAGCAATGCCGCCGGCAGGATTCTTTGTCAACGGCAAAGAAGGTCCCCTGAAGGACGGTGAATTGGAGCGCGCGGCGGCGTGGGCGCGACAAATGCCAAAATGACCCCACCTAACACTGAAAATATCAGCCGTCGCATTATCCTATTCTTGGGCTTTACTTTTTTGTTCAGCGCCGCCTTTTGGATATTGATCATCCGGGCAGGACAACTGAGCCCTCATGGGCAAGTGTACACTCTGGGGCTGATGTGGAGTCCCGGCGTCGCCGCGCTGCTGACCACGTTCATCTTCCAGCGCAACTTGCGCGGCCTGGGATGGGAACGCGGCCCTGTGCGCTATCTCTTGCTCAGTTACGCACTGCCTATCGCTTACGCGGGTGGGGTGTATGTCCTCGTCTGGCTTTTGGGGTGGGGGGCGTTCACTACAGAAAACGCGCCGGAGGGCCAGCCGTGGCCGGTTTTCATCCTCAGCAATGCAACGCTGCTGTTCCTCTTGGGCGGCTTTCTCCCGGCGTTGGGCGAGGAAATTGGCTGGCGCGGGTTGCTGGTTCCGCAGTTGGCGAAATTGACCTCCTTCACCAACGCCGCCCTCATCAGCGGCGCGATCTGGGCGGTCTGGCACTATCCCTTGATTCTGTTTGCCGACTATCACACCGCCGCGCCCCGCTGGTTCGCATTGCTCTGTTTCAGCGCCCTGGTAATCGGCGTCAGTTTCGCCTTCGCCTGGCTGCGCCTCAGATCGGGCAGCCTGTGGACGGCGGCGATCCTGCACGCGAGCCACAACATTTTCATCCAAAGCATTTTCGATCCATTGACGCGGGATACCGGTTTCACGACATACATCACTACCGAATTTGGCGTCGGGCTGGCGGCGACGGCGGTCATCGTTGCGCTGGTGTTTTGGCGTTGCAAGGGTGCGCTAATAATCAAAGCATAGGGTTCATAAAAATATAACTTCCCGTATTTTGCGCTCTAAGCCCCGTCCCCGGGGCGCTCTGCGCGGGAACTTATTCTTTTACGGTCTCATAGAGGAATTCAGTTTTTTACGGCAATGCTCAATCAGGAGGCGAAGCATGTCAACACTTGCAAAAAGTGGTTATTTCCGCAACGGCCTGCCCTACAAACGTTCGGGGCACGGCCCGCGCCCCCTGATTATCTTCCAAGGATTGACCTTTGAACACAAGCCGCAAGCCATCATGCTGATGATGTACAAATTCCTGGAAGACGACTACACGCTCTACGGCGTGCTCCGCAAGCAGGAGATGCCGCACGGCTATACGTTAGGGGATATGGCGGACGACTGCGCCGTGATGGTGCGCGAGGAATTCGGCGGCCCGGTAGACATCCTGGGCATCTCGACCGGCGGCTCCATTGCCCTGCACTTCGCCGCTGACCATCCCGACCTGGTGCGGCGACTGGTGATCCATTCCAGCGCGCACGCGCTGAATGATACAGCGAAGCAAGTGCAATTGGACGTGGCCCGGTTGGCGGAGCAAGGACAGTGGATGAAAGCCTGGGCTGTGCTGGTAGGCACGATTTATCCGCAGGTCGGTTTGGGGAAATGGCTGGCGCAACCGCTCGTCTGGCTGAGCGCGGGGCTGCTGTCGTTGAACGCGCCCAAAGACCCTACCGATTTAGTCGTTACCGTCGCGGCTGAGGACAAACTCGCCTTCAAAGAGCGCCTGGCCGAGATCACCGCGCCGACGCTGGTGGCCGGCGGCGTGGACGACTTCTTCTACAGCCCCCCTCTGTTCCGCGAGACGGCGGCGGGCATCCCTAATGCCAAACTTTGTCTTTACGCGAAGATGGGGCATCCCGCCGGCGGTCAGCAATTTCGCCGGGATGTTCTGACGTTTTTGCGTGAGGAAATATAGAAGGAGGCGGATAAAGCTATGTCAAGAAAACTGGACGACTTGTATCAAGTACAGAAAAAAGATGTTCACCGCGCAGCCCTGATGTTGGCCGACGCCTTCCATCACGACCCGGTGTGGAACGCGGTCTTTGGCGACGCTGCAATAGCGCAAAGAGCGGCCGCCTTCGAGACGCCCGTCCGCTATGGCCTGAAATACGGGGAAGTCTACGCCCCCTCAGAAATTCTGGAAGGCGTCGCGGCCTGGTTGCCGGGTACGGTGGCAGATATGACCTTCTGGCGGATCCTGCGCAGCGGCGCATTATGGCCGGGGATGAAAATCGGCGCACAAATCATGAGAAAGATGCAGCCCGTCTTCCGGCCCATTGAAATAGACCGTCGCGAGACGATGCGAGGAAAATCCTACCTCTATCTTCAAATCATTGGCGTGGCCCCGGCTTTTCAGGGGAAAGGGTTCGCCGGCAGACTGCTGCGCGCCCTCATCGAAAAAAGCGCGCAGACCGGCGTTGTTCTCTATCTGGAAACCGAGACCGAAAGCAACGTCAGCATGTACGAACACTTGGGGTTTACCGTCATCAAAAAAATTACGCTACCCATCGTTAACCTTCCCATGTGGGAACTGACGCAAGGAGGATGAACTATGAATGAGACTTTTGAACTAATCACAGTGAACGCCGACAATCTGGATAAGCAGGGCTTCTTCTGCTACATGAGCAAGCGCAAAACGCCGGGCTACCGGCAAAAGCACGATTGGATGGCGGCGCGCCTCGCCGAAGGGCTGAAGCTCCACATGATCCACGAAATCGGCGGGCGCACCGTCGGCTTCATCGAGTACATTCCCGGTGAGGTCGCCTGGCGGGCCGTCCACGCGCCCGGCTACTTGCTCATCCATTGCCTGTGGGTCGTAGGCAAGGGGAAGGGGAAGGGCTACGGCGCGCATCTCATTCAGACCTGCCTGGACGACGCGCGCGCTCAGGGCAAGCATGGCGTCGTGACCGTCGCCACCGAACGGGTGTGGATGGCGAAGAAGGACATCTTCATCAAGCACGGCTTTGTGGACGTGGCCCAGGCGCCGCCCTCGTTCCACCTGCTGGTCTACCGCTTCGACGCCGCCGCGCCGCTCCCATCCTTCCCCACCGATTGGGAAGCGCGTCAGGCGCACTTTGGCGCGGGGCTGACGATCATCCGCACCCCGCAATGCCCCTACATCGAAGACGCCGTAGTCGGTGTAATGCAGGCCGCGCAGGAACGCGGCATCCCTGCCAAAATCGTAGAACTCCACTCGGCGCAGGAAGTCCAGGATTTATCGCCCAGTCCCTACGGCGTGTTCGGCATCGTGCTCGATGGCAAATTGCTCGCCTACCACTACTTGCTCCCGAAAGATTTCGAGAAATTGCTCCCGGCATGAAGCCAACGAAAATTCCCCCCGCGCTAGCCTTATTCGTCATCGCCCCGGTCTTCGGCGAATTGTTCTCCGGCTCTTCGCCGCTCAACGAGTTCGTCAACCCCATCACCTTCCTCACCCTGGCGCTGCTCTACGGCTGTGGGGCGATTCTTATGCGCGAATTGGTCATCTGCTGGGAAAAAGGTTGGTTCAGCCTGTTGCTGTTGGGGATGGCCTACGGCATTTACGAAGAAGGCATTATGGTGCAGTCCTTCTTCGATCCAGGCTGGATGGATTTGGGCAACCTGGCCGTCTACGGGCGCGTGGCCGGCGTCAACTGGGTGTGGGCCGAACACCTTACGCTCTTTCACGCTCTCATCAGTATCGCGGCCAGCGTCGCCTTTGTGGAGATGCTCTATCCAGAACGCCGCCGCGAGCGTTGGGTGACGACGCGACTGTGGTGGCGGTTGAACTGGGCCGGCTTCTTGGGCATCTATCTGATCTGGGAGATGCTCACCCACTACGAGCCGGGCTGGTGGCGGCTGGCGGCGTGGCTGGCCGTTTTCGCGCTGATCGGGCTGGCGCGCCTGATTCCGGCGCGGATTATGCCGCTCGTCAACCGCGTCGTTCCGCGCCCCTGGCGCTTCTGGCTGACGGGCTTCCTTGGCCTGTTCGGGCAATTCTATATCGTCTACCAGGGCGCCGACAAGCACACGTTTTCCTACCCCATCACGATGCTTTTTTTGGCCGTCTGGTATCTGTTGCTGCTGGGGTTGATTTTACGCTGGAGCGGCAATGGGGCCGCCTGGGACGACCGTCACCGTATCGCCTTGGTCAACGGCGCATTGGGTTTGTTGCTCGTACTGGGGCCGCTCACTATAGGCGCGCAGTATCCGATGATGTATTGGAGCCATCCCGTGTTTTTGCTGCTGCTCTGGATCGCAGGGGGTCAGATTCGGCGACGGGTAGATGGCGAGAGCCGCGCCGCTCTCCCGCCCAGCGCTCAGTGACGGTCTGAATCAGTTGAAGTATTTCAACTTGCGCGGCGCACTTAACCCCTCGCGTTGGTAGGGCGACGCACTCTCCGGCGTCGCCCGCCAGCGCACCAGCCCGATTTCCCCGTTCTGGATTTCCAACCCCGTGATGACGCCCGGCGTGACACAATGCCCGGTGTTGAAGTAGGGCGTTTCCCCATAGGCTGCACCAGCGATGCGGTGCGTGTGCCCGCAAATCAGCACCATTTGATGGAGCGCCGCCCAACTCAGCAAGAAGCGTTCAAACGGATGCGGAGCGCGTTCTTGCGGGTGCGGGCTGGCAACCGGCGCGATCCGCCACACCTGTAATCGTCGCCAGACCCGCCGCACGGCCAGCCGGCTGACCCGGTAGAGTGAGTCGCTCGCCATGTCTGCCTGATGGCCGTGCGTGACAAAGAGCTGCTGGCGCGTCCGGCGGTGTTGGAGAATCAGCCCCGCGCGCGCGATCATGCCATCTTTGTCAACTTCTTGGCGCATCGGGCCAGTTATGTCGTGATTCCCAAACAGCAGATGCAGTCGTTGCTGCGCGTCAAAACGGTGCAACCAGTCGAACACTGGCCCGTGAGCGGCGCGTATCGCCTGGAAATTGCGGTTCTTCCACAACTCGTCGCCGTCGCCCACCTCAATGTAGGTAAATCCCTCCTGATAATAATGGCGCAGGGCGTACAAGAACAGCGCCTCATTGGGACTGAAAGCGTCCAGGCGGCTGTTATCCCCCCGGTGACAATCGCTGAAAAAGATCAGGCGCGTTGTGTCGTCAAAAGCCACGATAGGCGCGGTTTGGAAGGCGGCATTGAGCCGGTGATGCGCCAGTCTCCGGCGCAGATCGTAAGCATGTAGCGCCGGGTAAGTTTGCGGTGAACTCCACAAGGTCAGTTGTCGGTCAAATGTACTCATAGCCTTACCTCGTCCAGGATGTGTGTTTCCTGAATAGTGTACCGCGCTCAGGTTAACCGGAGATTATGGCCGGCTTAATATCTGGTTAACGTTCAATGATCGCCGAAAGCTTCCTCCCTTTTTACAACCCATTAGCAAACCCATGACCGACTGTTAACCTCTGGCTAAAGCGTTGTTAATGGGCAGCGGGTATCCTGTAAGCATGGGATTCATCGGATTTGAAGGGGGGACACTATGCGCCTTGCGATTTTTGCCGAAACGTTTTTGCCCAAGTGGGATGGTATCGCCAACACACTCTGTCATCTGCTGGACTATCTGGCCACGCACGGTCACACCGCGCTGATGTTTGCGCCGGAAGGCGCGCCGGCGCAGTATGCCGGGACGCCGATTGTGGGACTGCCGGCGTTCGCGTTCCCCTTCTACCCGGATTTGCGTCTGGTGCCGCCGATTATGAACGTAGAACGCCGCCTGGCCGAGTTTCGCCCGGACGTCGTCCATCTGGTCAACCCGGCGTTCCTCGGCCTCACCGGGTTGCGCCACGCGCGCGCGCTTAACGCCCCGGTCGTCGCTTCATACCACACCGATCTACCCGGCTACACCGACATCTACCGTCTCGGCTGGTTCCGCGATTCCCTCTGGGCTTACTTCCGCTGGCTGCACAACCAGGCCGACTTGAACCTGGCGCCGTCGCACTTCACGCGGTTGGAGTTGGAAGCGCACGGCTTCGAGCGGGTGGGGGTGTGGAGCCGGGGCGTGGATACAGCGCAGTTCCACCCTGCGCGCCGCAGCGCAGAATGGCGCGCGCGGCTCACCGGTGGACGCCCCGACGCGCCGCTATTGCTCTACGTGGGCCGCCTGGCCGCCGAAAAGCGCGTCGAGTGGCTGCGTCCGGTGCTGGACGCGCTGCCAGGCGTCTGCCTGGCGCTCGTGGGCGACGGCCCGCACCGACCGGCGTTGGCAGCGCAGTTCGCCGGGACGCCGACCGTCTTCACGGGTTACCTGCGCGGCGACGACCTTGCCGCTGCGTATGCCGCCGCCGACCTGTTCACCTTCCCTTCGGCCAATGAGACGTTTGGCAATGTCGTTTTGGAGGCGATGGCTTCTGGCTTGCCGGCGATTGCGCCGCGCGCCGGCGGCCCGGTGGATCTGATCCAGGACGGGCGCAACGGCTTCCTATGCGCGCCCCAGGATCAGGCAGAATGGCTCGCTCTCATCCGCCGTTGCGTGGAAACGCCGGCGTTGCTCCGGCAGTTGGGACAAAACGCCCGCGCCTTTGCGGAAAGCCGCCGTTGGGAGGCGGTCTTCAATGGGCTGTTGGCTGATTATGCGGCCTTGCTCCAGGCCAAAGCCGCGGCAAAAGCGGCGACGCCGGTGTTTCTGCCCGCCCCGCCGCCTACAGAATTACGCCCGCATCTGTAAGGGAGAAAAAGAGACGCGCGCGGGTTCACCACGCGCGTCTCTTTTCTCTGTTCTCGTTTCTTCTTTCTTATCCCTCAAACCGATATCCGATGCCCCGCACGGTGACGATGCGGGTGGGGTTGTCGGGGTCAGGCTCGATTTTGCAGCGCAGCCAGCGGATGTGAACGTCCACGGTGCGGCTGTCCACGCCGTAGCCCCAACCCCACACGATCTGCATCAGTTGGTCGCGGGAAAGAACCCGCCCTCTGTGCTCGGCCAGTGATGCCAGTAATTCATACTCTTTGGGCTTGAGCGCGAGAACGTTGCCGTTTAACTGCACCTCACAGCGGTTGCGGTCTATGAGCAGATTGTCAAATTGCAGGACGGGCTGCGCTGACGGAGGAGCCGGCCTCAGCAACGTCTCGCGGGTCAACCGGGCGCGGCGCAGGTGCGCCTTGAGGCGCGCCAGCAGTTCGCGCATGCTGAACGGCTTGGTTACGTAGTCGTCGGCCCCGACTTCCAGCCCCACCACGCGATCCACCTCGTCGGTGCGCGCCGTGAGCATCACAATCGGGATGTTGGTTTCCTTCCGCAGGACCCGGCAGACCTCGAATCCGTCTATCCCCGGCAGCATGATGTCCAACAGGATCAGGTCCGGATGCTCCTGCCGGGTCATTTCGATGGCGGCGGCGCCGTCCAGGGTGACCAGTACTTGATAACCTTCTTTTTGCAGGGTGTAAGCCAACGTTTCGCGCAATACGAGATCATCTTCGACCACCAGCACTTTGGGTAACGCGGGATGGGCGGCGGGCGCTGGCGATTTCTCGACACGGGGATCGGCACGATGAAGGTTCACAAGCGGGTGGCCTCTTGCTCGAAGACGGTCAACTGCGCCGTTTCCTGACGCAAGCGGGTCGTCAGTTCGGGGACGAAAGCAGCGGCGCTTTCCGGCCCGGCCGCCTGGAGCCGCACCACTTCAGTGATGACGCCATCCATCATATTAGCCAGCGCCATCAACTGCGCCTCCACCCGATCTAGCTGCGTGGCCGCCGCTTGGAGTTTCGCCAACCGCTCTTGGAGCGCTTGCCGCGAGTCTTCATAGTCGCGCCGCACCCGTGAGTCTTCCGTGCGTGCGATGGCCTCGTCAATGTGGTGCAGGTCGCCCGACAGGTCGGTGTGCGATTGTGAGACTACCCGGTAGTTCTCCAACGCCGTCATGCGCAGGCACAGCGCATAGACCTTCTGGGTCAAAGCATCCACCTCGTCGCGCACCGGCTGCAAGACCCGGCGCAACGCGGGTGGCGCCGCGGCCAGGGTGTTGAAAATCCCCACCTGCGCGCGCTCGATGCGGTCGAAGTAACGCTGGAAGCGCGGCGCCAGCGGTGTGCGCTGTTGCATAGTGTAGTTGAGCTGCAACGATTGGTCGCGCGTCACGTTAAACACCATCACGCCCCACAACAGCAGGCCCACCGGGAACAGCCACCACGCCGAGATCAGCCCGGCCAACGCCGCCAAACCCAACATGATGATATTCAACGGATTAAAAATAGCCGTCAATAGCGGTGAACGCATCCTAAACTCCCTTTCAAATCAGCAAATCAGCAAATCGGCAAATCAGCAAATCAGCGAATCAGCAAACCAGCAACTCCTAACACCTGACTCCTCACTCGCCACTCGCCACTCCTAACTCCTCACTCAAAAGAACGTGGCAATCTCGGCGTAAATCTTGTGGATGGTGGCGGGATCGCTGTCGTATTGCTTCGCGCCGGTGGCTTCGGCAATGCGCGTCAACACGTGCTTGTCGGCGTTGCTGCCAAAGCCGATGGTGAAGACTTTGGTGGCGCTGCCGCCCTCGCTCAGGTTGCCCACTTTCTGGATGAGCGCATCCAGGGTCATCGTGGAGGCCGTGTCGTTTCCGTCGGTCAGGGTGACGATGGCGCGGATGTGCGCCGGGTCGCCTGCGGTGCGCAATGCTTCATACGCAGCATCCACTGCGTCGTAGAGCCGGGTGTCGCCGCCCTCGATGATGCCGCCGATGCGGCGCAGCACGTTCTCGCGTTTCTCGCCCAGGGCTGAGAGCGGCGTCAACGTCATCATGTCGTCGCTGAACAGGATGATTTGCAGGCGGTCGCGGTCGTCCAACAAATTCACGAAATCCATCAGGCTCTTGCGCGCCGCGTTGATCTTTTCGCCCTGCATACTGCCGGAAATATCCATCACCACCACCAGGTCCACCGGCTTTTTGGCTTCTTTGCGCCACAGGTCTTGCACGGCCAGGATGACCTCGGCGGAAGGGACTTCCAACACCGTCTGCGGCTGGCGTGGGTCCACGCCGTGCTGTGTATCCAGCGGCGACGACAGTGCGATGCTCTGATCGGCCGGGCGGAAGCCGTACTCCAACGCTTTAAGCTGCTGCGGATTAGCGAGCAGGAAATCCCGGAACAGTTCCGCTGCCTCCTTCTGATCCGCCGTCACCCACGGGGCGTTGAGGATGATGTACGGGTGGTTGCTCCAGAACGTACCTTCTTTGGGGTAGAGTGCGACCACCGGGATTTGCGAAACGGTGTTGTTCAGCACTTTCGTCTGCTGTTCCACGACGAGGTTCTCGTACAGCACCGCCGCGCTGAGGTACGAGGGGCCGCGCTCGAACATCCGCGTGGCGAAGAAGCCGGTGCTTTCGCCGTAATGGATGATGCTGCTCTCCACTTCGGCCATAAATTCCTTGACTTGGGGAGCGCGCACATCGTCCACCGTCAGCCCGCGCTGCTTGCCCGCGCCGGCGTAGGCTTCGGCGATGACCGCCAGAATCCCGCTGTTGCTGAAGTTGGGGTGGGTGTGGCCCAACTTGAAGCTGCCCCACTCCGGGAAGCCGTAGCCGGCCCAGCCGTCAGGCGCGATGGCCAACTGCGCGATGTCGTTCCAGCCCAGCGGCTTGTCTGGCCAGCCGAGCGCCTCGGCCATCGGCTGCCACATCGCAATGACGATGGGACTGATCACCAGGTCGGGCGAATTCTCCGCCGCCAGGTCATCGGCGTGCGTCTGGCGCCACTCGGCGTTGATGACCGGCACGTAGGCGGATGACGCCGGACTCCACACGGTCGGGTTGATGAGACCCTGGACGATCTGTTTGCCGGATTCCAGCGACCCCATCGCGGTGAGTTGGACTTCGATGACCGCGCCGCCCGCCGTCTTGTGCTTCTCACGGTTGAACTGCTCCGTCAACGGCTTCAGCCACGCCTCTTTCTCCGAGCCGTACACCATGCTGACGGCCACCTTTTTGCCGCCCAGCGAGAATCCCCCGCCGCAGCTTGTCAGCAACAACGCCATCAGCAATACCCCGTAACAGAGTCCCTTGATTTTCATGCCCCGACCTCCTGCGCCACAAAGAGTTGGACGCGCTCCGCAATCAGATCGCGTACCTCGCGGAACTTGGCTAACTGCGCCGCCGGCATCCCCTCAACAGCCGCCGGGTCTTCAAAGCCCCAGTATTCGCGGACGCCGCCCCAGGGATAAATGGGGCATTTGGCTTCCGCATGGCCGCAGACGGTGATGAGATATCCCAGATGGACTTGTGGGTCGAAGTATTCGGTGAT
>DAOUGD010000016.1:0-6813 GCA_034429475.1 Anaerolineae bacterium
TTTGGACGACTGCTGAGCTGCTCTCCTACCGAGTGCCCGCACAATTCTTGGATCAATTGTCGACACTCAAACCTTTGTTCACCCTGTTGGAAGAATGATGTCCATCAAGGAAAATCAGGGACAACACCAAAAATGCGAATCTGGTGTGCATACAGATAGCGTGTCATCCCTTTGGCATAGCACAAGGACTGCAAGTGCCCTTTGAGGATGACGCGATCATAGCAGTGCAACACACCATAGAGTTCTTCACGATACTTCTCACTCAACAACTGGGGGGCATGGCTCAACTCCTTGTCTGTGCTGGGGGTTGAGTAACTTTACATCAACTTCTGGGCAAGTCCAAAACCTGTTTGGTTCTGACTTGTCCAGGCTAGGGCTTACAGTCTCAAAAACTGTGAGAAATGACACCGGGATCTGCAATAAATCTCCTTACATGAAAGCTCAGAGCCGCCGGACAGTTCCGGCGGCTCTGAGGTTAAAGGGCCACAGACGCAAGGAGTCCCTACGGCGTGGTACTGCGCAGCACCAGCGGCAGGTAAACCCGCGTGAGTGCCGGCTGCACGACGATTGGCAACGTATCGGTCACGGGCGTCATTGCCGGGCAGTTCCACACCGCCAGCGCAACTGTATGCGTGCCCTCCGCGGCGTAGCTCCGCGTGAAGATCAGCGGATTGGCGCTGCCGGTCAGTGTCGCGCCGCCGTCGAGAGTGTAGGAGTATGGCGTGGTCAAAGCTGGCGGGGTCAACGTCGCGCTGAAGGTGATTACATCGCCCGGATAGAAGGGGGTGGCGCTGACCAGCGTCAAGTCCACTGCCGTGACCGGCGTGCATGTCGCCGAGATGAGACTGAAGGTGGCAGTAACGCTCTGATCGGCGTCCATCACGATCTGCGCCTGCGCCTCTGACCCGCTGGCCGCGCCGCTCCAACCGTCGAACACCGAACCGGGCTGCGCCGTTGCCGTGAGGATGGCGGTGGTACCGCTGATGTAGGTGTAGTCGCCTATGCCCGGCGTGACGACGCCTTGCCCATCGCCCGCTTGCGCGATGTGCAGCGTATAGACGGGTTCCGGCACGACGGTGATGCTGAGCGCCTCCGCCGCGCTCAACGCCCCATCGCTCACGCGGACGGCAGCGGTGTAGACGCCCAGTGCGGACGGCGTCCAACTAAACGCGCCGCCCGGCGTGAGGCTCCCCACCGATCCGGCGTCCAGGGTGAAGGTGAGAGTCTGCATCGGGATGTCGGCGTCGGTGGCCGTCGCCGTTAAGCTCACGCTGTCGCCGAGCTGCACGAAGCGATCCGGTAGCGCGCCCAACACCGGCGCGAGATTGACTTCGGCCACAGTGATGCTCACCATCTCGCTGTCGGCCAGGGCGCCGTCGCTGACGCGGACGGCAGCGGTGTAGACGCCGGGGCCGTCCGCCTCGGTGGGTGTCCAGGTGAACACGCCATCCGGTGTGATGCTGCCCACCGATCCGGCATCCAGTGTAAAAGTGAGCGGAGGATAGCCGTTGACGTCACTGGCGGTGGGGGTGAGGACCAGCGTGACCAGTTCATCCACCGTTTGGGCGCCGATGACATCCAGCACCGGCGCTACGTTTGGCGCGACCGTATACGTGATTGTCGCGCTGCCGGTCTGCCCCATGCCGCTGACCTCGGCGGTGTTGGTGACGACCTCGTTGTAACTGCCGAGTTGTGTGGCGGTGAAGCTCAAGGTCAGCACCGCGCCGCCGTCGAGAGACCCCGTCCAGGCAATGGTATTGTCGTTGATCGTCGCGCCGGAAGGCCGCGCGACCCAGGCGCCAAAGGCGACTTGAGCCGGCAGTATATCGGTCAACACCACCGCCGGGTCGTCCGCCACGCCGGTGTTGGTGAGCGTCAGGGTGTAGGTGATGATCTGATGCGGGTTGGGTGTGGGATCGCTCACCGCCTTGTGCAACGCCAGGTGCGGCGCAACGGTCAACATTTGAACCGCCCAGGCCGACGTGAACAGTTCGGGGCTGGCGGCCTCAATGCCATTGTAAACCACCGTGCCCGGCGCCGCCGCGCGCACCCTGGCATGGAAAACCATTGTGACATGTTGGCGCCCGGGGATGACGAGGTTTGCGACCAACTCCGGCGGCGCGCCCACTATTCCGGCGCCGGTCGGGAAGAGGGTGACAGGGCCGACGAATTCTACCTCAGGCGGCAAAACGTCCCGGAGGGTGAGCTGGCTGATCTGCGACGCCATGCCGTTGGTGAGCGTCAGGGTATAGGCGATGATTTGACCCGGCGCCGGCTCGGGATCGCTCACTTCCAGGCTCGCATACAGGCGCAACGGCAAAACCGCCACCCCCGCGGGAATAGCGGGCGTGGGATCGGCAAGGGGGTCAAGGGGGTCAACTTTGGGACTAAAGATTTTGATGGGCGAGACGCTGTCATCGGCGAGGTCCACCACCGCCAGCGGCCACGAGTAATCCCCATTACTAAGAGTCGGGTAACCCACATACACCTTGTTGTTGGCCACGGCCGCCACATCCACGCCGAACAACTGGCTGCTAGTATGATGCGGCAAGGTCGCCACGCCGCCGGCCTCCAGGCTGACCTGGCCCGGCCCCGTGATGTTCAGGACGCCCAGTCGGTCGCCATAGTTGATGTAAGGATAGGAGGAAGCCTCCACCCCATTGATCACAAGGTAGGCTTTATCGCCGCTAAAAGCCACCGATTGCCCATTCCCGCCCTTGCCTTCAAATGGGAGAATCCCATCCAGCCCGGTCACTACCCCGGTGAAGGTCAACACGCCCGGCTCTACGATCCGATAGACGCCCACCGTGCTGCTGACCGCATCACAGACGATGACGGTTTGCCCATCCGGCGCAATGCCGACATTGACGTGACGAGGCCAGCCATCGGGATCCGTGACGTCGTAGCCCGGATAGGTGTAGGTATAGGTATGAGATTGCGTCATTCCTTTGCTATACGTAATGGCCCCCGTCTCATCCAAAAGCGCGCTGTGGATGGAACCCGCAAAGTAATCGGGGAAGACGACGGTGCCATCGGGCGCAATCGCAACCCCATTGGCATAAGCCATGCCCAGGTCGTTATTCGCCACCAGACGGGCCGAAGGGATATGGATGGTAGCCAGCCGCGGTGAAAAGCCGCCATCCGCCACCAGTGCATACTGGCCGTCGGCCGTGATGTCTATGTCCTCGGCAAAGAAAGGCAGTCTCACGGAGGCGCGCAAAGACGGGGCGAGGGGATTCGTGAGGTCCACCAGGAAAACTTCCGAGTCCCCAAAATTGGAAATCAACGCCGTGCTGCCGTCTGGCGTGACGGCGACGTCAAAGCGCTGGCCGCCCTCCGAACCCAGTTGATCTCGCAGGAATGGGCCATAGGGCTGGTCGTTCGCGGCATTGATCAAGCCAAACTCAGAGACAGTAGCATCCACCACCACCACCCATTGGCCGATTCCGGTTACGCCGGGCAGGAAAGTGGCCGTGACAACCTTGTTGCCGTCCATCAGTACCTGCGCCGGGTTGGCGCTGCCGCTCGCGTCGCCGGCCCACTGGTCAAACCGCCAGCCGGCGGCGGGAACGGCGGTGAGGTTGACCGGCGTTCCCATCCCATACACCCCGCCGGGCGGATCCATCTGCACGGCGCCCTGCCCCACCAGGTTGACCGCGAGCGTGCGGGAGGGAACGACGCTGACGGTGTGGCTGATGGCGTCATAGCCGCAGACGTTGGTCTTGGTCAGATAAACCGTGTAGTCGCCCAACGCCCCATAGCTGTGCGTGGCCGTGGGGCCGGCCCCCGTCGAACCGTCGCCAAAATCCCAGGTATAACTAATCGGTGCAGTGCCTCTGGGCCAACCGTTAAAGGTAACGCCCTGGTTAAGCAGCGGGAAGAGCGGCGACCAATCAAAGCCGGCCTGCGGCGGATCGTTCACCGTCAGCGTGACCGGCAGCGTCACCTGCGGCGTATCGGAATCGGTGCTGTTGATTTCCAGGTCGCCAGTATACGAACCGGGCGTCAGGCCGCTCAAGCTCACCGTCACGGTCTGGCAGTCGCCCGCGCCCACCGTGCCATTGGTGGGCGATGCGCTCAACCAGGGCAACTCAGCGTAGCAAGGCGGAATGCTGGCCAGTGGTTTGATAGCCTCGTCGCAGGAGGGCTGACCGTCCGGCGTATAGTAATCGTAGCTGCACGGGTAGTGCGGCTCGTCGCCATGCTCATCGCCAGCCCAGTACCACGATACGAGCGCATCCGCGACGCCCGCGCCTGGGGTCACATCGAAGCAATAGGTCGCCACGCAGTGGTCGCTGGCGTTCTGGTAGGCCCGGTGGTCAATCCAGACCTCGTAGGGCGCGGTCTGCCACCCCCAGTCAAAGGAGCCCCAGGGGGCGCCGCTGTCGCATACCGGCGTGCCGGTCGTGTAAACGTCGGTTACGGTCCAATTGGCCGGCAACCGCTCCCAGACAGAGGAGCGGAACTCGTTGTCGTTCGTGAACGATTCGGCCTTGAAACAAAAGGTCTGCGCCACGCCGGGAAGGTAGCAGGCGTTTCCGCCTGCCGAGGGATCAAAGGTGACGTTCGAGCCGCCCAACGCTTCGATGGCGTTGATGGAACGGCCGTCCGCCCGATCAGCGTAATCGGCGGTGTCACTGCCCGGCGCGATAGGCTGGTCAACTCGTGGGACGCCGGCCGGAACCCATTCAACCCCCTTGTTTAGAGTGACAAAATTGGTCTTCAGAACGGCGGAGGCTCTTTCTGTGTTGGTCCAATGCAGCGGCCCCGTGCCGCTGTTGCAGATTTGGATATCTATGTTCGCCGTCTGGTCGAGACACACCTCGGCGGCCAATGGCGGGGCCTGCACGACGATATCCGGCTCGCCCACCAGGACGGTGGCCCAGGCGCTATTATTGCCTGGATTGGGGTCGGCATAGGTTGATGTGACGTAAGCTGTGTTGGTGATGAGACCCGTCATCGTGGGCGCGTTGGCGGTGATGACGATATCCGGCGCGGCGCCCAGCGCGAGAGCGTCGGTAGTACACATGACGAGTTGGCCTGCATTGTTGCACGTCCAGCCCGCGCCGCCCGCACCGTTGAAGGTCACATCTGCCGGCAATTCGTCGGCGACCGTGATGACGCCGTCGCCTGCCGGCAGCGCATGGGGGCCGGTGTTGGTGATGTGCAAGGTGTAAGTCAGCGCGTCGCCAACCGAGGTTGGATCAGGCGCGACGCTCTTGGCAAGCACGAGGTCGGCGGCCGGCTCTATCGCAAAGACGGCGGTGCTGCTGCCGCTCTGCAATATACCGCTAAAGTCAGCCGTGTTCGTCACCACATCACCATAGTCGCCCGTGTGCGCGGCGGTGAAGGTGAAAGTGATACTCTCTAAAGCTGTCACGACGCCGTTCCACGTGATTTCGTCGTCGGTCACGGTTGCGCCGTGATTCTCTATCCAACTGCCAAAGTCCACCTGGGCCGGCAGCGTGTCCGTCAGGATGACGTTGGTATCACTCAACGCGCCGGTGTTGCTGAGGACGACGGTATAGGTGACCCCGCCGTGATACGGCACGTTGCTGGTAGGCGTGACGGATTTGGCGACGCCGACCACTGGTCGCGGCAGGCTGAACACGGCGCTGGCGCTGCCGCTCTGCAATATGCCACTAAAGTAAGCCGTGTTCGTCACCACATCGCGATAGTCGCCCGTGTGCGTGGCGCTAAAGGTGAAGGTGATGCCGGCGCTCGCCGTCACGACGCCGCTCCAGGTGATTTCGTCACCGACGACGGTTGCACCGTGGTTTTCTATCCAACTGCCAAAGTCCACTTGAGCCGGCAGCGTGTCCGTCAGGGTGACGTTGGTATCGCTCACGGAGCCGGTATTGCGGAGGGCGATAGTGTAGGTAACGAGACCGTGGTAGGGCACATTACTGGCGGGTGTGACCGATTTGGCAACCCCGATAACCGGTTGCTCAACGCCAAACGCCGCACTGCCACTGCCCACTTGCGTTGTACCGCTAAAGTAGGCCGTGTTGGTAATCACATCGCCATAGTTGCCGGTGTGCCTGGCGATCAAAGTCCATGTGAGCGTCTCCCCCGTTGTGACGGTTCCCGTCCAAGTGATGTCATTCCCGGCGCGCAGGGTGCTCGTCGGCGAGATGACCCAAGAAGAGAAGTCTACTCCAGCCGGCAGCGTGTCCGTCAGAATGACGTTGGTATCACTCGCCAGGCCAATGTTGCGGAGGGCGACGGTGTAGGTGACAAGGCCGTGATAGGGCACATCGGTATCCGGCGTGACGGATTTGGCAATAACCACACCGCACGAGCTGGTCGCGCTGCCCAGATTGCCGAAGACGTCGTCGTTGTCGGTGGGAGTTCCCGCGTCGTTCGCGGCCGCGTTGTCGCTGAAGGTCACGCCGCACGAGTCTGCGGCAATGCTCGGCAACGTCGCGGGCATCCCTTGATGATTGCCATTGGTATTCGTGGTGCTATGCAGCACAAACAGGCCCCCGCCCTTGCCCTGGCCGTTGGTCGCGCCGCCGGTCGCGGCGTTGTCATTAAACGCGACCGCGGTCATGGTCAAAACGCCGGTGCGGATGAACAAGCCGCCGCCCAGGCCGGCGCCGCCGCCATCGGCGCTGCCGCCGAAGCCGCCCGCGCCGCTACTGGCGCCGCCGCCGCCGAAGCCGCCCGCGCCGTTACTGGTGCCGCCGCCGCCGCCGAAGCCGCCGCTGCCGCCGTTCAAGCCGCCGCCGCCACCGCCGCCGCCCAAGCCACCGTTGCCGCCATACCAACGGCCGCCGCCGCCGCCGCCGCCCCAACCCCCGCCGCCGCCGC
>DAOUGD010000017.1:0-6505 GCA_034429475.1 Anaerolineae bacterium
TTGGCTGAGGTCTAGCCCTAGCTGTTCGACAAAGGCACATAGTTTTTCAGAATTGTGTACAATACGAGTGAGCATGGGATTGCCTCCTGTTGGAACTGGTAGATTCGTGATATCACTATTCTACTCAGGAGACCTCCCATGTTCTACGTCCTAATTTTCGCCAAAGTCGAGTTATCTTAATACGTTATCGATACCTCGGCTAGGCAGAAAGATTGAACAGGAAATCGATAGGATGGTGGAATCTGCCTATGAGTTACGGGCACATTCTAAAGTTCTCTACACCCAAGCCGAAACCCTCCTGATGGCCGAACTGGGCCTGAACACCCTCGACCTGACGCCGCAGCGCACTTACGTCCAAACTTCATCTCAGGCATGGAGCGCCAATCGCCTTGATGCGGAATATTTCCAGCCGAAGTATGCCTACGCTATGCAAAAAATGGCTCAATCAGGTACATGTATTAAGGATGTGGCGGCGCTTGTACGCCGTCGTTTTGCTCCTGAGCGAAATAAGACTTTTCAATATATTGAAATTGGCGACGTTGGACAATACGGTTACACTGAAAGCCAAATTATTTCTGGCGAAGAGGCCCCCAGCCGTGCCCAATGGATCGTCAAAACTGGTGACGTCATCACTTCCACTGTGCGCCCTATTCGTCGCTTATCGGCATTGATCTATCCTGAGCAAGACGGATACGTTTGCACGTCAGGATGCGTTGTGTTGAAACCCACAGTAATTGAACCTGAAGTATTATTGATCTACCTACGCCTGCCGATAATTTGCGAAATTCTTGATTTGCACACTAGCGCCTCCATGTATCCCGCAATTTCGGCTGAAGACCTATTGACTATTCCTATACCTATTCCCTCCAAAGGAACACGAACCAAAATAGTTGAATTGCTAGGAGCATCGTACCGTACCCGCCAAGAAGCCGCCCGCCTGCTCGCCGAGGCCAAGACGCGCGTCGAAACGTGGATTATGGGGGGAAATACGAACGACTAAAGTCGTTACTACGACGACCGTAGTAGCGACTTCAGTCGCTCTCTTATTGGGGAGGTCATCATGCCTTACGAATACCGCACCATGACGCCGGAAGAACGCGCGGCCGTTGTCGAATACCGGCGCAGTCGAGGCTATCCTTTGCACTCCCCGCCGCATCCCTACCGCGACGGCGGCTGGTATGTCATCACCGCCGCCAATTATGAGCATACCCCCATCATACACCCCGCAGAACGGCGCACCGCTTTTGAGGATCAACTTCTCACAACCTTAAATGCCATTGGAGAAGTGGGCGCGTGGGTCATCTTGCCCAATCACTATCACCTTCTGATGATGGTCGCATCCTTCGAGGCCCTATCCGCAGCCCTCAAACAACTTCACGGGACAACCTCGCGGGTCTGGAATCTGGAAGACGCGCGCACCGGGCAGCGCCGCGTGTGGTACAAGTTTTACGACCGTTGGATTCGCCACGAAGCCCATTACTATCGCGCGCTTAACTACATCCATTACAACCCCGTCAAGCATCGTTACGCAGAAACCCCTTATGATTGGCCCTGGTCTAGCGTGATGCGTTATGTGGAGACCTTCAGCCGCGAATGGCTCCGTGCGCAATGGAAAGCCTATCCCCCGCCGCCTAACGACTTTGAAGATATTTATGATACTCAGTAGATCACAAATTTTGATCGTAGTAACGACTTTAGTCGTCAGAAGAACCACTGAAGTGGTTACTACGAACCTGATACTGGCAACACCGCTTATCTAGGGCAAGGATTAAAGCCATCTCTACAACCGGCTTGGAAACCATTTGACTTCTTACTGAGAAGCCCCTAACCTCTCGGTAAGAAACCCGCAACTTCTTACCAGGAAGTTGTGAACTTCTTGCCGAGACTCTCCCCATTTCTCAGTAAGAAATTCGGTCTATAATAAGGACAAGATAGAAAGCAAAAGGTTCTCTATAGCCAGTCCGAACTTTGAGCTTTCAAGAGTTGATCGTTCATTCACAAACAGGAGGCAAATCAATGGCAACCAAACTGAAGGCAGTCAACGCTTATCGGCCCAAGATTACCCTGGGCAACACGGTGCAGAAAGAGGAACTGATCCATTACATCGCCGACCGTACCGGTCTCAATGAGGGGGCAGTAGATTACGTCCTGCGCGAACTGCGCGACGCCATTATCTTCTATGGCCGCACTGGGCGTGGGGTCAAAATCGAGGGATTGGGATCGTACTTGCCCAACGTCAAGCTGGATGGCGCGCTTGACATCGAATATCGGCAGGCGCCCGACCTCAAGAACGGCCTCAACGCCCCTGGCGCATTTACCGGGCAGATTGAGAACAAAGCCTATATCGGCAAGACGGCGGATGACCTGGTAGCGGTCTGGAACGAGGCGCACCCCGAAGACCCGGTCGCGTAAAATCCCCCCAACGATGCGACTTGTAGTAACGGCTTCAGCCGTTCAAAAGAAACCGCTGAAGCGGTTACTACGAACAACGCCGGTGATGCTTGTAGTAACGGCTTCAGCCGTTCAAGAAAAACCGCTGAAGCGGTTACTACGAACAACAAGACGCCCGCAGGTAGAAACCTGCGGGCGTTTCGTTGATAATGCTCCCCCATAGGCGAGCAAACTCTCATCAAAAATCAATCTCCATCCGATCCTGTCCCACTTCTATCGCAGGGAATATCTGCCGCGTTTGCGCCAACTCATCCCGGTAGTCCAGCTCCGCGAGCGGGGCGTGATGAATCAAGATCAGGCGCTTCACCCGCGCCTTTGCCGCGACCTGCGCCGCCGTCGTGGGATGGCTATGGCCGATTTTCTCCACCAGTCCGGCCATGCGGGTTGGCCCGTTGCAATCGTGCAACAGCACATCCACCCCGGCGATTTTCTCCACGTAAGCGGCGGCAGGGGAAGCGACGGTATCGGTGATGTAGGCCAGCGAATGGCCGGGCCAGTCCAGCCGGAAGCCCTGCGTTCCCCCGTCCATCAGAAAATGGGTCAACTGCCCGCCGCCCCGCACCGGCTCCTCGGCTTGCAGTGGGCGCCATTGAAAGGGCAGGTGGTTGTATTTGGGCTGTACTACTTCCAACGTCGCTTCGTCGGCGTGGATGCGCGTCTGGACGCGGGCCGCGCGGGCGCGCTCGAGCAGGCCGGCAAGGCTGGCTTCACTCAATGGTTGCGCGGCCTGGCTTACCTCCCATTTGAAAAAGGCAGCGAAGACGTAATCCAACCCGCTGGTGTGATCCGTGTGGGCGTGGCTCAAGTAAATGTCCAGTTCCGGGTCGTGCATATAATCGGCCAGACGATACAACCCGCTGCCCGCATCGAGCAACAGGCCGGCTGCGGGCAGCCAGTAACACGCCGTCTGCGCCGTCTCCGTCGGCAAAAATCCCCCCGTGCCCAGCAGAATTAGCTTCATCGCGTAGCTCCTGGATAATCCAGACAACTTTCTTTTTGACAGGCATCATTGTACAATGCCCTCTAGGGGAGTCAATCATTCCGGGCTTGCCGGTTTCGCTGGGGTGCGTTTCAAAAATCGGGCAAGAAAAGACCTGACAGGTTTTCCGTGGGGCCACAGAGAACTCAAAGCGCCGATATGCCGATATGCCGAGACTACCAAGTTCCCTGTAAACCTGTCAGCAACTGTGATAAATGAACGCTTGGTTAGGCTGGCGTGGGAGCAGTTTCCGGGTCTTGCCAGAGTGTTCCGTTCTTTACCATGGCATTGAGGATGGTGAGTAATTTACGCATACACGCGGTCAAGGCCACTTTTTGGGGCTTGCCGGCCTGGACCAACCGTTGGTAAAAGGCCCGGATGACCGGGTTGAAGCGTGTGGCGCTGAGGGTCGCCATATACAACACCGCGCGGACCTGGTCCCGGCCGCCCCACACCCGCCGCTTGCCGTGCAGCGTGGCACTATCGCGGTTCAGCGGGGCTACGCCCACTAACGCGGCAATCTGTTTGCGGTTCAGGTGGCCCAACTCTGGCAGCGTGACGGTGAGGGTGGCGGCAGTGACCGGGCCGATCCCTTTGGCACTGCGCAATTGCGCCACCCGCGCCTGCCAGGTGTCGTTGGCTTGGAGGTGTTGCTCAATCTCCGCCTCCAAGGTAGAGATTTCGTTTTCCAGCCAGAGCAAGTGGCGTTCCAGGCTGGCGCGTTCATGGACGGCGCTCCCCAAGCGATTGCGTTCCGCCGTGCGCGTGCTTACCATTTGCTGTCGGCGCGTGAGGAGCGCTTGCACCCGTTGGGTTTCGGCATCCGGTAAAGTACGCGGTTCTGGGCGCAAGGCCTCGGCAAAATGCGCTAGCCCTTGGGCGTCTAGTCGATCTGTTTTCGCCAACTGGCCGGTGGCCCGCGCAAAGTCACGTCCTTGTCGTGGATTGATCACCGCCACGGGGAGTCCGCCTTCCACGAGGGCGTAGGCCAGGGCGCGTTCCCAACCGCCAGTCGCTTCCACGACGACCAAAGTGACCGCCAAGGCTTGCAGCTGCACCACCACTTCGTGATGGCCACTCGGCGTGTTGTCCACTTGCCAGCACGCCCCACTAGGGCGTACATACACATCCAAGACTTGTTGGCCGACATCAATCCCGACAAACTGCATCACGGGGTTCATCGAATCTTCCTCCTGCCTTGTAAAGTGGCGTTATCCCAGCCTTGCAAGATACGGGCTTGGTGTCCCGGGCAACTGTTCGGGCTGTTGATTTTCTCTCACGGCGACCCGCGCTGACAGTCGGTATTCACTACCTAAGGTCTATCGATCTGCCGTGAGATCATTATTGTACTCGCTTTTAACATACAAGGTCTCTCTATGGAGACACCTATGCCTGACTTTGACCCCAACAAGTTCATTGACCGTGAGTTTGAGCAGGAACTTTTCGAGCGGATGCTGCGTTTCGAGAGCGACGCGCGTATCCTTGCCATTTGCGATACCGGCGGGATGGGCAAAAGCCTGCTTTTGGAGATGTTCCGTTACCGCTGCCGCACAGCGGCTCGCCCCCACATCCCCGTCAGCCTGATCAAGCTGGATCAACTGGCCGATGAGACGCCGCTGGCCCTGGCGCGCGACGTAGCCCGCGACCTGCGCGCTTTCGACGTGCCCTTCTCCACCTTTGACCAGTACGAGACCGCCCGCGTCGGCGGCGATTTTGCGACCATCCGCGCGGTCTTTTCCCTGGACAAAGCCAGCTTTATGGGCGCGGAGGTGCGTATGGCAGCCGTCAACATTGAGCGCACCGAGCGCGTCACCGTTACTCCCGGCGGTATGCTCACCCCTGATCAGGATGCCGTGGCCCGCGATGTATGCCAGCGCGCTTTCCTGGACGATTTGCGCGCGGCCAGTGTGGAACGTCCCGTTGTGCTGCTGTTGGATGCTTACGAACATTGCCGGCAAAACGCCCCGGCCCTGCGCGACTGGCTCCTGGACACGCTGCTGGACAAGGCGTGTTTTGACCTCACAAAGCGCCCGCCGCGCCTGCTGGTGGTTCTGGCCGGGCGGGACCTGCCCCTCTTTACCGGCCATTGGCCGCCCGGCGAGTGTGAGACCGTCGTGGAATCGGTGGTGCAGTTGCGCAAGTGGGAACGTCGCCATGTGGTGGCATGGTTGCGCCTCCACCGGCCCGGCTATCCCGAATCCCTGGTGGACGCCTTTTACACGCTGATTCAGAACAACTTGCCGCCCTCAGAGGCCATCAAATGGCTCAACGTGATGGGAGGTCAACGATGACGTCCGATGATAGGCTCGATGCCATTCCTCCCGAACTGCGCGAGTTGCTGGCCGGCGGCGATTTATCGTCCGAAGCTGTTTCCCGTCGCCTGCTGGATATGATACTGTCCCAGGCGAAAGCGCAAGACCCGGAACTGGCCCGCGTGCTGCGCCTGTGCGCGCTGCCGCGCGCCTTTGACGCCGAGATCATCGGCGTGCTGCGCGACCAACCGGATGACGCCGAGACCAACGCTCGACTGCTTGAGACGCTCAAGGCGTACAGCTTTGTGCAGCCTCATCAGCGCGGCGGCTACGCCTATCACGACGTTACCCGCGCCCTGTTGTTGGCGGATTGGCAATCCGACCCGGCGCGCGATGGGGTCATTGCGCGTCTGCGTGCTTTTTATCTACAACGTGCGGAAGCGTATTACGCGCAGGGGGCGTATGAAGCGGCCCTGGATGATTCTAATGCGGTATTGGTGCTACTGCCGGAGGATTGGGAGGCGTATCAAAACCGGGGCAAGGCGCGCCTCGAATTAAATGATTTGGAGGCGGCGCTGGCGGATTTCACCCGCGCCATCGAACTCCAGCCGGAGGATGGGGACAATTACTTCTGGCGGGGGCTGGCGCACTACGATCTGCAGGACTACGCGGCGGCGCTGGCGGACTCCACCCGCGCCATCGAACTCCAACCGGAGGATGGGGACAATTATTTCTGGCGGGGGCTGGCGTACTACGTCCTGAAAGACTACGCGGCGGCGCTGGCGGACTTCACCCGCGCCATCGAACTCCAACCGGAAGATGG
>DAOUGD010000018.1:0-2774 GCA_034429475.1 Anaerolineae bacterium
CCGGAGCAAACTCCCTTTCGGACTCCTAGCACCAAGTAGACTCCGCTCTCCGCACTGGCGCGCGTACGCCCCCATTTTCATCCCACCGCTGGTGAACGCCAGTTAATGAGGAATTCCCTTGAAAATAGCGATAGTTAGCCCGCCGGGGCGGGCACGGAGATCAGTTCCACCTGATACCCCAGTTGTTCTAAGCGTTTGACGGCGCGGCGTTTGATAGCTTCCGGGTTACGATGGTCAAAGTACTCGCGCCCCAAGTCTTGATAATCTACCTGACGGGTCACCAGATGATAGCCGGTGACCAACAAACTATGCGCCACCGCAATAAGGGCGCGTTTCTTGCCGCGCCGCCCGGCCAAGCGCTGATACAAGGCGGCATAATAACTCTTCTTGGTGCGGGCCGCCCCATGGGCCGCCTCCGTCAGGGCGCGTTTGAGCCAGCGGTTGCCTTTGGCGGTCTTGCCACTGCGGCGTTTCCCGGCACTCTCATTCGTGCCCGGGCAGATGGCGGCCCACGACGCACAGTGGGCCGCGTCCGGGAATTGCTGGAGGTCGGCTCCCAATTCCGCCACAATCACTTGCGCATTGCGCGTCTGGATACCGGGCAGTTGCTCCCAGCGCGCCAGCGCGGCCTCAAAAGGGCGCATCCGCTCCGCAATCTCGGCGTCCAATTGCGCGATCTGCTCGTCTAGCTGGTCAATATGGCTCAGGTGTTGCACCAACAAGAAGCGGTGATGGGGTTGGAGCACCCCGGTCAAGGCTTGCTCCAACGCCTCCCGTTTGTTCCGCAAGCGCCCTTTGGCCAATTCCGCCAACACCGCCGGATCGCTTTCCCCGGCCAGCAACTCGGTCAAGATGGCCCGCCCGGAGACCCCCATGATATCCGTGGCGACGCAGGCCAGCTTCAGGTTCGCATCTTCCAACACTTTCTGCACTCGGTTCACTTCCCGCGTGCGGTCGTCCAGTAATTGCGTCCGATAGCGGGTCAAGTCGCGCAAGGCCCGCTGCGCCGCCGAGGGAATGAAGCTGCCCTGCACCAAGCCATGCCGCAACAAATCCGCCAACCACTCCGCGTCTGCCACGTCCGTCTTGGGCCCGCGCAGCTTCTTGATGGAGGTTGGATTCACCACCAGAATTTCCAAATCCCCCTCCAATAGGTTGTACACCGGTTTCCAGTACACCCCGGTACTTTCCATCACCACATGAGTGCAGCCTTGCGCCCGCAGCCACCGCCCCAACGCCTGCAAATCCCCCGTCATCGTACTGAACGTCCGCGTCTCTTTCACCGACGCCCCGTGGGCGTCCGGCACGATCACGCACGCCACCACCGTCTCTTTATGCACATCAATCCCACAACACCGTTCATGTTCGACCCGCATCTCACACCTCCTGTACTGGTTGATATCGGCGACCCCAGTGAGGTGTTCTGTCATAGAGATTCTCCCTTGCGTGCTCACCCATTGCTGGGGGCGACAAACCGTGGTGCCCTAGAACACCCGGAGCAAACTCCTCTTCGGACTCTTAGCACCAAGTAGACTCCGCTCTCCACACTGGTCAGCCTACCCTCATTTTCATCCAACCGCTGGTGAACGCCAGGCGTTAATGAGAAATTCCTCTGAAAATAGCAAATAGCGAATAGCAAATAGCGAATAGCGAAATCGTAATCGTAATCGCTATCGTTGATGGAATTTTCATCCAACCACTGGTGAACCGCCGGTTAATGCTGAATTCCTCTCAACGGATTGAACGGATTTTAACGGATCGCGGATCAGAATGAGTAAATGCCTGACACAGCATCGGGGTCTTGCTGCGCCAGATAAGCGCTAATCGCCGCGTCATACTGCGCGGTGTGCGCGAAGGCTTTACGGGCGAGGTCAAACCGCTGCGCCAGGGTGAGCCGTCCATCCTGCGCCCTGAGTATATCTAGCAGGGCCGCGTAGTCCGCCGGATTCACCACCGACGCGACGCGCAGGTAGTTCTTGGCGGCGGCGCGGATCATCGTCGGCCCGCCGATGTCAATGTTAGCGCGGGCTTCCTCGACGGTGACGCCCGCGCGGGCGACCGTCGCGGCAAAGGGGTAGAGATTCACCACCACCATATCTATGGGAACGGCGCCGGTGCGCGCCAGATCGGCCTGGTGGGCGGCGTTGTAGGTCTCGGTGAGCAGGCCGAGGTAGATTTTGTAGTCCAGCGTCTTGACCAGTCCCCCTTGCGTCTCCGGCTGACCGGTGTAGTCCGATACCTGGGTCAGATGCAAGACTGCTTTTTCCGGCCCTAAAATGTTGGCAATCGCCTTGTACGTTCCGCCGGTGGAGTAAAAGTGAATGTCCGGGTGGATGTCCACCAGGCCGGGGATCAGGGTTTCCAGCCCGGCTTTGTCGGATACACTGACCAGCACGCGCTGGATTTTGACCCAGTTGTCCACCTGATTGACAATGTTGACCATCGCGCCTCCCTTTCTCAACGGATTGAACGGATGGAACGGATGACTTCCTATTCCATCCGCTCGCTTGAAGTTTGGGTATGATAACTCAAGTTGCTACCTGCGATAAAAACAGACCTGACAGGTTTTCAAAAGCACCTTTGATGACCTGATCTTACGTTTAACGTCCGTTTTTCGCTAACCGTACCTCATGTAAACCTGTCAGCGCTCTGGTTAGGCTGGCGTGGGAGCAGTTTCCGGGTCTTGCCAGAGTGTTCCGTTCTTTACCATGGCATTGAGGATGGTGAGTAATTTACGCATACACGCGGTCAAGGCCACTTTTTGGGGCTTGCCG
>DAOUGD010000019.1:0-13712 GCA_034429475.1 Anaerolineae bacterium
GGCCCAACGTCGGTTGGGCCGGGTCTGGAGCGCGACCAGTCTCAAAAACCGTGAAATACCAGTCTCAAAAATTGTGGAATGCAGTCTCAAAAACTATGGAACGAGTCTCAAAAACTATGAAATCCTACAGCGTGGCGGCGACTTTCGTCTGTGCATCGCTGATGAGCTGCGAGCGCGTGCGGGTCTGGTCGTGATTTGCCAGGAACGTGGCGAATTGCCCCGGTGGATAGCTGGCAGTGTTTCCAGCGGTGTATTCCAGACTCATCGTGCTGCCGCTCCCGGCGGCTTCCAGGAACGCGCTCGCCAGATCGAAGTCAAAGGCTAAATCCACTTCGTCGCCGATGTAGGGGATGACGAGATCGGTGCTGCTCCATACTTCGGCTACGGTCAGCGCGTCCGGCGCGATTGCTTTGTAGAAGGGGAAGAATTTCTGCTCGAACCAGGTGTGAGTGGCCGGGGTGTTTTCCAACGTTTTGCCGTCTTCGATGAGATACTTGATGGCGTCCAGCCGGAAGCCGTCCACGCCCATGTCTTCCAGCCAGAAACGCACGACGTTCTGCATTTCGGTGGTGACTGCGGGATTTTCGTAGTTCAAATCGGGCATCTGATTCCAGAAATAGCCGTAGTAATAGCCGGTGGAATCGGTGTGCCAGCCTTGCGCGCCGCCGGGTTGGTCGTCCCAGACGTACCAGTCGCGGTGCGCGGCGTCCGGCCCGGTGCGCGCGTCCTGGAACCAGGGATGCTGCGCGGAGGTGTGGTTGAGCACCAGGTCCACGATGACGCGGATGCCGCGTTGGTGCGCCTCGTCCATCAATCGCTTAAAGTCCTCATTCGTCCCGTACTCATCGTCCACCTTGTAGTAGTCCACCACGTCATAGCCGTGATAGCTCGGCGACTGCGCGACGGGCATGAGCCAGATGCCGGTGACGCCCAAATCGTCCTGCGTGGCGGGATCACCGTCGTTGAGGTAATCCAGCTTTGCGATGAGGCCGTTGAGATCGCCCACGCCGTCGCCGTCGCTGTCGTAAAAGCTGCGGACGAAGACTTCGTAGAAGACGGCGTTATTCCACCAGGGCGCGTTTTCAATGCCGGAAAACGACTTTGTTTCAGCGGGCGTCGGTGTTGGGGTGGGGAGCATAGTGGGCGGGGCGACCATAGGCGAAGGAGCCATTGTCGGTGTAACCGTGAGCGTCGGTGCCGCGCGGCACGCGCTCAACAACAGCAAGAGCAACAGAAAATTTCGGAGGGGCTTTTTCATCATTCGCAACTCACAATCCGTAATTCGTAATTCGCAATTCGCAATTCGCAATTCGTAATTTCTAACTCGCCTTTGTAACGGGGCCTGTATAGCCGACGAGGGCGCGCGCCTGCGCGGCCAGTTGCGCGGCGTCGCCGCTGGTGTAGAAGTGGTGTCGCCGCAGGCGGTCGGTGGGCGGCGCGCTGAGTCCGCGCTGCTGCAACACACGCGCAACTTGCCTTGCGACGGCGGGGGCAGGATCGATCAGGGCTACGTCCGGGCCGATGATCCGGCGGATGGCGTCGCTGAGGAAGGGGTAGTGCGTGCAGCCGAGCACGAGTTGGTCAATGCCGGCGTCCAGCAGGGGGGCGAGGTAGCGCCGCAGCAGCGCCTCGGTTTCGGGGGTATCGAGCGCGCCGGCTTCGACGGCCTCGACGAGGCCGGGGCAGGGCTGCGTGTGCAGCGTCACGTCGGCGGCGAAGCGCGCGGCCAGGCTTTGGAAGAGGTCGCCGTGGAACGTGACCGGCGTGGCGATCACGCCGACGACGCCGGTGTGCGTGTGCTCGGCAGCGGGTTTGATGGCGGGTTCCATCCCCACAAACGGGATCGCGGGAAACGTTTCGCGGAGGTAGTGAAGCGCCGCGCCGGAGGCCGCATTACAGGCTACCACGATAAGTTTTGCGCCGCGCTCCAGCAGAAACTGCACCGCCCACGCAGCGAATCCGCGCACCTCTTCCAATGAATGGGCCCCGTAGGGAATATGCCCCTGGTCGGCGAAGTACAGCGTATCCTCGTGGGGTAGCTGCCGCACGATCTCACGCCAGACGGAGAGGCCACCAACGCCGGAATCGAGGACGCCAAGAGGAGAGTCGGATAGTGTCATAGTAGTTTCTCAACAGAGAAATTAGGGATTGGGGATTGGGTTTCTGGCCCAATCCCCAATCCCCAATCCCCTTTTTCAGCGGGATTACTCCTGTGTCAACGTATACTTATAGTTTGCCGGTTCGGTCGTCACCGGGGCCAGGGCGGAGATGACAATGACGGCTTTATCCATCCGCGCGCTGAAAGGGATGACCCATTCGCCGCTGACGCCATCAGCCATCAGCAGCCGCTGCACTTCGGTCTCGTCGCCATACGTGACCAGTTGGACGATCCATTCCTGGGGCATCATGTTGGCGTGCCGGACAAAGCCTTCGGCAATCCAGCCGTCGTTTGCTGCGTTTTCCACGTCGTCGGAGAGGGTTACGTTTCCATCCACGATGATTTCTACGTCATCCACAGCAAACCCGGCCTGGTTGACGGCGGCGTCGGTGATGTATTCAAAGCGCAGCGCGATCTGTTGTCCGGCGTAGTCGCTCAGGTCGGCGGTCAGTTGTTCCCAACGGCTGCTTTGACCGGTGATGCCGCAGCCAAAGTTGTTGTTGTTGGGATTGGCGGTCGTGCATTGCAAGCCATCGTCTTCCAGAATCGTCCAGTGGAGATACTTGGCCTTTTCGGGATCGGTCAAATCTTCTGCCGTGATGGTCCCGTCGTCGCTGACGCCGACAACGACATAGGCATAGTCCCAATCTTCCTCGATGTGATACCAGCTCCAGAAACGCAGTTCTGCCGATGTGGCGTCGCTCAAATCCACGATGCGAGTGAGGCGCGCGTCGGACTCGTCGGACCGGTTGGACCACCATAGATACTGGCCGCTGTGGGCTTTCGTGTCCATCAGCTTGCTTTGGACGGCCCCGGTGAAGCTGAAGCGGAGCGGCTGGCTGCTGTTGACCTCAATATAATCCACCCCATACTGCCGGACCGCGCTCTGTTCCTCAACGGGATAATCGCCGGAGTCATAGGTTTCATCTATGAGGGGGTCGCCGAGGTCAATCTCGCTGTAGCTATATTGCCCGTCGCCTATGTCAGGATCGTCTAACAGGTTGGCGATGGCCCAATCGGCAAACAGCGCTTTGTGATCGAGATCAAGTCCTAAATCTTCCTGCAACACCGTATCCACACTCTTCATCCCGTTCTCGTCGTGCGAGACCAGGGCTTTGGTGGCGTCCTCGCCAAAGCGCTCCAGGAAGTAGCTCATGAACAGGTAAGAGCCGCCGTAGTTGGCCGAGGCGTCTCCCGCCACCCCTTCCGGCCAGGTGGTGAGCTGGGTATCCGGCTGGAACAAGTAAGCGTATTCGCTGCCGCCGACATCGTAATGTCCGCCGTGGGCGCGCTCGTTGAGTTCCATCGCCAGCTCGGAGCAGCCTTCGTTGATCCAGGTATCCTCATTCTTATCGTTGTACCAGTGGATCATGTGCTGGAATTCGTGCGCCAGGACGCCATTGTAGAAGTCGTCGCCAATAGAGACCCCATCCAGATGAATGTAGAACATTTCCATCTCGTTAGAATCTGAGCGCACGGCCTGGACGTAAGAATCGGCGCTGGAAAAGTATCCTGCCACCGTGTCGCCCAGCCCGTAGGCGTGCAACACGCTCAAGTGAGGGTCATTGTCCACGCCGGGGGTCCACTCTGTCCCGAAAAACTCCCGGTTGGTGGGGTAGGTGTGCTCTTCAAATAGGTCGGCGGCCTCGCGCAGCCGGCGCTCATTGACATTGGCCCCTTCTTCCACCCACATATACAGGTGTTCTGTCTTGTAGATGAGGATGGCGTTCACTTCGAATTGCCGGTCGGTGTCCACATCCGAGGCATAGAACACCCGTTTTGTGCCGACCGGGTAATCGGGATTAGGTTCGGACCGCGTGCGCGGGGTGTTCGGGTCTACGCCCAGGAAGCGAATGCCCAACTCGTGCAGGTCAGAGCCCGGGATGATGGCCGCTTCCAACGCGGCGAGGGTCTCGGCGGCTTCTGCCGGTATCTGGCCGCTTGTGGGGGGCGCCGGCGTGGCGGGTGGATTCTCTGGATCGGAGGGAGTTTCTTCCGGCATTGGAGTGACGTCCCACTCGTATTCGGGTTCCGGGGTGACATCCCACTCGTATTCGGGTTCCGGGGTGGAATAAGGCTGCGGGGTGCTGGAAGCGAAAGCCCAGAACGCCAATCCCCCGCAGGCACAGCAGGTGCAGATGAGCAAAATGACTAACACGACCGCAATCCCACCGTAAATCCAAGTCTTTTGTTGCTCTTCCATTGTTATGTCTCCCTATGATAAGCTGATCCAGCAAGATAACTTATCTGGATATGTGAAACGTGAAACGTGATGATCTTATTACGTAAGCTTCACGTTTCACGTTTCATGATCAGGTCCATCTTGGAATGTAACTGAAATTATAAGGCAGAGGGGCAATAACGCAACTTTAACCGGTAGACGTTTTGCCGGAAACGCGCTATAATGCGTCCGTCAAATGGCAATGGTAAACAGTGATCAGAAATCAGTAATTCGTGATAAAGCGGACAGCCTGCGCATGACGAGATGGGCGACCTGCCTGCCGTGGGCCATCTTCGCGGCGGTGTGGCTGCTCTACATCCTCACGGCGGCGCCCGGCACGATCTTCGGTGACCCTTCCGAGTACCAATTCATCCCGGCGATTTGGGGCATCGCGCATCCCCCCGGCTACGCCTTTTACACCCTACTGGCCGGCGTCTGGCAGCGGATTTTTGCATTAGGAAGTTGGGCGTGGCGGACGAACCTCCTTGCAGGAGCCGCCGGCGCGTGGGCCGTGAGCCGGGTCTGGCTGATGGTGCGGGATGTCGGACAGGGGAACGGGGGATCGGAGGAGCAGGGAGGCGGGGGAGCAGAGGCGCAAGGAGAGGGTGCGTGGCTTCTCGTAGCAGCGACGGGGGCGGCGGCATCCCTGGCGGCTTCGGCGGACGTATGGCAGCACAGCGTTCACGCCAACGCCCACATCGTCAGCCTGACGTTGACGATGACGCAGCTCTGGCTGCTGGTGCGTTGGCACGTTACGGGCCGCGACCGCTGGCTCTACGCGCTGGCTTTTTTCTGTGGCATCGGCGTGGCGCATCATCCCATCACCGTGTGGGGACTGCCGGCTTATGCCATTTTCATCCTGGTGACGCGCCCCAAGCTTCTGACGCAGCCCAAGACGCTGCTCTTCTTTGTTCTCTCCGGTTTGGCGGGTCTTGCGCCCTGGCTTTATTTTCCCCTCCGCAGCCCTGACGTCCCCTTTGGCCCGACGGACATGCGCACCTGGGAGGGTTTTTTCCGTCACGCCACAGCCCAGGGATTGCGCGTGAACCTGTTCCACTTCGGATTGGCCGAGCAGTGGGATCGCGTGCGCGTCTTCTGGACGTTGCTGCGCCTGCAATATGCCTGGCCGTTGCTCCTGGTGATGGGCGTCGGCCTCGTGTGGCTGGCGCGGCGGCGTTCCCGCTTCGCGCTGCTGTGGGGACTGTTCCTCGGCGGGCATCTGCTCTTCACGCTCAACTCCGTGCAGGACGTGATGGCGTATCTGCTGCACGTCTTCGGCGCGCTGGCTGTGCCGGTGGGCCTGGGGATGGCGTGGTTGCTGGAACAGGCGTCCTTCCGCTGGGGCCGCCGGGCGGCAGCCCTGGCCGCGCTCGTGTTGCTGGCGTTGCCGGTGGGGACGGTCGTTCACAACGCCCCTCGCGTCTCGCTGCGCGCCTGGACGGACGCCGACGACTTCATTGCGCGCCTATTCGCCCGCTTCCAGGGGAAAGAGGAAGGCGCCGCCTTTGTGTCGGACTGGGAACATCTCACGCCATATTTCTATCACACCTACGTAGAAGGCGTGACAGTGGCCGAGGCGGATTTGCGCCCGGTGTATGTCACCGGCGGGCTGCCCTGGCCGGAGGCGGTGTTCGGCAGCCTGGCGCGCGGCCCCGTCTACCTCTCCAACTACCGGCGCGACATCCGCGATTTGGGCTTTCGCTTGCGGCCGGAGGGCGATTTGTGGCGCATCCTGGAGCCGCCGGCGCTGGAGCCAGTCACGCCGCAATACCCCCTCAAGGACGTGTGGGTGGATGGGCGGCTGGAGCTGTTGGGCTACGATTTGCCGGTAACGGCGACCGCGCAAGGCGGCGTGGTCCCGGTGATCCTCTACGCGCGCGTCGCAGCGACGCAGACGGCCATCTTAATGCCCTACGCGCGCCTCGGCGACATCGAACAGCGGTGGACGACGGACAGTCGGCATCTCACACCCGGTTGGTGGCCCGGCGAGATCATTGTGGAACGGTACGAAGTCTTTGTCCCCTATTCATTGTCGCCGGGAACGTATCCGCTGACCCTCGGCTACACCGATATGACTGCGGGCGTCGCTACGCTGCCGTTGGCGGGTGACGAATCGTCGCTATCGCTAGGGATGTTAACCGTCTCGTCTGCTATGCGCGCCGCGCGTGAAAGCGCCGTCCTGTTGCACGCGCTGACCAACCTCGGCAACGACGTGGCGCTGGTAGCCGCCCGCGCGCGCGTCGGCCTCGCGCTGCGGCAGGGGCTGTGGGAGGAGCCGCTGCCGGTCAAGGCCGGGCAGCCGCTCCATCTGACGCTGACCTGGCGGGCGTTGGCGCGTCCACGCACCAGCTACACCGTCTTCATCCACCTGATAGACGCGGGCGGGACGCCGTGGGCGGGGCACGATTACACGCCGTTGGGCGGCGCGTTCCCATCCTATCTGTGGTTCCCCAAGTGGCTGGAAGGCCAGCAGGTGATCGATCCCTATCGTCTCGTGATCCCCGATGGGACACCGCCGGGCCAATACTGGCTGGAGGTGGGGATGTATGAGATGGGCAGCGTCCGTCGGATTCCCCAATTCAATTTTGCGGGTACAATGGTGGGGGACCGGTTGATCTTAGGGCCGGTGACGGTTGAGCCGTGATCGAATTTCGAATTTCGAATTACGAATTACGAATTACGAATTACGAATTACGAGTTGCGAATCACGAATTACATTTTGGTATTCGTAATTCGCTATTCGTTATTTTCTGGGAGGGCGGGATATGAATTGGTTATTGATTCCCTGGGTGCTGGCCTCTACTGCCTTGCTGCTGGTGGTCGCGTATTGGATTTACACGGTGGAGCAGCGGGCCAAGGCGTTGGATGTGCGCTACCAGAAGATTCTCGCGTTGGCCGAGGAAACCGATCAGGCAACCATTGTGCAGCTTTTGACTCGATTGGAAGCCCGCGAGAGTCAGGTTGTAGAAATGGAGGCGGCTATGACGCGCTTATTGCAAGCCCTGCCTCACACCATTCAGGGATATGGCGTTGTGCGGTATGATGCGTTTGAGAATGTCGCCGGCGATCAGAGCTTTTCACTGGCCCTGGTGGATATGGAGGGTAGCGGCGTGATGTTGAGTGGACTTCACTCGCGGGCGGATACGCGCGTCTACGCCAAGGCGTTGAAGCAGTGGCAGGCCGGGTATGGCTTCAGCGCGGAGGAGCAGCAGGCGTTGGGCCTGGCGCGGCAGGTGCTTGAGGGAAAGACCGATCCGCAGAATGGTTGACAAAAGACATAGCTTGGTTATGATAAAGCCTAACCGGCAGTATGAGCCAACATTTAAATCCGGTCGGGGATGAAAAACTGACCCCACTGCAAAATTGAGGTTTTAAAAACAGCTTTACGTATAGGGGTAGTCAACACAACCCCAGTTTTTCGGATAGTTAGAAATCCCAAGGTAATACATTTAAAGGAGGCTTGTGATGTCATTCTTAGGGGGTAAAAGCAAACCCAAAACCGCACCACCGGCGGCTAATATCTCGTCTCCCGATCGTAAACATTCGGGGTCAACGGCGATTGAGTCCACGATTGGGCCGAATACCTACATCAAGGGGGATATTCAGGGGGATGGTGGTTTGCGGGTGGACGGCGTGATCGAAGGCAACATTGAGTTGACCGGAAACCTGGTGGTTACAGAAAGCGCCAAGGTGCGGGCTGAAATCAAAGCAAACAATATCTCCGTGGCCGGCGCCATCCAGGGCAACATCACGGCTACCCGTGTGGAAATTATGGACACGGGGCGGGTGTGGGGCGACATCACCGTCAAGTCCCTGTTGGTAAACGAGGGCGCGTACTTCCGCGGACAGACGTTTATGCCGCAGGACCTACAACCCCCACAGCTCGAAGCGCCCAAGCCGTCCCCAGTGAGGGGCGGGGGCGCGCCCCTCCACGCCGGCACGGTGGTGGATGTGGAGCCAAAGAAACCTGAGAAATAGCGCGTAAACGCAGCAAGAGCGCGGCCGGTCAGTGCTGGCCGCGCTTTTCTGTTTTAAAATGAACGGAGGGCAATTTGCTGCCAACGATCAGGATCGCCCCGCCCAGGTAGATAAGGCTGAACGCGACGAGTCCAAACTGACGCAGATGACAGGCCAGCCATAACGTGAACACCGTGTACAGCATCATCCCCACTTCGCCCGGCAGCATACGCTGGACGCCGGCGGGTCGTATCTGTTTGCGCTGGGGCCGATCGTTGGTTTCCAGGTTGAATTTGGGCGTGCGGGTAAACTCCCCTCCCCAAGATTGCAGCCCTTCCAGATAGCCGCGCGTAGTGCTCCACGCAATTCCCAATCCCAGGAACATTAGCACCGGGTAGTACACAATCCGCTGCGGCCAATCGCGGTAGTGCGCGACTTGCCCCAGAAAACACAGCAGCGGCATGACCACACTGGCTACGCTGAGCGCGGCGCCGGCGAGCGGCAATTCGGGATGATACGCCGTCATCGGCAGGGTGAGGATGACGAGCAGCAGCAACAACGGCTGTGTAACATAACCGTTGAGATGCAAGAGCGCCATCCCCTTTTGCCGCCAGTTCAGTTGTGGAGAGACGATGATAGGTCGGGCCAACTTGCGGAACACCTGCATCGCGCCCTTGGCCCAACGCGCCTGCTGTTGCTGGTACGTAGCGACCAGCGGCGGCAATTCGGCGGGCGCCACCACGTCCGGCAAATAGAGCGTACGCCAGCCGGCGATCTGGGCGCGATAACTTAAGTCCAGGTCTTCGGCGACCGTGTCGCTGCACCAGCCGCCCGCGTCCACAATCGCGCTGCGCCGCCAGACGCCGGCCGTCCCGTTGAAGTTCATCAGCAGCCCGGAGCGATTGCGCGCGATGTGTTCCACCGTGAAGTGCGCGTCCAGCAGGAGCGCCTGCGCGCGGGTGACGACGGAGTAATCTACATTGAGGTGTCCCCAGCGCGCCTGCACCATCGCCAGCGTCGGATCGGCGGCCAGGTAGGGGACGGTGCGGCGCAAGAAGTCGGTGGGGGGGCAGAAGTCCGCGTCGAAGATGGCGACATATTCGCCCCGCGCTTGCGGCAGCGCCTCGGCCAGCGCGCCGGCCTTGTAGCCGGTGGGATGCGCGCGGTGGAGCAGCCGGATCGGCGTTCCTTGCGCCTGAAGCCGGGCGATCTCTGCTTGCATCAGGGCGGTAGTCTCGTCGTCCGAATCGTCCAAGATTTGAATGTCCAGTCGGTCGGCAGGCCAATCGAAGGCGGCGACCGCCTGGAGGATGCGCTGCCAGACGTGCGGCTCGTTGCGCAACGGCACTTGCACGGTCACGCACGGCTGAGCCGCGGGTGGAATGTCTGGCAGCGGCGGCGCCGGGTCGCGTCGGTGGCGCAGATATAGTCCGATCAAGATCAACACGTACAGAGCGTAGATCGTTAATCCACCCACCGTCGCCAGATAGAGCGCGGTGACTACATAAGAGAACAGTGGCAATATCAACGTTCACCCTGGATTTGTGAAACGTAAACGTGAAACATCAAGACTTTATCGTAAAAGTCTTACGTTTCACGTTTTACGTCGGGAACTTTACCGCGTGGCGAACGTGTCAATCATGAGCCGCACATCCCCTAGCGGGTAGAGGATGGGGCAGGTCGCGCCGCGTTTGAGGTATTCTTTGACTCTGGCGCGCGCTTCTTCCGGCGTGCCGGTGGCCGTGATGTGCAGCACCAACTCGTCGGGCACGTAGACCATCGCCTTCTCGATCTGCTCCTTGGTGGCCGGCCAGCCGAGGATGGATTGAATGTTCTGCACGACTTCTGGCGCAACGCCGCTGGCTTTGGCAATGTGCGGCTGCTGCGCCAGGTATTGGGTGAGCAGCCGCTTCGCGCCGCGGATGGCCTCGGCGCGCTCCTCGTGGACGGAGCAGACGATGAGCTGCGGGCGATCCAGGTTGTCCAGCGTGCGCCCGGCCCGCCGTGCCCCCTTGTCCAGCAATTCTAGCGCCTTGTCGTTGTACTCCGGCGGGACGCAGTAGTTGAGGACGGCTCCATCGGCGATCTCGCCCGTCATCTCCATCATCTGATCGCCCGTCGCGCCGATCATGATGGGGATGTGGCGCGGCTCGCGGCGGCCATGCACCACGTCCAACTCGATGCCGTTGACGTGATGGAATTCGCCGTGATAGGTCACGTTCTCCATCGCCCACAGCTTGCGCAGGATTTCAATGGTCTCGCGCATGGCCTTGAGCGGTTTGCGGCGGTCAATGCCGACGTTTTTCGCCAGCGGATCCCACCACGCGCCGATGCCGCAGATGATGCGGTCGGGGGCCAGGTCGTCCAGCGTGAGGAACGTGGCGGCCAACAGGCCGATGTTGCGCGTCCAGTTGTTGATGACGCCGGAGCCGACGTGGAGCCGTTCGGTCACGGCGGCGAAGGCGGCCATCGGCACGATCGCGTCGCGCACCAGGCGGCTTTCGGCCTGCCAGACGGCCTCGAAGCCGCGCTGCTCGGCGTACTGCGCGTAACTCATCCCATCGCGGATGGGGTGGGCGTCCTGCAAATACAGGGCTACCCGGGGAATGTCTGTTTGTGGCATAGGAACCTCCTCAGAGAATAACAGGATTTACGGAATGATAGGATCAAAAATCCGTTGAATCCGTTGAATCCGTTGACAAAGATTTTGTTTATCTGAACACATCCTTTTCTGCCGGGCGTTGCATGTCGGTGGCGTGGCCCTCGCCGCGAGGGTAGTCCGCGCCGCGAATCAGGACGACGGGGAGGCCCTCGGCGGCTTGCCCGCTGACCAGGCCGGCGGTGGCGGCCAGTTCGTCGGCGCGGGCGACGGTGGTGACGCGCAGGACGTAGCCGTCGCGGTCCGGTTGGCCGCGCAGGTCGGCGATGGGCAGCATCCCGGCGACGCCCAGCGCGACGTTGACGGTGCCGAGCCGCCACGCGCGCCCGTGTGTGTCGCTGATGATGACGGCGATATCGGTGTAAGTCGCGGCCATGAGGCCCGCGCGAATCGCACGGGCCGAAGCGTCCGGGTCGGCCGGCAGCGTCAGGACGGTCTCGCCGTCCGGCCCGGCGACGTTGGAGCGATCCACGCCGGCGTTGGCGCAGATCCAGCCGTGTTGGGTTTCGGCAATCAGCAGCCCGGTGTGTTGGCGCACGATGCTCCGCGATTGGCGGAGGATGACTTCGACGTGGCGCGGGTCTTTGTCGGTGAGGGCTGCCAGTGCCACGGCCTGGGGCGAGGGCTGCACGGCGCTGAGGTGGAGGACGCAGCCCTCCGCTTTGGAGACGATCTTGTGGGTGACGACCACCACGTCGCCATCGTGCAGCGTTAACTGCGCGCGCGCCAGGGCATCCAGGATCAGTTGGGCAACGTCATCTCCCGCCTGCACTTCGGGGATTCCCGGCAGCGCGTAGAGGGCGATTTGGGGGGAAGGCATAGGCGATGGCGTGGGGCTACGGCAGGCCGGTGATCCGAATCCCGGTGGCCGGGACTTTGTAGCGGCGATTGATGCCGATCAGAATGGAGGTCAGTCCCTCGACGGCTTTCGCGTTGTCTAGCGGGCCGGCGTCAATGCCGCGCGCGCCGAGCGCCTCGGCCAGTTCGACGGCGATGGCTTTGGCGGCTTTGTCGTCGCCGCAGATGAGCACGTCGCAGTCCACCGGATGCGCCAGGTCTTCCAGTAGGTGCGCGCTGACGTTTTGGAACGCGGCGACGACCCGCACGTCCGGCCCCAGGAGCGCCTGCGCTTGTTCGGACGCGGAGCCTTCCGGCGGGATGTAGACCTGGGAAACCTTCGGCGGTTGGAGGGCGACGGTCGCCGCAATGAGCACTTTGCCTTGCAGGGTGGGGCGCAGGCTTTCCAACAGCGCGTTTTGGGCGGCGTAGGGCACGGTGAGCACGGCTACGTCGCCCTGCTGCGCGGCGGCTTCGTTGTCCAACCCCTGAATGACGGGGCGCCCCAGGCGGGTGTTGAGTTCTTCGGCCACGCGCTGCGCCTTTTCCGCCTGCCGCGAGCCGATGAGGACCGTCATGCCGGCTTCCGCCCAGCGCAGGGCCAGGCCGGGGCCTTCGTTGCCGGTGCCGCCTAAGATGGCGAGGGTGTGCGGGGTTTCCATACTTATAATAACTCCAAAGTGCGTTCTTCTTGGGCCAGGATGCACTTGGGGAAAACCGTCTGTGCCTTGGACAGCATCTGTTCCAGGGCTTCGTCGTCGTGTGAGGGGCTGTGGTGGGTCAGGACGAGCAGTTTGACGTTGGCGGCTCGTGCGACGTTGGCGGCCATCCGCCAGGTGCTATGACCCCAGCCCTGCCGCACTACGCTGTCGCGCCCGTATTCATGCTCGTCGTATTCGGCGTCATGCACCAGCACGTCGGCGTTTTCGGAGAATTTGATGAGTTTCTGGTCGTCATCCACATAGCCTTCGGTGTCGGTAGCAACGACGAGGCTACGGCCCTTGTACTCGATGCGAAAGAAGAGGATGCCGTCCTTAGGGTGGTTGTAGCCGTGGTTGATTCGGATGATGACGGCGTCGTCCGGCAGGGGGGGGATGGTTTGCCCCACACTGTAATGCTGCACCGGCTGACCGTTGTTCTGTAGCACCAGGGTGCTGCCATGTTTGGTCTGCTCGATGCGCCGGGTGCTGTAGAGTTCTTCGGTGCCGATGGGGAAGACGGGCGGCTGCATCACCCGTTCTAAAAATTCCTCAAAGGGTTCTTTGGTGACGAGCAGTTCAGGGCCGAAGATGTCAAAATAGCTGTGATAGTGACGGGTGGGCACGAAAAAGGGGAATCCCTGGATGTGGTCGTGGTGGGTGTGGGTGAGGAGGATGGTGGCCCGGATGGGTTCTTGGGTGACAGCAAACTCCCGCATCATTTTGCGCCCCAGGTTGATGATGCCGGTGCCGCCATCCACGATGATATGCTGACGTCCCGCCTCGATCTCAAAGCATGTGGTATTGCCGCCATATTTGATGGTGGTCGGGCCTGGGGTGGGATAGCCCCCGCGCACCCCCCAGAACGTGAGATTGAATTTATCTTGCGCCATGGTACCCCCTGTTTTTGAACTACGTGATGGGAAATAGGAAGTCTTCATGGGTTGCGGCCGGCGGACGACGACTCCCAACCCTCAATGATTCTGCGACTCACAATTTCTCACTTGTCATTTAGTGTGCGTGAAACTTTGCTTATATTATACTGGAATTTCATTCCCTGTGAACTGGGCTGTTGCCGTGGGGGGCGTTTTACGAAAAGGGCCAGTGGTTGCCGCCTGTCAGATGCGGCCAAAACCACGTTTTAGGAGGGGAGTTTTCGACGCCGCGTTGCGCGCGGCGTCG
>DAOUGD010000020.1:0-21276 GCA_034429475.1 Anaerolineae bacterium
CTTTAGCCCCAAGACCTGGCGTAGCGTCGTATCGCCGCCATAATTTTCGGATAGGTTCTAAGTAACAAAGGTCAGGGAAAAACCCACGCAATGAACAGAGGCGAGACCCGGAGCGTTTTGCGAGCGCTGCGGGTCTCGCTTTTATAGGTCTTTGCTACCGGGCTGGACGCTATCGGGCTTGTTGGATATAATCGGAGTAATCACCCCACCCCATCTGAAAAAGAATTACAGGCCGACCAAGGGCAACTTGCAACTTTTTAGCCATCTTTCCAAACTCCGCGATGTGAAGCGCTCACATAGCAGGAGGCGTCAGGAGCAAGATACCTATGAAAACGCTTTGGGAAACATTCTTTAAAGATTTACCCTTACGGCGCAAGTTGGTACTGGCCTTTCTGGCGGTAAGTATGTTGACCGGCGTGTCACTGATGTTTTTGAGCCACTGGGCGATGAAAGGGGCGCTTAACTTGATGGTCGGAGCAGAGCTGCACAACCAGGCCGCCACCAAAGCGCTGGCAGTTAGCAAACACCTGGAGCAGCAGATAGATATGTTACACACCCTGGGCCTAAATCACGTCATGCGCGCCCGCTTGCAAGAGGTGAATGGGGGATACCCCGCTGACGCCGCGGCAATTCAGGCAGAGTTGACCGACCGAGACCGGCAATGGGTCACGGGCGGCGACGACGCCGCCCTCATCCAGGCCGTCCTGCACAACCCCATCGTGACCGAATTGCAGCTTTTCCAGCACGAATTCCCCAGTCACGCCGAAGTATTTCTGTCCGACCGTTATGGAGGGCTGGTGGCAGCAACCGCACGCACCGAAGATTACTATCAGGCCGACGAATCGTGGTGGGTCAAGGCTGCCGCCCAGGAAACCGGCGACGCGTACATTGACACGCTCGCGTGGGATCCCAGCAGCGCGTCGTTGGGCGTGCGCATCGTCGAGCCGCTCTTTGACCGGGATGGCGTCACACGACTGGGGATGTTGGTGAGCATCTACCGGCTGGACGTCCTCTATCAGTTGATTTCCGTGGCTACTGCGGAACAGTCGGGATTGGGGACGCGCCTGCTCTTACCCGATGGTCAGATGCTGGAGGGAGAGAAACAAGCGGTAACGCCGTTAGACCCCGACGCTCAAAGGCGCTTGCAAGCCATCACCCTCCCCTACGCCATCCAATCCTTTGAAGGCGTGGAACGCTTTATCAGCCTGGCGGCGGTGGGCGCCAGGGCCGATGAAACCGTCATCAGCAACCTGGGCTGGCAGGTGTTGGTCTACCAGGATCGTCAGGCGGCGCTGGCGCCGTTGGCGGCGCAACAGTTCATCAACCTCGCCGTCACCGGGGTGACCGTGATCATCGCGGCATTGGTGGGGACCGGGCTGGCCTATAACTTCAGTCGTCCTCTCCAACAGTTAACGGCAACGGCGCAACGCATCGCCGAAGGGGACTTGAGCGCCACCGCGCCGGTGACGGGCCTGGATGAGATCGGCATTCTGGCGACCACGTTCAACACGATGACCGCGCGGTTGCGGGGCACGTTAGTTGGATTGGAACGGCGGGTGGCCGAATTGCACGCGGCGCAGACGGCATTGCAGGCGAGCGAAAAACACTTCCGTAGTTACGTCGAGAACGCGCCCGACGGCATTTTCGAGACGGATGCGCAAGCCGGCCTGATGATGGTTAACCCGGCCGGCTGTCGAATGATCGGCTATACCGAGACCGAATTGTTGGGGCGCCCCCTCCACACCCTGATCGCCCCGGAAGTGCTCAGCGACGGGATGGAACGCTTTCGCCCGCTTTTACAGAATGGACGCATCTCAGAGGAAATCACCTTTCTCAAAAAGGATGGCACGCCGGTTCAAGTGCTCTTCGAGGCCGTGCGGCTGAGTGCGGAGCGCTACATGGTGTTCTGCAAAGACGTGACCGAACGCCAGCGCGCGGCGGCGGCGCTGCGGGACAGCGAAATGCGGCTCAATAAAGCCCAACAAATAGCGCACCTCGGCAATTGGGAGTTAGACCTGACGACCGGCAAATTGCTCTGGTCTGACGAAGTTTACCGAATATTCGAGATTGATCCCAAGACGGGAGACAACTCCTACGCCACTTTCTCGAACATCGTTCATCCTGACGACCTGGCAAAGTCCGACGCGATCTACGCCCATGCGTTGGAAACGCACACTCCTTACGAAGTTACCCATCGCCTGCGAATGGCCGATGGGCGCATCAAATTTGTGCATGCACAGGGAGAGACCCTCTATGACGCGGCCGGTGAGCCGCTGCGGTCCATCGGCGTGGTCCAGGACATCACCGAGCGCAAGCTGGCGGAGATCGAGCGGGAACGTTTGCTTCGGCAAGTGGAAGAATCCGCGTGGCGGATCCACCAAATCATGAACACCGTCCCAGAAGGCGTGTTGTTGCTGAATGCTGACTTGCAGATACAGTTATGCAATCCGGCCGCCCAAACCTACTTGCAAACATTGGCCGCGCCGGGCAAAACTGACGGCGAGACATTGACACATCTGGGGAACTGTCCCCTCCCGGAGCTACTCACTTCACCGCCGCAGGGCTTGTGGCATACCGTGACCCTCAACCGGCAGCATTTCCAGGTGATCGCGCGCCCGGTAGAGATTGGCCCGACGCTGGAGAACTGGGTGCTGGTCATTCGCAATGTCACCGAAGAACACGAAGTTCAGGAACGGCTGCAACGCCAGGAACGGCTGGCCGCGGTGGGCCAACTGGCGGCGGGGATCGCGCACGACTTCAACAACATCCTCGCCGGGATCGTCTTATATAGCCAGATGTCGCTGCGGATGTCGGACCTGTCGCCCAAACTCCGCGAGCGGCTGACGGTCATCGCCGAGCAGAGCCACCGGGCCGCCGACCTGATCACCCAAATTCTGGACTTCAGCCGCCGCGCCATCCTAGAACGCCAACCGCTGGATTTGACGCCCTTGTTGAAGGAGCAAGTGAAGTTATGGGAACGCACCCTGCCGGAGACTATCCACATCACCCTGGAAGGAGGAGCGGGGGATTACGTGGTCAACGCGGACCCCACACGAATCCAGCAACTTCTGATGAACCTGGTGGTCAACGCCCGCGACGCCATGCCCCATGGCGGCCATCTGCGCATTGGCCTGGCGCAGCTTCAGGTGTCGGATGCCCGGCGCGCGCCGTTGCCGGAGATGGCGGCCGGCGAATGGGTGCAGGTGACGGTATCCGATACCGGCACCGGGATTCCCGACGACGTATTGCCGCACATCTTTGAGCCGTTCTTCACCACCAAAGAGCCGGGCAAAGGCACCGGGTTGGGGCTGGCGCAAGTCTATGGCATCGTGAAGACGCATGAAGGGCAGATTGGCGTGCAAACCCAACCAGGTGCAGGCACTACCTTCACCCTTTATTTGCCGGCGTTGCGCCTGACGGAGACATCGAACCGAAGCGCGCCGAGGGCCGACCTGCCACTGGGCCATGGCGAAACCATCCTGGTGGTGGAAGACAACGCTACGACGCGCGCGGCCGTGCGGGAGAGCCTGGAACTACTTCACTATCGAACCCTGGAAGCAGCCAATGGCGCACTCGCCCTGGACATCTTCACCCAACGGCGGGTCGAGATCGCCCTGGTGTTAACGGATATGGTGATGCCGGAAATCGGGGGAAAGGCGCTGGCCCAGGCGCTACATCAGATAGACCCAACCTTGCCCATCGTGTTGATGAGCGGGCATCCGTTGGATCAAGAAGAGAAAATAGCGTCCATGGACGGGGTGAGCGCGTGGATTCAAAAACCACCGGACCTAGCGCGACTAGGAGAAACCCTGGCCCAACTTTTATCACACCCCTGAAAAGTTAACATCCGGGCATAGCGTGCAAAGAGGAATATTGAATGGAAAAGAAAGTTGGCGCAATTCGCAACGATTTACTCAACACTTCCTTACTGGTTTTTGGGCTATGCACTTTTGCCTTTGCGACATCCTCACTCTCTCGCATCCAAAGCACCGGTTGGCAACCTCTATTCCTGCTCCACATTTTGACGATCCCCCTGACCTGGGGCCTTTACCTGTTCCGCCACAAAATTCCCTTTATGCCGCGCTTGTTATTGTATGTCGGGGGCTGGAGCTGCGCGGCGCTCGCCGGCGCCCTGCAATGGGGATTATTAGGCACATGGCCGCTGGCCCTAATGATTGTCCCCATTCTCATCACGTTATTCTACAGCCGGCGTTGGGGCCTTATCGTCACCCTCCTCGTCTCTCTGAGCATACTGCCGATTGGCTTTCTTTTTAGCCGCGGCACCCTGGAGCTGGATTTCGATCCCCGCATTTATATGGAACATCCTTCTTCCTGGCTGTTCCTGATTTTGAACTATTTAGCAGTGGCCCTTAGCCTGGTTTACCCTATTGGCAAAATGCAAAAGACGCTGCTGGCAAATATGGAAACATTGCAACAAAACTCCCTCGCGCTGGAAGCCGGCCAGAACGAACTCTTTCAAACCCTGGAATTTTTGCCGGTCGCCATTGGTGTGGCCGACACACAGGGCAATGTTTTGTACACTAACCGTACTTTCCAGGAAACGTTCGGGTATGCGGTCGCTGACATTACCACGCTAGACCTGTGGTTTCAGAAAGCCTATCCCGACCCGGCCTACCGCCAAAGCTCGCGGGAAGCCTGGATGACCCACATAGCCACGATGCGCGCTGGCGGCACATTACCCGATCCCCTTTACCGGATCACGACCCAGGCGGGCCAGGAATTGGAGGTGGTGGTAAGTGTGCAACTTGCCGGCGACCGGATCATTACAGCCTTCAATAACATCACCGAGCGCCGGCAAGTTGAACAACTGGTAGCGCAGGAGCGCCGGCTCTTGCGCACGGTCATTGATAACCTGCCCGACGCGATCTACGCCAAAGACATGCAGCGGCGCAAGATTCTCGCCAATCTGAATGACCTGACCAACATTGGCAAGCCGGAAGCCGAGGTGCTGGGCAAAACGGACGAAGACGTCTACCCACCAGAATCGGCGGCGCGCTTTCTGAAGGACGATCTCTTCGTCCTGGAAACCGGCCAGACCCTCCGCGCCCGCGAGGAACTGCACGTCAACCAGAATGGGCAGGAACGCTGGCTCCTGACCACCAAGCTGCCCCTGCGCGACGAAACCGGGCAGATGATCGGCATGGTGGGCATCGGGCGCGATATCACCGAGCAGCGCCGGGCAGAGACTGCCCTGCGCGAGAGCGCCGAGCGTTTCCGCTCCATTGTGGAAAACACGGACGCCGGATACTTCTTTCTGGATAAGGCGGGCATTATCCGCGATGTCAACCCGGCGTGGCTCAAATTGTACCGTTATACCTGGCCTGAGGAAGTGTTGGGGCGACATTATGCCGAAGTTCAGCAAATAACGGACGTCGAAAAAGCAGACGAGATTGTCGCCGGCATTCTGCGCGGCGATCCCCACTATCAGAGCGGTGAATTTAGCCGTCAATGCAAAGATGGCGCCATAGGCTACCACACCTTTTCCGCCCGCCCGGTCTCCCGTGGGGATGAAGTGGTCGGCATCGAAGGGTTCCTCATTGACACCACCGAACAAAAACAAACCGAAGCCGCACTCCGCCTCAGTGAACAGCGTTTCCGCGCCCTGTTCGAAGCCATGACCGAGGGCGTCGCCATTCACGAAATCCTTTATGACGAAGCGGGGACGCCGGTGGATTACCGCGTCATAGACATCAACCCGGCATATACGACGCACACCGGCATCACCCGGCAAGATGTGATCGGGATAAAAGCTTCCGAACTATACAGAATCAGCCCCCCTCCCTACTTCGACATCTACGAGAAAGCGGCGATGACCGGCGTCCCGACCCAATTTGAGACCTACTTCGCCCCCCTCCACAGACACTTCGGCATCTCAGTCTTCTCACCGAACAACGGGCAATTTGCCACCGTTTTTGAGGACATCACCATGCGCAAGCGCGCCGATGCGGAACGGGAACGACTAATGGCGCAGATTCAGGAATCCGCCCAACAACTGCGCCAGATCATGGACGCCGTGCCGGAGGGTGTGCTGCTGTTGGGGGTCAGCGGGCGGATTATCCTGACCAACCCGGTAGCGAACACCTACCTGGCGTTCCTGGCCGAATACCAGTCTGGCGCGATTCTCGAACGCCTCGGCGACCGCCCCCTGGCCGAATTGCTGACCTCCCCGGAGCAGGGCCTATGGCACGCAATCACGGCGGACTCACGGCATTTCGAGGCGATTGCGCGCCCATTGGAGAATGAGGGCGAGCCAAGCGGCTGGGTGTTAGTCCTCCGCGACGTCACCCAGGAACGCGAAATCCAACGTAACATGGAGCGCCAGGAGCGGCTGGCCGTTGTCGGCCAATTGGCGGCCGGCATCGCCCACGACTTCAACAACATCCTTGCCGGCATCATGCTCTACAGCCAGATGTCGCTGCGGATGCCGGATCTGCCCCCCAAACTCCGCGAGCGGCTGACCGTGATCGAAGAACAGAGCCACCGAGCCTCAGACTTGATCAACCAGATTTTGGACTTCAGTCGGCGCGCCGTGTTGGATCGCCGCCCGCTAGACCTGGTGCCCTTTGTGAAAGAACAAGTCAAATTGTGGGAGCACACGCTGCCGGAAAACATCCACATCACCCTCACCTGCGCCGAGGATGCCTATATCGTCAACGCCGACCTCACACGGATGCAGCAGATGCTGATCAACCTGGTGGTCAACGCGCGCGACGCCATGCCCGATGGCGGCGACCTCCGCGTCACCCTAGCGCAGGTGCGGGTGAAGAACGCGAGTTCCGCCCCCCACCCCGAAATGGCCGTCGGAGAATGGGTGCGGGTCTCCATCACCGATACGGGCAGCGGTATTCCCGACGCTGTCCTGGCGCGGCTCTTCACCCCGTTCTTCACCACCAAAGCGCCGGGCAAAGGCACGGGCCTGGGATTGGCGCAAGTGTACGGCATCGTCGCCGCGCACGAAGGCCGGATTGATGTGAAATCGGCAGTGAACGTGGGGACAACCTTCGACATCTACCTGCCGCTGTTGAAACTGCCGGAGACCACCCGTTGGCTCCCCGATAACTCCGAACTACCGTTGGGAAACGCTGAAACCATCCTGGTGGTAGAAGACAACGCCACAACGCGCGCCGCCCTCGTCGAAAGCTTGGAGCTGCTCCACTATCATGTGCTGGAAGCCAGCGACGGTGCAGCGGCGCTGGAAATCTTCGCACAACAGCAGGAGGACATTGCCCTGGTGTTGAGCGATATGGTGATGCCGGCAATGGGCGGCAAAGCCCTGGCACAAGCCCTCCACCAACGGAACCCTGCCCTCCCCGTCATCGTCGTGAGCGGCCATCCCCTGGATCAGGAAAGCGAGACCCTCCAACTGGCCGGCGTGACGGCCTGGCTCCAAAAGCCGCCCGGCCTGGAACAACTAGCCGAAACCCTGGCGCGAGTGTTGGGAAGAAGATAGAAGATAGGCGGCGGGAGGCAAGAATATTTCCTATATCCTACCCCCTACTCCCTGCTCTAAACGACGATTTCTGCCAGATGCGCCCACGCGGTTTCTTCCATGTCAGCAATGGCATTGAAGGCCGGCGCGCATTCCGCCAGCCCTGCCGCCGGCTCGGGCGATTCTGACGCCGCCTTGAACCATTCCCCTAACCGCGCCCATTCGTCGGCGATGCGCCCAAAAGCCTCGGCGCTCTCCGCCAAACGCGGGTCGCCGGTGATGACTGCCCCTTCCCGCAGGAAGCGACCGAACATATACCGAAACGCGCCGCCGCCGCTCCCTCCCACGGGACTGATGAAAATATAGGTATTGAACAACGCCCATTTGACTTCATCCACGCTCATCGCATCTGCCCACCGCGCCACTCCCTGCCCCGCCTTGCGGATGCCCTTGACGCCGATGTTGCTGATAGGCGGCGCGAGCATCGGCCGGGCCTGCCCTGCGATGGCCTGGCGCACCTCTGCCGCCGTCGGCTGCCGCTTGCCGCTGAAATCGAAGGTGTACCAGCGGTTCTTAGGCGGGAACGGCTTGAACGTCGAGCCGCGCGCCTTTTCCAGGTCGGCCAGGGGAACGGGGTGCATAACCTCTTCTCTGTCAGCGATCAACACCTCGCCGGTAGCCGCGTTGTAACCGCACGCCACCACCGCATGCCCACCGAAGTGGTACTCCTGTCCAGCAAAGTCAAAGTAGGGCAGGAAGCCCATGTCCACCTGAAGCATCACTGGTTGTCCGGCTGTGAGCATCTCCAGCAGCGATTGCCGCGCCTTGGCCGCGCTGCTCGTGGCGTAGATCGCAACTTTGACGCCGGTGCGCTGCCCGGCGATCTCCTCCATACTGGGCTTGGGCATCCCCCGCCCGCCGAGAAAAGGCGGCTGGCCTTTGTAGTGCCAGTAACAAAAACTTACACCCTCGCCAAGGCCCAGTAACAAATCCTCACTGAGATCGTGGTCATAGAAAGCGTAAATATGCCGCAGCGAGCCGGTAACACAGTGATGCGTCGTGAAATGCCGAAATCCAGGAAAAGGCTGTACACTCATTTCTGTTCCTCCACTTGTTGAATGAATTGCGCGACCCAATCGCGTTCCGCCTGAATCATCGTGACACTGTACGTAAACAGCGCCTCCACAAAGTAAGGGAGCGGTTTCTGCGCGTCCCACCGCGCCTGGACGTGCGCCAACCGTTCATCTAGTGCAGCGCGATATTGCCGGAGCGCCGCCAGCGCTTCCATCTGGGGGACTGCCAGCAGGTTCGCTATCCCTAGCAGCAATGGAGCGTGCCCAACCGACGGCGTCGCTAGAGCAGCCAGTACCCCTTCGCGCAACGCCGCTTCTCCCGTCGGCGTGACATGATAGACGCGCCGGGCCGGGCCTTGCTCGGCCGCCTCCAATTGACTCTCGACGAGCGCGGCGGCTTCCAGCTTCTTAAGTACGTAGTAGATGGACGAGAACCCCACTTCTGTCCAGTCGCGCATGCCCCGTTCGACGATAATATGTTCCAGTTCGTAGCCATGACGCGGCTGCTCGGCCACCAGGCTCAAAATTGCCAGTTCTGCATTGGTCATTTCTCTTTATCCTACTACTAAATTATTATAATACTAGAATATCACAAAACCAGAATTCTGTCAAGATCCAAACAACACGTGAGGACTTGTCAATAAGGCAAAGTGTGGTATAAACAGCCTTGCGTAGGTAGTGTTGGCCCGCTAGCTCAACTGGCAGAGCAGTTGACTCTTAATCACGCTAGACTTCAAAGCCGGAAGGGACTTTCCCCTTCCGGCTTTTTTGCTGCTTGACAGGTTCAAACGTTTGGTATACAATAGGGCTATGGTTGAGAACGCAGTCGTAAACGAAACACAAGACTTCACGGCTTCCAGTTTGGCGGAAGCGGCGGGAATAAGCTTCGCGCATGTGGCGCGGTTGTGTCGTCAAGGGCGCATCCCGGCGCGCAAGTTTGGAAGTGCATGGGTTATCCGTTACGAGGTCGGGCAACGCTGGCTTGAGGAACGGGAAGCCAGGAAAGCCGAAGAAGCCAAAGAACCTTAACCACTCCCCATAAACGAGCAACGCCTGACAAGTGCTTCCAACACGAGTCAGGCGTCTAACTCATACCGTTGTTACGGGCAACGGTAGAGCTACTCAAATTATAGCACGTAACCCCTACCAGGGGTAATTTACGCATCCCTGGCGGGCGTAATATACGTTACCCTGAGTAAAGCCCTACCTGAGACCGGCAACGGTGCAAGGTGGGGCTTTTTTGTTGCCTTTAACCCGGCGCAAGGTCGGGTATAGCACACAGGGGGTAAAGAGACAATGGCCGATAAGAGCAACCGTCAAACCTTTTTGGACGCGGTCGCGGCGGGCAAGGTGGGCAGCGATGACACCATGCGCTGGTACAAGCAACTGTTGGGGCAATTCTGGACATGGGCGGATCGGGAGTATCCCGAAAGCCCTTTGACCGGGGCGGCCTTCAACGGCTTTATTGCTCACTTGAAGCGGGAAGGGCGCAGCATGGCAACCGTGCGCGGTTATGCCGTCGTGTTGCGGCGGTACGGGCGGTGGCTGCTCGAAGAAGGACTGACGGACAAAGACCCGGCGCGCAATGTTGAATATCCGCCAAAGGTGCAGCGGGTTCCAAAGGGCGTTACTCCTGGCGATTTTGAAAGGCTTCTGGGGCAAGCGGAGCAGCAGCGGGATCGGGTGCTGCTGCTGCTGCTGTGGGAAACGGGCGCGCGCGCTGACGAATTGATCGGGTTAACCTGGCAGGCCGTAGACCTGGACAAGCGGCGGGCATGGGTGACGGGCAAGGGCAGCAAGGATCGCCCGGTCTTTCTCTGTGTGGATGGGGCGGCGGCCTTGCGGGACTATCTCCCCACCATCCCCCACAACCCAGAGGATCGGGTACTGTGGGCGTTGGACGGCACGCCGTTAACCTATTGGGGCATGTACCTGGCAGTGAAGCGGATCGGGAACAAGGCCGGGGTGGAACGGTGCAATCCGCACGCCTTCCGGCATGGGTTTGGGCGGCGGCTCTCAAAGAACGGCTGCCCGACATTGGTACTTCAAGACCTGATGGGGCACGCATCCCCAGACGTGACACGGCTTTACACGTTTCTGGACGAAGAAGACCTGGCACAACTGCATGAGCGGTACGCATAGGGGGAACGGAGCAATGGCAGAGCATACACAACTTGGGGCATGGGGTGAAGACCTGGTATTGGCAATGTTTCACCAGGCGGGCATCGTCGCCCAGCGCGGCGGGCCGGCTGACCTGGTAATCGAGGGGGGGATCGCCCTGGAAGTCAAAACCGCAAAACCAAGCCGTTACAACGGGCGGCAGGCCGGCTTCCAGTTTTGCATTGAGAAGGCCGGCCATGCCAGTCTGAAAGCGGCGGCGGTCGTGCTGGTATGCGTCGGGGATGGAGCAACCGAATTTTTCATCATCCCGGCGCGGGAAGTAGGCAACCGGCGCAAGTTGGGCGTCGGGGTGGACTTGGCAGAGTACAAAGGCCGATGGGCGGCTTTTAGAAACAAATGGGAACTACTCGCGGAGGTGGCATGATGAATCGCAAGGCAGACGGGATCGTGATTCCGGCATTGGTGGTGGCGTTGTTGGTGGTGGTCGGGCTGACGTGCAAGGGCTTGGGCGTGTGGCAAGCCTTCCTGACAGACCTGGACACGGGGCGCATGGAAGCCCAGGCGGATATGTACGCACAGGCGGCCATCCAGACGCAAGCCCAAGCCGAGCTGGTAAGGGCGGAAGGCGAAAAGGCCATTTTGGAGCAAGCAGCGTTAGCAGTTGCGGCGGATCGCCGTCTCGTTACGCTTTACGCTTTGTCCAGTAACGTGATCGTGGTCGGGATCGTCGTCATTGTGGCGTTGGGCGTCGGGCTGATCGTCGGGCTGTTCGTGGGGAAGGGGGTGCGCCATGTGGGAGCGTGAACAAACCGGGCTGGCGCAAGGGAAGTTTTCCGAAATCAAGCGGGATAACTGGCAAGTGCTGACGTTTGAAAGCGGCGTGATCGTCCCGTTTGGGCAGGCGGGTTTGCTGGCCGGGGCGGTCGGGCTGTTCAGTTTGGCGGCAGCGGGCATGGGGGGGATGTTTTGGGACATCCCCTTCAAGTATCCGGCAGCGGGGGCGGCGGTCGTCGCCAGTGGGATGTTTGCGCGGGAAGTCTACCGGGCGGTGCGCTGGACGCGGGATAACGTCATGGTGTCACGCGAGCGTTATTCCAACCGGCAAGAAGCGCAGGCGGCAGCGAGTAACGAGCGGATCACCCTGGAATGGATTGAGCACAACGCAGACGGCAGCGTGAAGCGGGCGGTATACGACGAGTTAGGCATAAGCCGGGAACGGCTCGCACTCGTGGCGCGGGTGGATGGCTTGAGCAAAAGAACCTTGATGGATGTGGGGATAGGTGACACGGAAGCCATGCGCCTCGTTTCTCAATTGCTGGCGTTGGGATACGTCATGCGGGAAGCGGACAATCAACCGGCGTACTGGACGAAAAAGGGGAAAGCCTTGCAGCGGGCGTTTGCTGGTGGTGGTGGTGGTGGTGGCGCGTGAAAACCACCCCACCACCACCCAAAAGCGGGGTGGGGGAGGGGTTTAAAGCCATTTATGGCATTGGATAGGGTAAAAACAGCGCAGCGGGCTTATGAAGGGCTTTAGGGCGCATCGTAGACAGGGGGGTAGGGATGGACGAAAGCACAGCAAGAGCGCAAGCGGTAATGGCAACCTGCTTTGACGGCGGGAAAGCGGAAGCCGTGCAATGTGACCATTGCGGCAAGTGGTTTGTCGCACGGCGGGTAAAGCGTAACAAGCGGTATTGCTCCAATGCGTGCAAACAGGCGGCATACCGGGAACGGCAAGTGAGAGGGTGAAACGTTACGTTATCGCACTTTACGCTGGACGGGGTAAACTCGAAGGTCAAACTATTCACTCACAAAAAGGGGACGGTGCTATGAGGCTAAGGTTTGACTTTCGCGGCTTTCGGAAGGCAGTTGTTAGGGTTTTGGTCATGTTGGTAATCCCGGTAATTTGCGCAGTGGTTTTGGGCGAGATAGGTTGGTTACTTTCTCGCTGGCCGGGCGGGTGGGTCGGAACGGTCATGACAGTGGGGTTAATCGTCGCGGCTTTTATGGCGTTACGTTTCACGCAGTTTGAACGGCGCAAGGTTGACCAGGTGCAAGCCGATGACCAGGAACAAGAAACGGCGCAACCTGAGCAGGTACAAGAAACGGCACAAACTGAAATGGACGCCATAGACAGACAAATACTTTCGGTGGCGATTGCCCATCCTGAGTATACGGACGCGGAAATACAACAAGCATTGACCGTCTCTACTGCTGTTGAAACAGTCAGAAAGAAACGGAATTTATTTTGGGGTCAAGGCTCTCCTGTCTTTAACGCAGAATCTTTGAAGCGGCGAAGATTCAAAAAAGATTTACACAACTAACCAAAGTTTCACCCATTTTCACCGTTGGGTGGTGGTTGGGAAGAATTGGGGAGTTTTGATCTAAACTTCCAAGCAGGAGGTGAAGATCATGAACGACAAAAAAAGCGTCGCCGTCTCCCCTGAGACGGGGAAGACGGCGACTAAATCAGACGGTGCTAACTCTGATTATACACCACATTTTACTCTGGCAATAGCCCAAAGTTGGCTGGAGCGGGGTATCCCCTTAATTCCCCTGCAACCAGGTTCAAAGCACATCATACCGGGGTTTGGCCCCTACTCGCAGCGCATCGAAACCACAGACCAGGCGCGGTTTTGGTTCGTCGAGCGGCACGCCAACATGGGCTTGATCTGCGGCGCCGGCATGGTTGTCTTGGATTTCGACGACGATGCAAGCCATGCGCGTTGGGCGGCGGCCTTTCCGGCAGCGGCGGTTTCGTACACGGAAAAGACCAGGCGCGGCTGCCACGTTCACTTCCTGGGGGAAAGCCGTTCTTACCGGCATCCAGACGGCTACGAGGTCAAAGGGCAAGGGGCGGTCGTGATGGCGTCGCCCTCGCAGCGTGGCGGGTTTGTCTATCATCCCCTGGACGCGCGCGCGCAACTGCAAAGCCTCCCGGCTGCATTCTCTTTGCTTAGTGAATCCCCAAAGGCCATGACCACACTAAGCAAGGGGAACGATGGGGAAGACCTGGTATCGCGCATCAAACGCGGGTGGCCGGTTTTGACGGTCGCGCAGACCTTGACGCGGATCACGAGCAAGGATGGCCGTTGGTGGCATGGTCGGTGTCCGTTTCACGCTGATCGCACGCCGTCTTTCTGGGTAGACTCAGAGCGCGGGCTGTGGGGCTGCTACGTTTGCGGGCGGGGTGACGTGGTGAACCTGTTTGCGCGGTCGCACAACCTGAGCGTCTCGGACGCAATCCGTGAAATGGCGGCGGCGTTATGACCGGCGAACAGGGGCTTGTTAATGTATCCAAATCCCGCGAAACCCCGGAAGCGCGCAGGAAGCGGTTAATTGAGGACGCACGAAGATCGGGGGGGCGGTCGCCAGAGGAACAGGATCGGCGTGGTGAGATTGCGGCGCATTTGCTGGATCATCCTGAAGAGGCTGTCTTGCATCCTGAAAATATCGCGGCGGATGGGGTCGTGGTGCTGCATCCGAGCGGGGCGCAAGTCAAAACCCTGGACAAGTGCGCGGTGCGTAAGCCTCCACCCTCAGAAATGGGGCGCAAAGTGAAAGGGCGGTCGAAAAAGGCGCGGGGGCGGCTGATGCAGCATCTTATCCAGGTTGACTTGGAAGACATCGCCGCCGAGCGCAAAGGGGCAAAGTATGGGGCGGCGCACTTTGTCACTTTGACCTATCCCTGGACGGATGGCAAGCCATTTACGGATTATGAACGGGGAAAGGCGCATCTTGAAGCCTTACGCAAGCGGATCGTGTACAAGTGCGGGTTAACGTGGGCTGTTTGGGTGCAGGAACATCAAGAAAGCACGGCGTTACACTTTCACCTGGTTGTCTTGTTGCCAAAGGTCGTTAAAGTGGCTTGGTTTCGGGCATGGCTGGCTAAAGCGTGGTATGAAGTGGTGGGATCGGGCAATCCTGACCATTTGAGGGCGGGGACAAGCCTTGAAGCCGTCTATGTGGAACAAGGGCAACCGGGCAACCTGTTGGGGTATCTCTCCAAAGAGTTAGGCGGCTTCAAGAAGGGGTATCAAGTGATTGCCTTTGATCCAGAGACCGGGGAAGCGTTGGAAACCGGCAAGACTTGGGGCATTTGGGGGCGGGAAGCCTTTGAAGCCTGCAAGGTATTGATCGCCAGTATCCGGATCAAAGGCGGGGAATATTGGCAGCGGTTCAAAGAAAACGTCTCGAAGCGGTTTGAGAAGTCGCCTTATCTGCGTAAGGTCGCGGACATGAATTGGTGGGGGGGCGGTTTGCTGTATGGCAACGGCCTTGAATTACTCGAAGACCTGCTTGAAGGTATCCCGGCAGGGGCATGGTCATTCACATAGGCCGGCACAAGCTGTTACGTTATCGTCACAAGCGATGGAGAAAACATGGCTGACATTTTCGACATGGTAAAAGACCTGGTTGAAGAACGGGATCAATTGCGACAAGTCAACAAGCATTTGTTAGAAGACCTGGACGCGAAAGAAGCCGAAATCAAGCGGTTGAAGTTGGCTTTGTCAACCGGGCTGATGGTTTCGCGCAACGAGGACAAGCGGCAACGGTCAACTGACGTGTTACGGCTGCACGGGCAAGGGCTGACTTACAAAGCTATCGAACTACAGCTTTTTGGATACAAAGGCGGGTATGCGTATCGCTTTGTATCGCGTACCATTGCGGAATTTGCGCGGTACGGGAAACCGGAAAATGGGTGTGATAGTGACAGGGTGGTAGGGTCATGGTCACAGTGACATGGTATTGTGCGGCGCAACTACTACGAGTAGTTAGCGCAACTACTAGGGAGTAGTCAATTTGTGTTGGGTTGTGTTGGAGTATACCCAACGCAAGTATAGCCAGTGTGGGTTAGCTTGCGTCAGTGTAAAAACGTGGTATAAAGGGGGGCAGATGGCCCGCTAGCTCAACTGGCAGAGCAGTTGACTCTTAATCAATTGGTTACAGGTTCGAGTCCTGTGCGGGTCACTCAATCCATAGTAAACCGAGACTCACCCAATCAAAACGGCCTGGATGTACCAGGCTGTTTTGATTGGAAGAAGTGCTGACCGATTTCCCCACCTACATGCCTCTGAAGGAAACTGCCCCCACTCCTGCATAGGCGCTGCCCAGCCCTATGGATGGAAACTGGTGTCCGCCCTGCGCCCAGGCGTCACGTCGTATCTGTAGTCCCCCCTACTGCTTAATACGCCCAGCACAATTTCGGCCTATGCTAGAGAAATAGAAGTTACGCCAGCCGACGCCTTTCGCCCTGCGGAGGTCGCAGAGGACGCCGAGTATCTATAAAATGTCTACAGTCTCTGCATACTCTTTCTAGGGATCTGTTTGACCCGCAATTTGCGGCTAAACCCCTTCCTGAAAGCGGCTTTAGCTGCAAAATTCGGTTGACATGGCGCCGAACTGAGCGATAGTCGCGCTACCCCCGGATTGGCGACCGGTTGTTCGCACCGGTGCATGTCCGGTGTCAGCCAAGATAGACAGCCAAAGGAGGTTTGATGCAGTACACCCCGATTGATTATAAAAAGCGCGTTTGCCGCGCGATGAATTTTATTAGCCAAAACATAGAACGGGATCTCGCTCTGGAAGAGATTGCTGCAACCGCTTCCTTTTCTATGTTTCATTTTCACAGAATTTTCAAGGCGGTGGTGGGTGAAACGGTCGCCGGCTTTACGCGCCGGTTGCGACTGGAGTTGGCAGCCAACCGGCTTTTATCCAAACCACGGGAGGAGATCACCACCATCGCCATAGCGTGTGGATTCTCTAGTTCGCAGAATTTCGCCAAGGCATTCCGCCAACATTTTGGAATGACCCCTTCCACCTATCGCAAAAGCAAGCTGGGAAACAGACATAGCAAGCATGGAAACGCATTGTCCCTCCAAGTGGTGTATGATTCTGATACTGTGTTCATGGATTTACTGAACAGTAAAAAGCGGAATCCGGTAAAAGCAGAAGTCAAAGAAATGCCGGAGTATACCGTAGCCTATGTTCGTCAGGTGGGGCCGTATGTCAAAGTCACTTGTGAACCGGAATTCAGGGAATTGATGCAGTGGGCCGGCCCGCGGAATTATGTGGGGCCGGGGAAGGTGCTGGCTATTTATTGGGATAACCCAGAGGTCACCCCGCCAGAAAGGTGTCGTTTCGATGCCTGTGTCATTGTTCCTGAAGGGACAGTCCCTGAAGAACAGGTGTACATCCAGACCCTTAGCGGCGGCCCCTACGCGGTGTGTCATTTCGAACTTCAGCCTGACAACATCCAACAAGCGTGGGAAGATGCCTTTGCCTGGCTTTGCGACAGCGGGTATGAATGTAATGACACCCCGTGTTATGAGGTGTACCACAACAATGCCGCAGAACATCCAGAGGGTAAGTGGATCTTTGATATTTGTATTCCCCTGAAACACAAAATTTAGAGGAATTCATCATTAACCGGTCGTTCATCAGCGGTTGGATGAAAATTTTCACCACAAAGGGCACGAAGGACACAAAGGGTTTTCTCTGTGAACGCTGTGTGCTCTGTGGCTATTTTCAGAGGAATTCGTCATTAACTGGCGTTCACCAGCAGTTGGATGAAAAAAACTTTCTCAACGGATGTAACGGAATTTAACGGATATTTTTCCGTTTAATCCGTTCAATCCATTGTGGCTATTTTCAAAGGAATTTCTCATTAACCGGCGGTTCACCAACGGTTAGATGAAAATTTTCAACGCAGAGACGCAAAGACGCAGAGATTTCATATTTTTCTCTGTGACCTCTGTGTCCTCTGTGGCTATTTTCAAGGGAGGGAGGAGATAGTGAGATGGGAAAACTAAAAACAGGTGCGTATAATCCGTTGCCGGTGGTGCCGATAGTGCTGGTGGGCGCCAATGTGGGAGGGAAACCCAATTACATGGCTGCGGGCTTTGTCAATGGGGTGAATGTTAAGCCGACCATCGTCTACATCAGCCTGAACCGGAAACATTATACGCCCCAAGGGATCATCGAGAATAACACTTTCAGCATCAATGTGCCTTCCGTGCATTACGTCGTGGAAACTGACTACTGCGGGTTGGTCAGCGGCAAAAACAGCGACAAATCCCACCTTTTCACCACATTTTATGGCGAACTGGGGACTGCGCCGATGATCGCAGAATTCCCTATCACCTGCGAATGTCGGTACACGGGGCAGAAAGTTGAATTCGATATGGATATCCTCTATTTCGGCGAGGTCATCCAGGTGTATGTGAACGAGGAGATGCTGGGCGCGAACGGAAAAATAGATATCCTGAAGGCCAATCCCATTTATTTTTCAGGCATCGAGAATCGCTACCGCTCTTTAGGCGAGGATAGAGGGCCGGCGTGGAGTATTGGCAGGCAATACCAACCCAAGCAGGATGCCGCAAAACCGGAAAGTGTCGAGTCAACCTGCCGGTGCGAGATTGTCGAACGTCCGGCCCGGCCCGCGCTGACCATCCGCACCCAAGTATCGCCGGTCGCGTTGGCCCAAATCATCGGGGAATCCGCATGGACTATTTTCCAATACGCCAGGGAAAAAGGATACATCCCCGCCGGCCCGCTGTTTGTGGCCTATCACGGTTTTGATGGACAGATGCAGGAGGTCGAAATTGGATTTCCCTGCGGGCCGGGTACAGAGGGGCGGGGTACGATCCAAATCAGCGAGATTCCCGGCGGGAAATCAGCCAGCTATCATCACGTGGGTTCCTACGAAAAACTGCCGGAAGTCCGGGCCGCGCTGGCGCAATGGCTGAGAGCCAATGGGTATACGGTAGCCGGGGCGACCTATGAAAGTTACTTGAATGACCCCCAGACCACGGCGCCAGAAAACCTCGAAACAGAGATTATGTATCCTCTCGCCGGCCCGGCCGGCGGGTGAAGCTGATGGGCAAATCGGATGACCGTTAATCCCGACTGCCTTTGGCCAACCTCATGATGTCATCCCGATCCGTATATATCTGCACCAACTTGCCGTCGCGCATCTGGAGCACCCGATCCACGTACTCGCACATGCGCAGATCGTGCGTGACCATGATGCCGGCGCGCTGCCGCTCGTGGATCAGGCCCGCAAAGGTTTCCACCACCTGATAGGCGCGTTCGGTGTCCAGGCTGGCGGTCGGTTCGTCCGCCAGCACCAGACTGGGATTGTGGATTAGCGCGCGGGCGATGGCCACGCGCTGCTGCTGCCCGCCCGACATCTGCCCGGGCAGGTTGTTCAGCCGTTCCCCCAGGCCCAGCCGGGCCAGCAGTTCCCGTGCGCGCAGTTTGCCGGCCTTGTCCAGCCGCCGGTTCAGACGCAGCATCAATTCGACGTTCTCGACCGCGCTAAGGTAAGGCACCAGGTTATTCGCCTGAAAGGTAAACCCGATCTTCTCCCGGCGCATGACCACCCGCTCGGCGTCGCTCATCCCGGCCAGGTCTGTCCCGTCGAGCAGGATTTGCCCGGAACTGGGCTTTAACAACGCCGCCAGCATCGAGAGCATTGTCGTCTTGCCGGAGCCGCTCGGCCCGACGAGCGCCACGAACTCGCCCGCCGCCACTTGCAGCGATACGTCATTCACAGCAAAGATCGTTCCGGCATCCGCCTGGTATTTCTTGACCACGGCGCGGGTCTCAAGGGCATACGGTGTGTGTGTCGTATTGTTCATGAGTTCAACCCCAGGGCTTTCAGCGGCTCGATACGGACCGCGTAACGAATGGAGACCAATCCGCCCGCCGGCCCGATCAGCAGGAGCGCCACCAGCGCAATCGCCGAGGTCGTCCCATTGAAGACGATGGGCACGGTGGGCGGGAAGAAGAGCGAAAACAGGAACGTCAGCAGGCCGCCGATGGCGACTCCGACGGCGGTGATGACCACAATCTGGATGATGGCCGCCCAGGCCACAATCGGGTTGGAGGTGCCGATGGCCTTGAGCACGCCGATCTGGGAGACTTTTTGCAGGATTTGGATCTGGAAGAAGCCGCCGATAACCAGAATGCCGATGAAGAGGGTAAAGCCGCCCTGCGTGTTCAACGTGCTTTGTTGGGCGGAATAGCCGGGCAACGCCTGAATGGCCTCTTTCAGCGTGGCGACGTCCACTTTCTCCACCTGCGTCTCGATTTCCTGCCGCACCGCTTCGACCGCGTCCGGGTCTGCCAGCCGCACGGCGATCACGTTGGCCGTCGCGTCCGCGAAATTCAGTTCCGCCGCCGATTGGGGCCGGATCCGATCCCAGGTCAGGAACGGGGCGAAAATCGCGGGCTGGAGGCTGTATTGCCGCCCGTCCGTGACGCCCACGATGGTGAGCGTGAAGAACGCATCCTCGGTGCCCTGTGTAACCCGCAGGGTCACAGTGTCACCCTCCGCGAGGCCGGCGCGGATGGCCGTGTTCCGGTCTATGATGACCTCATCTGCATCCTCTGCGGTGAGCTGGCGTCCTGTCACCACGGGCGGCTCGCCGACGTGGCCCGGTTCGACACCCAGCAGGGCCACTTTGAGCGGCTCCGCGTCGCCATCCAGGATCAGGGTGGCGCTGGCCGTCCCAATCATACCGGCGTCCGCCACGCCCGCGACCTGGCGCACTTCGTCCACGCGGGCAATGTCCAGCCGGCTGGCGGCAATCAGGAAGTCCGCTTTGGCCTGGTAGACGAGCAATTCGCCGTCCAACTTGGCGATGTATTCCCGGTTGCCATTGCCCAGCCCCTCGCCCAGGGCGGCAATGAAGAGCACCAGCAGGGTGATCAGGGCGATCACCAGGCTGACCAGCAAGAAGCGCCCGCGGTTGCGCCAGATTTCTTTCAGCGCCAGGTAGGTGGAGATGGTCAGCGTTTGCATCATTTTGCCCTCCCGGAGTCACTATTCGACTTTTCCACACCAGGACCTACCGGCCCGTCGAAGGGAGCGTTCCAGCGGGTCGCCAGCACGCCGTCCAGCAGCAGGGCCAGCGGGGGATGGTCGGCAATATCGTCATAGTAGTAAGGCAACACAATCCGTCCTTCCTGGTTGATGATGAAGATGCCCGACATCTGCATAGCATCCTGCCCGGCGGGCGGCAATTCCACCTGATAGCCTTTTTGCTTCGCCCGCGCGACGGCCTGCCAGACCCGGCGATTCAGGGCCGTCTGGAACACGTTGCCGCGTTCCAACCCATACGCCTGGTAGACCTTGCGTTCTGGATCCGCCAGCACCCGCAGGCCGGGCGCATAGGTCTTGGCAAATTCGCCGGTCATTGGCGGGGTTCCCTGCGTGATGACGGCGATTGCCAGGCCGGCGGTTTCGATACGTTCCTTGCCAGTCACCAGTTCGCTCAGCATCTCCTTGCACTGGGTGCAACCGAAATGCCGGGTGAAGGCCAGTAGCAAAGGCTTTTCCGCCCACAGGCTGGAAAGCTGCACCGGTTCCCCGGCGGGGGTGAGGACCGTCAGGTCGGGCGCAGCATGGTTAAAATTAAGTTGGTGCTTCTTGGTCATAGGTCTCCTGAAAAAACTTTTTTGCGGTGTGCAAAGATATGGTATCAGTATAGGGAATTTGCCGGGTTAGTCAACACGCACGCACGAATCGGGTGCGTTTCACAAAATGGGCAAGTTGCCTCCCCTATCGGAAAACGGCTAAAGCCATCATTTGAGAGTGGATTTTTCGTCGCCGCGTTGCACACGGCGACG
>DAOUGD010000021.1:0-62277 GCA_034429475.1 Anaerolineae bacterium
GGCCCAACGTCGGTTGGGCCGGGTCTGGAGCGCGACCAGTCTCAAAAACCGTGAAATACCAGTCTCAAAAATTGTGGAATGCAGTCTCAAAAACTATGGAACGAGTCTCAAAAACTATGAAATCCTACAGCCACGTCGCCGGTGTAGGCGGTGACGGTGTGCGCGCTGCGGTCTTGGGATCGTAAGTGGGCGGTGAATTGGGTCAAAAAGTCGCTCATTGGGCGCCTCCTGAAAAGGTTGCTGATTTATGCGATGGGTTTTGACACAGAAAAACCCCGTAAAATGGCTGATATAGGCTCATTTTACGGGGTTTCGTCTGGAATGTCAACGCATAACTATAGTTATATGTAATTTGACTTACTTAATAGGAAACCCGTTTCTTTACGAAGGGCGTATGACCGTAAAGTGATTTTTGGTGGCAATTCCAAAATCTGCACCCCAGGATCGGCTGAACTCGTCCCATGTGTAGGTGTGAGCGTCGCCGGTCCAGGGATCGTTGATGCGTACCTGGTTATCCTCGGAAATGCCGGTCACGACGACGGAGTGGTTATGACCGCTGGTCTGCATATTGAGTTTGACGGCGGCGACTACCGGGCCCTGGGCGACGTTTTGTTTGAGGGTATCCAAATCTGCGTCCGCATAGTCCTGCACCACGTCATAGCCCAGACCGGTAATTTCGTCATGGATGTCGGTAATGCTCATGCCCTTTCCAACGAAAATTCCTTGTGTCACATTGGCATCTAGCAATGCCTGGGCCGACAAGGCTTGATTGACGGGGTCCTGGGCGTGCCAATAGTCCAAAACCATGCTGACAGCCGTTGGGGCGCAGCCAAACTGCGTATCCTTACCCTTGTATTGCAAATCCTGCTGGCTGGCCGTTGGGACATCATACCACCACGGCGCATCGAGTTCAGACATCTCGATTTCTGACGTCACCGGTGAAAGTTGATGCGGTTCAGGCGTCTGGTCTTGTGTGCCGTTAAGGGCGAGCATTTCGCCAGGGTCAATCTGTTCGACAATAGGAGCAGATTCAATGGGCAGAGTGGGAGTCTCAGCAGGTTGGGCGTGCATCAGGTTGGAAATCCCCATCACGCCCAGCGCGGCTGCCGATATAGCCACTCCCTTCATTGCGGTGGATTGGAATCGCTCACTCGCGCCGGAGCGCGCCTCAGCAGGATGGTTGAGTTCAGGTTGATCTGGCGCACTTTCGTCTTCTGCAAAGCGTGGTTCAATATCCAGTCCTACGTCCGGCGGGGTTTCCAGATCGGTATCCTGGTCAATGTCCCGCCCGATGTCCCCTTCTGCGGCTCGCTCGTGACCTGTATCTGCCATTGGCTATGCGTCTCCCTCGGCATTGGAATCGGTTGAGGCTGGCTCGCTTTCCGCTACCGCTTCTGAAACTGCCTCGACCACATCCTCTTGTTGTTCACTCCCTGAAAATTTCACGCCCACGTCATGGGCGCCGACAGCATCGGTATAAGCCTGGCGTACTTCCGCCGATTCAGGCGGCACGGTAGCAACAATCCAGCCGCGCGCATCGGACGGCATTTCCGGGCTATTGACATATTCCTTTACCTGTTGCCCGTGTTCTTTGCCGTAGCGTTGTGCATCGGCAATGGTCCAGGCGCGCATATCGTTGGTTTTGTAGTCCACAATGACCCGCTCATTGATCAACGTGTCAATGGCGCCCTGGGCTTCACTGCCATCAGGTTTGGTGACGATCACCGACCGATTACTTTCGGCATCCTCAAAGTGTTCTTCAGCCGCCCATTCGTAGCCTTGATGTGCAAAAGTGCCAAAGGTTTGCGGCGTCATCTCAGCGCCGTCATCCTCAATGTCCTGACCAACCTCTGACGGCGTTGTATCCTCTTGCGTATCTTTCGGTTTCCCTACATCGCTTTTGATTGCCATAACGGTTCTCCCTGACTATGGTTCCTGATTGGGCGACACATCTATATCCGGCGCGGCATCATCCCCGCCAATATCCTCTCCAATCTCCGGCGGGGTGTCGTCGAGCCTATCACTCCCACTATCTGATGGTTCGTACACACGGTCGGTCACATCTTTAAGATATGCATCCGGGTCTCCAACCTCGCCTGCAAAATCTTCAATCAGGTCCGCTTCTGTATTCCAGCGCGCAGCTTCCTTATCCCCCGGACCCAATGGCTCAAGCCGAGGTAAAGGCTGTGGCGTTGTGTCTACAACCTCATCGCTAATATCGTCTCCCACTGTGGAAGGGGTTGTGGTATCAGTGGTATCATCAGTAACGTCATCTCCCACGGCAGGTGGGGTTGAGGTATCCCCAGTTTGATCGCTGGGGGTAATATAAGGCGCCTCTTTCGGAGGCTCCTTGTCTATTTCAGTGGGTGGACGGTATCCTATACGTTCTGGTGGCATCGTTATTCTCCTGTGTGTTAAAGACTGTTCGTCTACGGTTTGTAATGCTTTTCGAATTCATAGAGCATAATGCGATACTGACTCCGTACGTGTTTAGCTTGTGGAGTGTCTGCGGTGGCTTGCGCCAGATGATACTGCGCGATTTGAGCAAAATAACAGTAAACGTGATCTTTGGCCGTATCTGCATCCGTTTTACCCAAACTTTGCTCAATTCTTTTACCAATGGCCGAGAGTTCCTGCCAACGCTGTGTTTTATCTTCCAAGTTTAAAGCGTGATCTATCTTATTCAGTAGAAAGCGAAAGAAACTCTCTTGTTGTTCCAAAACTTGTGCTACAGCCCGATGATAGAGGCATTTTTGGTTTTGTAGTAGTGGCCGACAGTAAGCACACATAAACATTGGCGCGCGCATCAAGATGGAGGCAGTTTCGCGCTGCATATCCCACTGCGCTTTGGCCGTAACCGTTTTTGCCTCCCCTGAAGTGGCCTGTAAGCCCGCCGTCCACGGGAGCACCGGCACGTCGGCCAGTTTCATCCTGGCACGCTGTCTCTCCATGTAAGCATGGACGCCATCATCGGAATTGTCCACCGGCGCCGCCTTATCGAAGCCGGGCTGATCTTCGAGTTCCGGCACCTTCAGGTGAACCGGACGCCCGTAAGGACTGCGCACGAGCGCGTAGCCGGGATTCAGCGTGCGGGCGTACTCACGCTGCTGCTCGTTGAGGTTCATGATGCTACCGAACAAATCAAAGCTGGGAACGTCTTCCAGCCAGTGCATCATCTTGAGGTGCGTGTTGCCAATTGCGCCCTTGACCAGCAGGGTGGGAATCTGCTCGGCGATGATGATGCCCTCGCCGTGCCCGCGCACTTCGGCCAGGATGTTGCCGAAATCTTCGCCGGCCGCGCCCTGGGGATTACCCATGCCGCTCAGAGCCGGGCCGGGTTCGGCCATCAGGCGGTGCGCCTCTTCCACCACGGTGATATGCGGATGTTCCAATGGGCGCGGATGGCGCTCGACTTCCTCGGCAAAACGCATCAGCAAGAAGCCCATCAGCAGCGCGGTATCCTGCGCCGAGCCGACGCGCCCGATTTCCATCACGGTGGGGCGGTTGAGCAGCGTGGCAAACGCCATCGAGTGGCGCACGTTGAGGACGTGGCCGGCGTTCTCCAACAGATCGCCGATGCGGATGACGGAAGCCTGTCGCACGTTGTCCTGCACCTCGCGCCCGTACTTCAGGGCGTCGGTGATCTGTTGGATGGCCGCATAAAATTCCGACGTCACCGGGTACTCGCGCCCCGGCTCGCCCCGGTCGGAGACGGGGTCCCAGCCTTTGCTGCGATAGACTTGCCGCATCGCCTCGCGGTAAATCATCGGCAGGGGATCCACGAGGGAGAACGCCGCTGTGAAGACGCGCATCAGGCGGCTGAGGTGTGTCTTGAGCAACAGGCCTTCGGGCACTTCAAAGGGATTGAAGCGGAAAGGGGATGTGCGTTCGTCGCCCAGGGTGAAGACGAGCAAATCCTGCGCCAGCCCGCGATACTGGCGCAGGTCGCGGTAGTCGGGTTTGTCAATGGGGTACAACACCAGGAACGGGACTTGATGTTCCTGCCACAATTGGGAGAGCAGGTACTTGATGGTGGTGGTCTTGCCGCTGCCAGTGGAGCCGCCGATGAGCGCATGGCGCGTCAGGCCGGACACCGACGTGGTGAAATATTGCGGGGTGAGGTTGCCACGATGGTAGACCTGGCCCAGCTTGATTTTGCGCTCCTGGTGCTTTTCAGCCAACGCCGATTGGACGTCGTTTTCGTTGGCGCGCGCCTGCCGCTGCAACTCCAATTCATCCGCCGGGGCAACGAACGGCTCGTTTTTCACCAGGACGCCGGGGATGTAGCCACTTTCCGGCGGGACGGGCAGGCGGAAAGCGCCGGACGCCTCGCGGGCGCAGGCCAGGTAACGCAGGCGGGCCAGCGGCGGCGCGGCCTGCGTCGCTCCCCAGAATTCGTGTTCCAGCCAGCGCAGATTGTCCAGCGCGACGCTCAACTCCGCGCCGTCGGCGGGCTGCGCCGCCACCCATTGCGTGGGGTAGGGATTGTTGGCGTTGTCCATCAACTCCGATCCCAGGGCCTCGGCCAGGCCATAAGGTGTGGCCTTTTCCCCCACAACGTGGACGCGCACCAGCATCAGATGCTCGCGCTCGTCCATCAGCTTTTGGTAGATGGCGACGCCGATGGCGGAGCGCGTGCGGATATACTCCTCGGTCACGTCGTCGTCTTCGGTGGCCGTGCGCTTGAACTGCCCGATGGCAAAGCTGACGTTGTGGACTTCCTGCGGGTACATCCGCGTGGGGCGGATGCTAATGCCCACGAAGCATTTCTGCGGCTGATAAGCCAACGCCTCCAGAAAACGACTCATCGGGCTGAAACTGACGCTGGGCGCGAAGGGGTGCGCGATGTAATCCCCGACGCGCGCCACCCGCGCCAGGGGCGCGGCGCTGGCGATGGGCATATCCTCGAATTTGCGGATTTCCATGATGTTGCCCAGGTCTAGCGCGTCGAGGCTGAACGGTTCGTAGTAGCGCAGAAATTCGGCGGCTTCCGTCACCGGTTCCAAGGGGTAATTGTAGGGGTCTTCCATCGGGAAGTTGCAGAGGAACTTATCCCACAGTTGCGCGGCCAGTCTTTCTGCTTGCCCCTGCTGCTGCGAGAAGACCTTACCCAGGAACACGATGTCAATAGTGTTGGGCTGGCCTGGCGTGACGCTGGGCGTGGAGATAAAGCGCAGCTCAAACGTAGCGCGGTGCTCGCGGGCGCGCGAGAGATCGTAGATGAAGCGGAACTGGCGGCCCATCACCAGCTTGATGCGCTCCTTCCCCAAGCGGGTGAAGTCTTCGGAGAGCAGGCTGGGCAAAAACGGCACGCGCGCCGCCCAAAGCGCGTGCTCCCCGCCGATGTCCTGGTACATCACGCCTTCCTGGTTGTCGAAGCCGACAGCCTGGCGGACGAATTCACGGTTGGATGTGTGGGTATAAGGTATTTGCATAATAGCCTCCTAATAACCGAAGGATAATGACTATTGTTCTTGGGGATGGATTGCAACACAACGAAACCCCAGATGGTTATTGGGTTCCGAAGTCGCACCCCCACTTGTCCAACTATAAAAATCCCTTTCACAAATCTTGTAGGGACCATAGCGCCAATCACCACCTTTTACAGTCCAGCTATTGTCGCTACGCTTTTTCAAAACAATCTCTGAAACATTGCCGGTCATATCCAATGCACCGACCCAACTTACATCTTTAGGAAAACTGCCCACAGGTGCAGAATACATATAACCGTCTTGACATTCCTCTTCAGGACAATTTAAAAGTCCCGGCTGAAATACTGTACCCCATGGATAACGTGGGGAAGTTTCAATCTCCATCCCACATGCGGCAACTCTCCACTGCTCAGGTGACGGTAATGTCATTCCCATCCATTGGCAATACACCAAAGCCGCATGTAATGATACACCCACAACCGGGCGATCATCGCCATTGAAGTTGCTATCATCAGCGTATACCGAAGGCGTACATACACCCTCCATTACACACTTTTGATATTGCGCATTTGTCACTTCAGTACGCTGAATCCAGAATGCGTTCCATGTTATATTATGATAAGGAAACTCGCCTGCCGGGACATACAGCATGACACTGCCGTTTTTGTCTATCCAGTTATCGGAAGCACGCAACGCTTCAACCATAGTTGTGGCATTAGCGTCTTGCAATACTGCCATGGCTGTCGCGTTCGCATACTGCGCAGCCATTGTCGCCGTCGCTTGAGCATGATATTTTTGTTCTTCAGCAAATTGAATCGCACTAGAGATGACCACCCACGCAAGTACAACTATTACCAGCAATCCCACCCCATAACCTATCACACGGTTTCTGCGTCGTCGCCGCTCGCGCGCCCGCGCTTCCTGGCGGGCGCGTTCCTCTGCCTGCCGGCGCGCCTCTTCCTGCTGGCGGCGGGCAAACTCTTCGGCCTCGCGCTGTTTCTCGGCAATGTAGGCTTCCACCTCCACGCCACACTCCGGGCAGAAGCGGATGGCCTTCTCGATGAGTTTGGCGCACTTGGGGCAAGGTCGGCCAATTTCTTCGCCGCAATGGCGGCAATAGCGCGTGTCCACGGGACTGGCGGAATGGCATTTGGGGCACAGCCAGGCGTCCAGGCGGGCGGCAGGCGCAACGGGCGGCTCAATCTGGGGGGCGACCGGCGGACGCGGAGGCAATGGCGGCGCAACCGGTCGGGCGGGCTGCGCCTGCGGGTCGGCCAGGCCGCTCATGGTGTCGCTCAGGTCAAGGGTGGCATCGTAGGCGGCACGTTTGGCCGGGTCGGTCAGTGTGGCGCGGATTTGTTCCAGAATGCGCAAGGCGCGCGTCGCCTTATCTGCTGTCTCCGGGTCGTGGTGCGTCACCAGTCGTCGCCAGCGGTTGTATTGCGCTTCGCAGGCCGCTTCGATTTCGGGCGCGGGCGCGTCCGGTCGGATTTGTAGGATTTCGTAATAGTTGGGCATCGTTGAGTTTCTCCTTCAAGTTGCCGGGCGATTCTACGGATTCAGGGGTTATTCTCTAGTGCGCCGACCTGGATTTGTTTGATTTTCTGTTCTAATTCAGCAATACTCGCGCGCAGACGTGCAATCTCTGAAATGACACTTGGTCTAATAACAAACCGATGAAGCAATAGCTCACGGAGACCCCGCCAGAAAGCCCAATAAAGCAGAAGAATTGATAGGAAGAAAACTAACGCCGGTATATGCAGCAATGAGGATAAACCTGCTTTATTGACCGATAGAATGATTCCCCGGCTTAAGAGGGAAGATATTTCCGGTGTATGTACCAATTGGGATAGGATTATAATGAAGAGCGGTATGGAAATTACTGCAAGCAGCAGACTGGTACGTACTAATTTAAGAAGGATCGATTCTAAAAAGCGTAGTATTGGGATATGAATTACCATAGAAATCAGTACTGATATTACCATAAGGATGAGTATAACTAGCTCGCCACTGATGATACCGGAGTAGAGAGCCACCCCATACAAGATAACCACAGGTGCAAGTACACCGCCATTCGATATTTTATTGATAAGTTCAGCAGGCTCTGCCTCCGCTTGATAGGGTAACATTGTTTTGAGGGCTTCGCGTTTCTTGGAACTAACTATTACAACACTTTTACGAAAGCCTTCCAATTGAGCAATTTTTTCTTGATGATGAGCAATTTCTTCTTGATTGTGAGCGATTTGTTGATGAATATCAACGATCTGTTGCTGCTGATGGCGATATTCGGCGGTCTGTGTTTGCGTCGCTACAGTACGATTCCGGGTTTCCTGTTCACGAAGCGCTGCTTGCAGGTTGGTTCCACAGTGCAGACAATAATTGGCTGTAGCCCGCGTGAGTTTGCTGCACTTGGGGCAATGTATCCCCAATTTGTTCCCGCAGTTCCCACAATAAGGTGTGCCAATAGGGTTAGGCGTCTGACATTTCCCGCATACCCAGGCATCTACACGGGGAGTTATGGAGGTTGGTGAGTGTGGGGATAGTAATGGCGCGCCCAATTCTGATGATTGTGCCTGTAGGTCAGCCAAGCCACTTACGGTACTACGCAAGCCAAGGTTGGCGTCGTAGGCAGCGCGTTTGCCCGGATCGGTTAAAGTATCTCGAATGACCTCTAATACTTGCAATGCTCGATTTGCCTCACTGACCTTTGCAGGGTCATGGTGTGTAAGTAACCTTTGCCAGTGATGAGCCTGTCGATCTAATGCCGTTTCTATTTCAGTAACTTTTGTTGTTGGCTTCAACTTTAGTATTTCGTAATACGTTGACATTTTTTTCTCTCCTGTTTTGCCAAAATATCTATCATTTCTTGCCCAGACTCTGCAATTCGTATGTAATCTGCCGAATTTCACTCTGAAGTTGCTCAACTTGTAACCGCTGCATCAAGCGCGTAGCAGCGATCTCATGCGCTAGGTGTGAGCCTAGCCACCAGGCACGTAGCGTAAGAATAGACAACACGATCACTTGCGTAAAATCCAGCATTAGCTCAAGTCTCATCGCTGGATCGCCGCCTCCAAGATATTGAATCCCGAATAAACTGATCAGATCCAGACAGAATGACAACCTTACTCCTTTAAGTAGTAATGCCCACCCCACCCAAAAATACGCTTCATTGCAATACGCATGCAAACGTGAACCGATATTCCAAAGAGCTAATCCATAGATACCAAAAATTACAAACCCGAAGATTGGGGTTTCCATAAAAAATGCGAACAGGAAGATATCACCCGTCATAAAGTCACCCAGGAAAAACAGTCCAGCCAGGAGAGCTGAAAGGCTAAAAGCGCGCAAGAAAAGTGCCAGCCCCACCAAAGCAATTACCCGTATACCAAAAATCAATAATCGGATTTGATCCCATTGAGAAACAAAACCCAGGTCGAGGTACAACAAGGAATAAAAAGCTAATGAACCGCTAATTAGAATTAGCCATGCAGCAGCAGAAATAGTCTCATGGCGCAGTATTTTAAGCTCTGCGTCACGATCAGGGATAGAATATTCGGTCGTTGCCAGCACCCGCTGTTTAGCAGATAGCATAGATTCCAACTCTTTCTGGCGTGCGGCAACAACGACGTTAACGCCGCAATGCGAGCAAAAGGCTACAGACGCTTCGACTATCATAGAACAATTAGGGCAGTGGACGCCAATCGTGTGTCCACATTGCTTGCAGTAGGTGTTACCGGGTACATTTGCCGTTTGGCATTTGTGGCAGAGCCATACATCCACTCTCCTCAGTGAGGACGCCAGAGATGGTGAAGGGGGCATAACACCGGGATGGGCCGCCATTTTGGTATTGCCTATCTTGTCGTTCATGCCGTGTTCGCCCTGAAGCTGCGCGTCATACACTATACGCCGTTCTGGGTGGGTCAGGGTTGCACGGATGGTTTCCAAGAGTTGGAGGGTTTGGTTGGCCTGGTTGACCATATTGGGGTCGTGGTGTGTGATCAGCCGCCGCCAATAATTGTATTGCGTGTCGCAGGCAGCTTCGATTTCGGGCGCGGGCGCGTCCGGTCGGATTTGCAGGATTTCGTAGTAGTTGGACATAATCTACTCCCTCACTCACAATGAAAACAATGTCCTATAGACTTGCAATGACGATCTCAATGATGATAGTGGGAAAGACAAAGATGCCTCCCAATAGGTCAGCAATGATACTGAATTCCTATACAAAAGCATAGGCCTCATTTTGGGAATCTTCGCGGTCAGGATGCAAGATAAGTACGCCGCCTATAACAGACACGTTACATCCCCCCCAAAAATCAACAGGGCACAGATGTGTCGCCCCCTGTTGTATCTGTAGATCTAAAATCGTCGCATATCGTTTCTCAGAAAAGACTCCTGGGTTTGACAAAATGGCGAGACAATTATGCTTCCCCAGCATGTGCAGATGGGTAACCTTTACATATCCAACAGAGGAAGACATCGGATGTTCTTCAAATATACACGCGCCTGCTTTTGTCCAGTTCTTACCCCATTTCAAAAACGAGATGTCCGAAGTAGCCTGATATCCAAGCAACACAGTATCGTAAATATGGCTCTCATAGGCAACTATCACTCGCATTACCTGAAATGCGAGCGGCGCTACAGCATAACAAACATGGAAATCTCTTGTGCTCTTGCCTTTACCAATCGGAAACTGCGCTTCACCCATAGGAGTGCCTGTCTCCGCATTCCACCAGACAAAATGTTGTATGTAATAATAATCGTCACTTTCACTGCCGGCAGAAAGGAAAGTTATGTACATCGTTAATAAGACTCCGAAAACTTCAACAAACCTATGATTGTGACAAACGAGCCGACCAAAATCAAAATCCCGCTCCCAGATTTCTCTACCACTCATTTTGTCAAGCGCGACAATATGTGAGCCATTGTATAAATAGACACGATGTTGTCCAATAACGACAGCTGAATGCCCGGTTTCCTTGAATTTCCAGAGCTGCCGCTCGTCCATTTTGGCTATCCAATACTGGCGATCTTTTTGAACAATGAAATCCCCACTAGAGATCTTCTCCAGAACAGTATTATAGGATGAGGAAATTTTATTTGCAGTTCGCATAGGTAAATGGGATCTCAGAAGTTCTCCGGTTAAATAATCTGCCGCGAATTCAGCATTAAGCCGATGTAACATTTTCCCTTGTGAGTCGCCCACTGAAGTAAGAGGGTCTTCCTTTTTGATTTGCCAAAGCGGCAAGAGATGAAAAGATATGGTTTCGTCCCAACGAACTTGGGGACTCCAATTCAACAGATCCGGGTCAGAAGTTGATTTTTCCACCTCATCTGCCAGTGAACAGACAAGACGATGCCAACGTTGTGAGAGTGCCGCTATCTGAGGTGTTGTCGCTCGGTAAGGAGACATTATGATATCAGGATCGGTGCGCGGGTTAGCCATAAATCGTATTGCATTCGCATACGCGGCGGCGCTTTTGCCGATGTCGCCGTCTATCTTAGCTTGTCGAGCTTCGTGAAACATACTTTCCACATAGGCTGGCCCCAGAACTATAGAGTCAAGTTGTGCGGGCAATGTGGACTTGAGTTCGTTCTTAGCGCCCCCAGCACCAAGGAACTTCTTGATGCCAAACATCACATAATGCTTGACTGTAGTTGGGTTGATACCTGGAGTTGTAATGATGATGCTGCCCGTATAGAACTGCCCTCCCTCCAAATTACCAGCATCTAACTTAATTTTTACGGTTTGTGTTTGACCGGCATCCAGACTAAGCGAACTCTGATCCACTGTCAACCACGCCCTATCCGAAGCAATTTGCACCTTCACAGGTTGTTCACACTGCACAGATAGCGAAAACTGGGCAGTGAAGGCCTTTTTCACCATACCCAATGGAATAACCAAACCTCGTTTGACAGCAGCAGAAACTTCTTCTGTCATCAGGTTGGCTTGACGCCATTCTGACAGCGCAGCCTTTTCAAGCTGTTGGGCGATTTGAGCAGTAAGTTTATCATCTACAGTCACAAGTTCTGTATGTAGTTTGAGCGGCGGCGTATAGCTGTTGAGGTCGAAGCCACACGCACTGCAAAATGTCGCAGCAGTCTCGACTAACTCATCACACTGTGGGCACTCGTGCGCCAACGTCTGACCACATGATTTACAAAAACGGCTGCCAATGGGGCTATGCGTCCGACATGCGGGACACACCCAGGCGTCTACGGAGGCCTCCACAACAGGCGTCGGGGGTAAAACAGACGCCGGCGGGACAGGGACACTTGGTTTAGGTACAGCCTGCGGATCTGCCAATCCTGCAAGCAGTCCCATGCTGGCATCGTAAGCCTTACGTTTCTCCGTGTCTGACAAGGTGGCGAAGACTTGCTGCAAAAACTGTAGCCCTTGTCGTGCTCGGCCGACGGTCTGCGCATCGGGGTGGTTGGCAAACCGCTCAAGTTGTGCGTACTGTGCCTCATACGCCGATTGAATTTCCGCTGTGGTAGCCGTTGGAAGAACTTTTAGAATTTCATAATAAGTAAGCATATCGTAATTTCCTTCTTTCGATAGTGTTCAAACTGAACACATGAGCTAAGGTTTTCGACTGGACACTTTTCTCAAAAATGGGATAGTCTTGTTCTCTACTATCATCGAACAACCGGAGGACAAAACCACCCCAATGCGAAAGATAGGCTATCACATCCAGGCAGAATTGAAACTGAGCGATGAAGAAGTGGGCTGGTTGCTTGGCATAGCCCAAGCACTGTTGCGCGCCTTTAGCCGGAATGAAGGCCCACCGATAAGCCATTTGGCGGAAAAGATGGGGATTGCGCGCCAGACGTTGTACACCACCCTGCGCTTGGTGGTCGCCAGCCTGGTATGGGTCTACCGCCACAAGGCCAAGGTCGATGAGTTGGCCGCACGCGTCCAGAGGCTGGAAGACCGCTTGACGCACGCTGAACACGCCGAGGCGGTGGCGCAGGCCGAAGTGCATCGGCTGACCCAAGCGTTGAATCAGGCGCAAGACAGAATAGCGAACTTGCAAGCCCAGGTAAAGCACTGGCAAGCGCACTGGCAAGTGACGGGAGACCGCTTGATTGTGGTTTTGAAGCTGGCGGGGCGCTGCACGGTGCGTAGCATTGTTGATGTATTGGCCTATGGTTGGGGCGTGTCCGTTTCGGTGGGTTATGTGCAAGGTATCATTGCTCAAGCGGGAATCACGGCCACCAGCCTGTTGGATAAGCTGTTGAAAATCCTGCCCTTGTCGGGGGCGATTTGCGTGGACGAGTGCTTCTTCAAAGAAATGGGACTCAAGATGCTGGGCGTGGTCATTGTCGATCCGCTGTCGGGTCTGGTGTTGCGTCTGGAACGCTGTGTTGAGCGTAGTACGGACGCTATGGCGGCCGTCCTGGAGCATTTCAACCAGGCTGGCTTCAAGGACCAAATCAAACTGTGCCTGACGGATATGTACGACGGCTATCTGAAGCCGGTCAAGACCTATTTGCCGCAAGCGGTCCATCAGTTTTGTTGGTTTCACATCAACTGCTTTCATATCGGGGCCGCCGTGCGGCAAGCGAAACGCGCCTACGAGCAGGCCGTCAAAGACCTGGACAAGTTCGATAAGCAACACGCGGCACCCCTATCCCCAGTTGACCCGCCGCAACGTGCGGCGCGGCGGGCCGCTCGTGACCAAGCTTACCGGCATTGGCAAGGCGCACAACGGTTTCAACACTTGGTGACCCGCTTACTAGGGTCGCCCACTTTGGCCATTGCCACGACGCGTCTGGAGCAACTCATCCGGGTGGCGCCCAAAGTCGAAAATGTCTACGTCCAGAAGATGGGGGCATTCCTGGCCGCTCATCGGGTGGGTTTGTTGGTTTTCTTCACTTGCTTGGAAAGTGCCCAGCATACTCTCAAACGCCTCTCCCGTTCGCAGCAGCAGTGGGTGCGCCTAACCAAGCGCTGGGCTGTACCTATCACTAGCAACGCAGCCGAACACGTCTTCCGCTGCCTGCGCCGCTACACTAACTCAATGGATCATTTTGGTACTGAGGCCGCCACCCAACGCTTCTTTGATTTGTTCGTTTTCCACCACAATGTTCATATCCTGCGGGCCGGCAAGCATAACGGCAACTCACTCTTGGCTGCCGCCCACATCAACGTGCGCGATCTCTTTGGCACTGATGATCCTTACACTATGCTGGGCTTTCCGCCAGTTTCCCAGGCTTTCACGCCGGTCAAAAGTGTCCAATCAGTTGCCGTTTAACAAGGTGTGTGGAGATAGCTTTTTGAACACTACCCTTCTTTCTTCACTCAGTCACTTCGCTTGAAAAAATAGCCGCAATATATTCAGGGCAATCACCGGAAAGGACCCGACGCCAGCAAGAATGCCAGCAAAAAAGCCTATCCCATAAGCAATGATGGGATTCCATTTTTCAACCTTTTCCACCAGCCGCCGATTAGATCTACTGCCTGCAATTGCCCCCATAATGATCTGAGCGATGATCCCAACCGGCGTTCCCATAACATCGGGCCAGACTGCTGCCCAGAAAAGCGGCGCCGTAATTGCACCCAGGATACCGCCCAAAATACTCAATCCGCTTCGAAATGATTCAACTTGCTTGCGATGGATCTCACGGCGTTGCCGTTCTTCCTCCCAGAAGCGCGCTTCCTCCTGTTCGCGATGGCGGCGTTCGGTTTCTTCAAGTTCCAATTGATATTTGAGTTCCTCATGGTTTCCTCCACACTTGGGGCAAAATTTCTCAGAGAATATCATCTGTGTATTACACCGTGGGCAATCTACGATCAAGGTTTCTCCACAACGAACACAAAAACGCGCGCTTTTGGAGTTTGCCACATGGCATTTTGGACAAACTATGGCGTTATCTGATGCACTTTGCACCACAACCGGTTGCGGATTGGTAGCGGGTGAAGAATTCAGTCTTAATTGCGTGTCGTATGCTTTACGTTTGACCGGATCCGTGAGCGTCGCCCGAATTTTTTCCAACCATTGTAGAGCCTGATTGGCTTTGCTTACCATCTCAGGGTCATGGTGTGTGACCAGCCGCCGCCAGTAGTGGTATTGTGTGTCGCAGGCCGCTTCGATTTCGGGTGTGGTCGCGTTTGGTTGAACTTTCAGGATTTCATAATAGTTGGGCATCGCTAACGCCTTACTGTTCAAACATCAATGCTGAGTTTCCAGGTTCTGAAGTTCACGCTGTAAATCATCTACTATTTGTTGATGAATCGGAATACGTCTGTTTGCTCGTAAGCGAGTCCATCGTCTCTCAATGGAACCCGCAAGTCCTATCCCCACACTAATCGCTATGAGCAAACATACGCCAGCAATTCCTACTATAAGATCAGGATCCATATTTTCAATTCCCGGGAGAGAGAATACAACACCTCCGATTAGAGCAACGAGTAAGGATGGCCCTAAAAACGCCAGCAATTGTGTCAGGCCTACTTTGCAACCGGGTTTCTCCTGAGACAGACTATGTATGACAAGTTGAGCGATGCTCGACGAAGCTGTCTTCACTTTACCCGTTTGTGCCGTTTGTCTAAGAGTCTGAAGTATGGCTATATTTTCTGTTAATTGTTGCTTTAAAGCGTCAGCCTGCTGTTGCACCACCCGGTGTTGTGCTTCAAGCCGTTGAACTTCTAATGAATGGAGTGCCTCTTGCCGATTGACACCACATTTGGGACAGTGCTTTGCCGAAGTTGGGATTAATTGTTGACACGAGGGACATATTACACTAATCTGCGTCCCGCACTCAACACAATACATTGTGCCAATAGCGTTGGGTGTCTGACACGTCGAGCATACCCAGGCATCTGCCCGCGCAGAAACATTGCCAGGCGATGCCAAAGGAGAGTTCATAGAACCAGATCTAGGGGGAGGTAGAATTGTTGGACTTATTGATTGCGCCTGGGGATCCATTAATCCACCCATAGTTCCACTCAAACTGAGGGTGGCGTCATATTGAACGCGCTTCTGTGGATCGGTCAGGGTAGCCCGAATTTGTTCAAGTTGCTGTAAAGCTTGATTGGCTTGCGCGACTACACTTGAGTCATGGTGTGTCACCAGTCGCCGCCAGCGGTTGTAGTGCGCCTCACAGGCGACTTCAATGTCGGTGGTGGTAGCTGTGGATGCTACCTGAAGAATTTCGTAATAGTTAAGCATAAAAATTCCTCCAAAGCAATTGGGAAGATACGTCAGTTTATCCTGATGATATTATTTGCTGATTCTTACTTGTGTGACTTAACTCTGAGTATTCTCACTCTGTGATTTCATGGGTGCCTTGAAGATATAAAAATAACTTGGATCATATTGGTTTACTGTGTCACCGCCATATAACATTGTAGTCGCCTGTATTCCAACCAGTTCATAACCTAGCTCTCCCATATAATTTAGTCCATCAGTCAAACTGAATTCTTTGTCGAGTTGAAGTATCCAATAACCTTCGCGCTGTCCAAATGCTCTCGGCTTCTTCGTTTCCTTGAATGAGCAGTAAGCAACATAGTACTTCCACTTCTGTATCTGGTTCATGATGACTCCTCCTTAAAGGCTCGTTTATTTTGGGTGTCTCTCTAGTTGTAGTGACTTGCACCTTTCCCCAACCCTTGTAATTCATTCGTAATTTGTCGGATCTCGCTCTGAAGCTGCTCGACCTGCTGGCGTTGTGTCAGACGGGCCGCGGCGACCTCATACGCGAGGTGCAACGCGAGCCACCAGGCGCGCAGGGTGAGGATGCAGAGTACGAGCATCTGGATGACATCCAGGATCAAGGGCAGTTCTGCGCTTTGCAAAACTGCTACACTATCGCCCAACACAGGCTGTACGATAGACAGCACCGCAAAGAAATCTGCCTCGTCCAGGAACAGGATTACAGAGACCAGTTTAGCCAGCACTGCACCCCACACCAGCAGACGCGCACCCCACTGATATTCGCGCAAGCGCGCCCCTACATTCAAAAGCGCCAGGGTGTACACACCAAGAATAACAACACCGATAGGATCTACCCTATCAAAGGTGTACACGGGGCGATGGTAGAGTGCATTGCCACCCAGTAAGAAATCACCCACGAACCACAGGCCGGCCAGGAAGGCCGAAAAGCTAAAAGCGCGCTGTACGATCCCCAGTCCCACCAGGGCAACGATTTGGACGCCCAAAACAATGGATGGAGAGAGATGAGTGACAGGGAGGCGACTGCTGTACAACCAGAACAGGCCCGCAATGACCCAAATCATCCATGCGCCGGCAGAGATGGCCGCGCGTTTCAAGGTCTTGATTTCTTCCGCCCGGTCAGGAATAGGACATTCTGCTGCCATCAATGCCTGTTGCTTTGTGGACAATGCAGCTTCCAGTTCCTTCTGGCGCGCGGCATTGGCAACATTGACGCCGCAGTGCGAGCAGAAGGCGGCAGACGCTTCGATGATGACAGCACATTTGGGGCAGTGAATGCCTATGGTATGGCCGCATTGCTTACAATAGGCGTTGCCGGGCGCGTTGGCTGTCTGGCACTTGGGACAGAGCCATGCATCCACACGTTCCAGCGCCGGCGGCGGCGGCGTCACTGCTGCCGACGCTGGCGGGGGCGGCGGAGGCGCGATGACGCCGGAACGCGCCATCGCCGTGGGATCGCCTAGTCCGCCCACCACGCCACGCCCGGCCTGAAGACGTGCATCATACGCCATCCGCCGCTCTGGATGGGTCAAAGTCGTGCGGATGGTTTCCAGGAGTTGGAGGGTTTGGTTGGCCTGGTTGACCACAGTGGGGTCGTGGTGCGTGACCAAGCGCCGCCAATGGTGGTATTGGGCATCGTAGGCAGCTTCGATTTCCGCCGCGGATGCGGTTGGGGCAAGTTGGAGCACTTCGTAATATGTGGGCATAGGTGGTTCCCTAATACTTCACATCCAGCAGCGCCAATTCCTGAGTAATCTGCTGTAACTCGTGGTCAATGCGTTCCAGGCTGCTTTGACTCATTAGCTCAGAGGTTTTTTGCTCAAGTTTGAGATGGCGTGAGAGGAGCCAGGCGCGCAGAACAATGATACCCAGGGATATGATAGGCACAACTACTGGAATCAGAATACCGAATATCATAGCAAGGGGAGAGGGCATACTATGACCATACATTACATCGTCATAAAAATAAAAAATCGCTCCTCCCGCAGTTAGAATTGCCACCACTAATATCCACACCCAATTGCCATGCTTGGTTAATTTACCGCCGAACCAGAGAATATTTAAGATGAACAAAGGGATTCCATAAAAGAACGCGTCTTCAATGGGGTGAACTTCACCGCTTATTAGAAATATTGAGGCGATACCTACGACAACCACTGAGAAAGTCAGTTTTCTGAATGTAATAACACCAGCGAGCGTCAGCAATAGCCCAAATAAACCGGCAATAAGAAAACCGGCAAAGTGATCTGGACGATTATTGTAATCTCGTATCTCATACAAGGCTATACACAACCACATAGGCAACCAACCTATCCACGCGATCGCCGATACAGTAATCCGTTTCAGCACACTTACCTCATCCTTGTTGTCATGAATCGCCTGCGTAACTTCCCCACGTTGTGCGGTCAACCGTTGTTGCGCATCAATCAACTCAGCGCGGCGTTGTTTCTGTTCGGTGAGTTGTTGAATGTTGCCGCCGCACACTGCACAAAAGACGGCCGTAGCTTCAATGATGGTATTACATTTGGGGCAGTTTATCCCCAGGGTTTGTCCGCACTTTTTGCAGAAGCGGCTCTGCACCGGGTTTGTCGTCCCGCATTGGGGGCAAATCCACGCATCGGTCCGGACTGGCGTGGCGGGTGCAGTGGGCGGCTCAGGCGGAACAACCGCGGGACGTGGAGGAAGTGGCGAGGCAGTCCCCCTGGCCTGCGGGTCGGCCAGGCCGCCTACAGGGCCCTGCAACCCCAATTTGGCGTCATAGGCTGCGCGTTTGATCGGGTCGGTCAACGTTGCGCGGATTTGCTCTAACGCCTGCAACGCCTGGTTAGCTTTGTTAACTACGGTTGGATCGTGATGAGTGACCAATCGCCGCCAATGGTGATATTGCATGTCCAGTGCGGTTTCAATCTCAGCTACCGTCGCCGTAGATGATACTTTGAGAATTTCGTAATAAGTCGCCATCATTCCTCCCGATCTTATTGGAATCGAAGCTCACGCCGTGTTACCAATTTCATCGCCAGCCACCAGTCTTTCTGACGCACGGCATCTTCAATCCATAGAGTGTAGGTATTCTCTAGCAGGCTCAAGGCCTGAATATGGTAGGGGTTATCTTCCAACAAAGTCTCCAACGTTGTTGTCGCCTTTTCCCATTGCCTGATCTGCACATAGCGTTCCGCCAAAGCATAGCGGGTAGCATCCAACGAACTCTGCGCGTTGGGATAATCCGGCTCGGCGCGGAGCAGGGCGTCCAGGTTCTCCAAGGCACACAGGTAGTCGCCGTTATCAAGGCACGCCGTTGCTTTCTCGTATTGCATCGCCAGACGTTGTCGCCGGAGTTGCTGCTGGCGCGCATACCAGGCCGTGCCGATAGTGGCAAAGAGCAACAATGCTGCGGCAATGGCCAGAGCCGCCCGTACCTGGAATCCCAAAGATTGCCGGCCCCTGGCGCTTTCGCCGGCCACGGTCAGCGCCACATCCTCGGTCAGGCGCGTTTGATGCGCGGCGGCGTGCTCATCCTGCAACGCGCGTATCTGGGGCAACACTTCAGAAAAGCGTGTCATATCCACGCCGCAACTGACACAAACGCGCGCATACGGTGGATTCACGGCCCGACAACTGGGGCAGAGGATATTTTGATCCGTGGGAGGCTCGGTCATTCCTAAGGGTAAATCTGTGAGAAATAGTTATACAAGAAGGTGGTTATCAACGTCAGGCCAACACATAACATCACCACAATCACCCAGAACACAACTCCCAACTGAGCGTTGAGCCGATGGATGGCTTCCAATGCATCTACGCGCGCTCTTGAAGCGCGGCGTTCATCGGTCACCTGCTTCTGGATCACCTCGGCTTCCACAAAGCGTCGCTGGTCGTATTCAGCAATCACGGCATCACAGCGGGGGCACACCGTTTCTATCAGCGAGATGATTTGCCCACAGGCCGGGCATGGACGCGCCATCTGTTGTCCACATACCTGACACATCGTCGCCTGAATAGGGTTTAGTGCGCCGCAGTGGGGACATGGCCGCTGAGGTTTGGTCTGCGGCGTTTGGGGCAGAGCCAGGTCGCCCGCAATGCCTTTGAGTGTGAGCGCCGTACTGCCGGTGACTTCAGGTACAGGGGAAGCAATCTCTGCATCTTGCGCCATCTCTACCAGAACTGCGTAGGCTTTATCGAGCAATCCCAATTGCTCGGTTCGTGATGGTTCGTCCATTTCAGCAGATTGCAATTGAGCGCGTTTGCTCAAATAGGCCGATTTGATTTCCTCGAGTGTGGCAGTGGCAGGTATATCTAAATATTCGTAATAATCCATCCCGGCGCCTCCTACCCAAACCACTGCTTCGCTTCGCGAGCGATTTCAACCAGATATTGTCCTTGCCACCGGCGCAGTGTCGCCGATTGAAATGGCGTTGCCTGTCCGTTGACCTCGGCCTCAACCACCGGCGCCTGCGTTGGATACCCTGACGCGCAGATAAAATACAACGCGATTTGTCCGCCCGAACTGCGGGGGAGAGTGACACACAGATTATAGGAACCGTCCGGCACACCGTCATCGTCTACGCCAGCGCCGGCCTCCACCTTCGCCCCTGGCAGTCCTTTCAAGTATCCAATCTCCTCTTTAATCCGCGTATGGATATCGCCTGTACCCCGCGGGGCCTGCCCGGCCCCTCCTTGCGCAGTCAGTTGGGGTTGGTTCATCTGACCGCCGGGCAACCCCATAGTTGGCATCCCCAAAGCCCCCATCATATTCATCGGGTTCATCTGACCAGGACTTTCCAGGGGTTTGTTCATAAAACCGGCCGGATCCAACAGGCCCTTGTCAATCATTTCCTTCGCCATCATCCCGTAGGTTTCAATCATCTGCTGCGCCACTTCGGGGCGATACGACAGCAGCCATGCCCACGTTACCTGGGATTGTGCAGTAGTTTTCTGCTCCAGCTCCCAATCGCGGACACGGGTAAATTCCTCCATCTGCCGCGCGGCCAGCGCGTCGCTTCCGGCGTCGGTAGCCTTGATGCTGGTTGTCAACACATTGAAAATCTCGATACCGATGACTTTGGGGAGCTGCATTGCTTGTAACCGCTGCAGCGTAGTCCTGGCAATCCCTTCCCCTTGTGTGCGAATTTCGTTCACCGTCGCATACGACACCGCGCCGCGTGCGGCCTGGATCACGCGGTCGTATAGCGACGTCAACGGCGTCTTCACTTCTAACGCCACCCGGCGCGCATCTGCCACGCGATACTCCACCGATAAATCCAGGTTGATTTCTACTGTTACCGGGTCCTGAATGGTGAACTCGCGCATCGTAGAAACGGTCAATGTTTGAACGCGCGTATCCACTTCAATCGCTTTCACGTCGCGGAAGAAACGATACCGGCTCAAAAAATAGGTCCCCGGCTCCAAGGTTTCCTTGAACGCGCCGCCTTCGGTGATTACGGCGACCCAGCCTTCATCCACGGTATATTTTCCGCTCAGGCCGGGCAGGGGGATGCCTTTTTCCAGCAGTTGTGCGGGGCGGACAATATCAAAATCATTGATAAACGAGCGATTCGTGGGCATCATTCACCTCTTTTATAAAATAGGTTTGGACTGTAACCAGCGTTTTTTCGCCGATACTTGCTCTTGGGATTGACCGACCTTGTAACTTACCTGCGTCGTAGTTTGCTTGCCGGTCTCAATATCAACGGCTGTAACGTTGACCACCCCGCTGGTTCCACACGTCACCGTCACCCGGACTTTACGTCCGGCCGGACGGTTAGGGGGCAGACCAGTCATCACAAATTCTCCTACCGGATTGCACAATTCCGGCTCCTGAAACTCTCCCTGATAAATCGTCACCTGAATCCCCGTTTGCCCCGGTATGGTTGTCACAAATTCTTTGGAGACTTCCGCCGGAATCGGACTATTCCGCGGGATCAAAATCGAGTTTATACGTTGTTGCGTTCCTGGCACAAACGCCTCAATCCCCAAACTGTGCGAAGTGACATCTGTGATCTGTAACCCGCCAACTTTTTCGACAATCGGTGGCGCAACTTTATCCGGTGCGACATCCACCACCTTCTTGGCTGCCATCAAGGCGGCACCCAACGACACTGCCTCGTCGGGGTTGACCGAATTGTCCGGCGGTTTTCCGAAAGAGGTTTCGAGCATATCTGCCACTGCGGGAATACGGGTAGACCCGCCAATCAACAAGACGCGATCTATCTCTCCCGGCTGTAACTGGGCCTGCCGCAAGACATCACGAATCAGCGTTAGTGTTGTATCCAACTTGGGCTTAATTAACCCGGCAAACTGTTCGCGGGTAATAGTCACGCGACAATCTTTCGTCTGTCCGCGGAGTATCAGCATTGTCTTCATCCGTTTGCTGAGCTCACACTTGGCCTTTTCCGCGCGTTCACGCAACTCCGCCGCGATGGAGATGTCAGTGGTGGGATCAAAACCGTGTTCTTGAACAAACTGCTCCACAGCATACTTCATCAGCGCATCGTCGAAGTCTTTGCCGCCCAGTTGGTGATCGCCATCGGTCGCAATAATACGAATATCTTTGCCATCCACACGCATTAATGTGGCGTCAAAAGTGCCCCCCCCCAGATCATAGACTAGAATCGTCTCAGCCTTTTGACTGCGATCCACCCCAAATGCAATCGCAGCGGCAGTCGGTTCATTGACCAAATCCAACACACGGAATCCGGCAATTTCTCCGGCAGAAATCGTCGCCCGCCGGCGATCATCGTCAAAATAAGCTGGGACAGTGATGACCACATACGGCAATGGCCGCCCCAGGTACAATTCAGCATCCTGTTTCAGTTTTTTAAGAATGATGGCCGAAACATCTGCGGGCATGTACTTCTGTCCGTGGTACGTGTAATACCAGTGGGGATTACCCATCTGGCGTTTTACAAACAATACCACCTTGTCTGGTTGAACGGCCAACGCATCTTTGGCCATCTGGCCCACCACAATCGTATCCTCGTCAAACAGCACCGCCGAGGCAGTCAACCGGTCACTGTCAGCATTGGGGATCAACTCCGGCTGCCCCGAGCCGTTGACGATAGCAATGGAAGAGTAGGTGGTTCCCAGATCGATTCCAACGGCTGGCAAATCAGGCATCTTTCACTCCTTCGCCTCACTAGATGAAACAAAAATCAGTCTATTGATCCTGACCAATGGCTCGTCTCATACTGAAATCATACTTTAAATATTATAATTGCTTATTCTGGTATGACCAATCAGTACACAACCAAGTATAGCACGCAAATATGGGCGGCGCAAAAAACGCCGCCCACGGGCTGAATTATCCTTATTTTATGCGGGCATTGAAGAGCAACCGCCACGTTTCCCCCAGTCACAGGAGTTGTTTTTCCGCGCCGGTCAGACCCAACTCTGTGACCAACGTCTGAAGGTGCGCCTCAGTCAGACAGTATTTCGCCTGCACAGTTTCCAAGACCTGGGTACGAAGGTATTGCGAGTAGAGATACTCTGAGTGACTCTCATCGTTAGAGAGAATCTACGCCAGCCTCCATCCCATCCAGGCGTTCCACGGCGCGGGCTTGCCCCTGCTGCGCTGCCGCCTCAAGCAACACGTCTGGCGTGATGGGGTCAATGCGCAGGCGTTCAGCCATCTGGCGGATGCGGCGCGCCAGATCGGCCGAGGTGGGGTTGGCGGTGGTGAATTGTAGCCATTCCAGCAGTTGCGCGATCGCGGCTTCCTGACGCACGGCGACATCGTCGCACGTCAGCCACAGACACCAATCATACGCCAGTAGATACTTACCCACGTCCCGGATCGTCAACGATCGCGCCTCGCTATCCGCCGTCGCCTGCTGCGTAAGGCGGCGGAGCGCCCCCGCGTCCACCATCACTTGCGCCCCCCACGGGCCATTCGCCTGTAAGTACCACTCGTCTTCCCGCAGCCCGCAGCGCGCCAGATGCCCTTGCGCCGCGTGCTCCAAATCCCCGGCACGGAGCTGGCGGAAAGCTTCCTGCGTCAGAATATCCTGGTTGACGACCGGCTCCAACACGGTATCCCGCAGACTCCGCACCCGGCTGAAGACGAGGAACAGCGGCAAATCGGTGGTCGCCCGGCCTAGCCGTTCCACCACGTAGATGGGCATATAGGTGGGTTCCTGCGCCAGGGGCCGGTCTATGTGCGTCAGTTCATCCGGCAAGTTGAAGTTGTGCCGGTCGGAAGGGGTCTCCATCAAGCGCCGTAAGGAAATGGGGTCCCACTCGCGATCAAACTGGTATAAGGCGAAGAAGGACGAATTGGCGCTCAAATCATCGTACACAGGAATGGCGTAATGCTCCAACGTCAAGGGCCGGCTGTCCAACCCGTCGAAGTACAACCACGCGCTGGTGCGCTGCTCCTGGTAGCGGACCCGAGCCTGCAACGACTCCCGCCCCAGAGGGGTCAAGGCCAGCGGCCCGGTCCCTTCCACAATGTGGCCGATGGCGCGCAGAAAGTTCACCAACCGCTCCACAAAACGCGCCTCCAGCCCAAAGAAATGCGCCAGCGTCGCCACCGAGGTCAACCCGCCCTCGTGGATGCCGCGTTCCATGTACCACTCCAGCTCTTCAAAATCGGTCGCAAGGCGCTGGCGCCCTTCCACGCGCACCCGCCACAGGGGGTAGAAGATGCGAAACAGTCGTTTCGGGATCGCGCCCAATGCCAACACCGCATCGAGCGCCTTGTGCGGGCTGTACAACAACCGCTCAGTCTGGGGCGAGCTGTCGTCGTAAGTCGTGGACATTGAGATAGCCTCCGGGTAAGGTTTTCACGGTCGTCACCAGCGCCTGCATCAGATGGGCGAAGGCCGCATCGCGGGCCTGGGTCAGCATCGGCGCATCGCCCACCAGCACCAGTTGGCGCTTGGCGCGGGTCAGGCTCACGTTGAGGCGGCGCAATTCGGCCAGAAACCCTACGTTGCCCCGCGCATTGCTGCGGGTGAAGCCGTAAATGATGAGATCGCGCTCTTTGCCCTGGAACGCATCCACCGTGGCGACCCAATCCTGAAGCACCGCCTCGGGCAAGGCGCGACGACGCAGGCGTAACACTCGCCGGATGTTTTCGGCCTGCTTCTTGTACGGCACGATCACGCCCCATTCGACGCCACGATCGTGGTAGGCCAACACCAGGTCGGCCACGACGCGCGCTTCCAGTGCATTGATGTATCCCCGAATGCCTTCCGCCTCCTGAGCCGGACGTTCCCACCGGTCGCGCTCCTGGCCCGTATCCACCAGGACCAGCGGCGCCGCAAAAAACGGATCGGTGTAGGCCACCTCCCGTCCGGTACGATAGCGGCCTGCGTAGAACTGCTGCGAGATGAAGTCCGCGATCACACGCGGCATACGGTATTGCGTGTCGAGCATCACCTTGCGCGACTCCGGCGTCGTCTCCCGCCGGAAGAGTTGTTCAAACAGGCTCTGTTCCAGCCAGCCTTGCAGCGTTTCGTCGGCGCCATTCAGGCGCGCCCGCAGATCGTCTTCGACGACCGGCGGGAGCTGGCGGTCATCGCCGACCAGCACGGCGCGGCGGGCGCGCACCAACGGCACCAGCAAATCCATCACCTGAATCTGCCCGGCTTCATCGGCAATCATCAAGTCGAAGGTCAGGTCTTCGAAGCGCGCGTCGGTAGCGACGCCGATGCACGTCGCCCCGACCACCTCGGCCATCTGGATCAGGGTGGGATACAGGGCCTGGTGGCGCGTTTGGAGCAGCGCGCGCCAATCGGTGAGCAAATCCTTGCGGTGCAGGGCCACCGCGCGCCAGGCGGTAAGGTCTTGCCACCACTTTTCCAATTTGGCCCGTGGGGAATCGGCCGTCGCCTCCAGGCGCGGCGCATCTGCGAAGTGGGCGCCGAGGGTCTGTACTTGCGCCAGTCCTTCCGCGATGCCGGCGCGGATCCGCGCCACCTCCTGCTCCGCCGCGACGATGGTCTGTTTGTACCGCAAGGCCTCAACGCTGGCCGCCGCCAGCCGGTAGTAAGCTTCCCATATTTGCTGCACATTGCGGGCGGCGACCTCCATCTCGGCGACCGCGGCCTGCCGGCGGAGCACCAACGCCTGCCACCGCACATTCATGCGCTCCCACTGCGCCAGATTCTCGTCCCGCCGCCAGGGCAGGCGACACAGTGCGGATTGCCAATTCATGCGGTGGCACAGCGCGTCGGCGTCGGCAACGGCGCGGAAGGCGCGGCCGCTGGCGTCGTGGAAACGCCGGGTCTGACGTTCAATGGCCGCCGCCGCATCGTCATACCGCGCCCGTTGCCAGTCGCGCAGCGCGGTCTCGGCCTGGATCAGACGCGCGCGTGCCTGCTCCTGCTCCATAATGGTATGCAACAACGCATCCAAACGCTGTTGCAGGGTCGGCCAAGCGGCTTCGATGGCGGCCATCGCAGCAAAATGCGGTTCGGTGTTCGCCAGAATTTGGGCCTGTAGGGCGCGCGCCCGATAGTCAATCATCAAAGGCTGCACGCTGGACGACACCGCCTCCTCTCGCCCAATCCGCAAGGCATCCACATCGTGCAGCGCCTCCAAAACGTTGTCCACCGCTTTGTTGTTCTTGGACGTGATCAACACTTTGTGCCCGCGCGCCGTCTGGTGCCGCACAATGGCGCGGATCGTGTGGGTTTTCCCGGTTCCCGGCGGGCCTAACGCCAACAGCAAGTCCGGTACACTAACAGCGCGCGTCACCATATCGCGCTGCGCCGGGTTGAGTTCCGCGAGGGCCAAAGCCGCTGCGGGGAGGGTATAGGGGGCAAACTGCCCCTCAACGATGGCCGGCAACACAGCCGGGTTGAGCGCCCGACGCGCCCGCAACGCCTGGAGCGCGTCCTTTTGGATCCGGTATTGTTTGGTGGACACAAAAGGCGCCAGCCACGCCACTTGCTGCACGTGGTCCCAATCCACAAATTGGTGGAAACGGACTTGCACTTCCCGCCCTTGCGCCCCTAGCGTTTGGATTACCCCGGTATAGCCAATGCCCGACGCGCCCGCCTCCCCCACCCCGGCGCGCACATAGTCGCCCAGCGCAAATTCGGTCGCGGCGGCTAGGCGAAAGCGGTAAGTGTCCCCGGTAAGACGCGCGGCCACGGCCGGCGCAGCGCTGACCACCAGCGCGACCCCCTGAGCAATCGCCTTTTCCTGCTCGATGGTGCAGGCCAGATCGATCAGGGTCTCCACATGGTTCAAAAACGTGGACTGCGCCGGCGTGAGTTCCTGCGACGCGGCGGGCGGACGCGGAACTGTGTTCTCAGCCGCCTCCCAGAGCGCGCGGATTTTGTCAAAGCCGGCGGGCACATCGCCCACAGCTTTCAGTTCGACCACTTCCGCATGGAGTACCCAACGCCGGGGTTGCACGCGCAGGGCGCAGCGCGCAATCTGATTGTGACTGCGCAAAGACAAGGGCGAGAGGCGATAGGCATAGTAACCGCCGCCCTTGCGGGTGGGGCCGCATTCAATCTCGTACCGGGGGGTGCAGAAAGTGATCAGGGTCTCCCCATCACGACCGGGGCGCAGAAAGGCGGGCACGCCGTGGGCCATCACGACATTGAGGTCTTCGTCCACCCCGGCGCGGGTCGGCGGGATTACGCCGGGATAATCCTCCGCCGCGCGCTGATAGCGCCCCACTTCGATGACCAGGTGCAAGTCGTGAGTCAGACGGCAGAGGTGCAACGTCATCCGCCCACCCCCAGCAGCCACATAATGACAAGGCCGAGCAGGAGTAAACAGGCCGAGAAAAACCAGGTCATTTCGCGCACGCTTTGGGGGTTCAGTTCGTATTCGGGCGGCGCCGGCGGAATGGGGCGGCGCGGAAAAGGCACCTCGGCCTGCAACCGCGCCGGCGCGCGCACCAGCCCCTCGTTATAGCGTTCGACCAACTCGGATGGCATTGTGTTCCTCCTGAAAACCATTCTGGCGGCGCGGCTGACCCTACGCTCAGGCCCACGCATGACGTTACACAGCCTCATCCAGCCGTGTCGTAAAGCGGCGCTTTCCATCCGCCTAAGCATTGGTGGTGGAAACCCACGGCACACTATCCCCGGCGAGAAATCCGCGGGAGAATTCCTGCCGCCCATCAAATGTAATTTCTACGGGATACCCCGTCTCCTGGCGCGCCAGGAGACAAATTTCGAGGTCGGCATAAGGGGGGGACAAATCCGGCACGGTAGGCACTCACTTTGCCTGGCTAGTATGTGACCAGATGGTACACAACGAGTATAGCATACAAGCTGGCTGAAGCAACAAACGGTGGCCGAGTTGTGGAAAATCGCAATGCGAGGCGGTCAAACAACTCTATAGTTTTTCAATCTTTTTGAGGAGCGCTACTGGAACTACAACGACTCAGGCTCTTCGCCTCCCTGGTTTGCCGCTGTATGCTGTCGAATCTCTGCCATTAATTGCTGCCCCAATGTAAACCACCCCTCCGGGTCCTCTGGCAATTGTGCGGCTAACTCCACTGCTTGCTGGGCAGCGGCCAGCGCTTGGGGAGACTGACGCTTCGCCCAATAGGCAAGTGCTACCATGTACGTAACATAACACTGTCGGGCAATAGTGGCGGGGAATTCACTCCCCATCTGCGTCAACAATTCCATTAGGCGCGGGTAGATATGGCATGCTGCGCCAGGGTTCGCCACTTGAAAGCTCAATTCATACAACTGTAGCAAGGCTTCATATTCCAGAATTGAGGCTGCGCTCCTTTGGGCAATGCCCAATACTTGCCGGAGGATTATGTAGGCCAAATCAAATTGCGCGTCATCCTGAAGCATCTGAGCCGCAGCCAGCAGCAGCTCGCCAGCTTGCAAATGCCAAGCATTCTTCAGCGCTATCATAGCGCCGTTGATTAGCTCTTGGATTGGCAGTAGAGAGGGGCTATCATGTCGCTCCAATTGAATTTTAGGTTTGATAGCGACCAATCGTAATTTCTCGTTCCCACTCTGCTGGGCGTATTTGTAACCCAGGCGATAGAGCCGGCGGGCGGCCGAGAATTGTTGGCGCTGCCAGTGAGCCTCAAAAGCTTCAAAACACAGATACCCTTTGTCCACTGCGGCGATGGCGGGATTTTTCAATACCCGTTCAAAATAGGGTTGGGCTTGATCCCACTTATTCAACCCCCGCAAGTGGCGGGTCATCACATGGTCAAAGCCGCCCTGACAGCGCCGCGATAAATGCGCCCAATACGGTTCCAGGCGGGATAGCCAGGTGTGCAATTTGCGTGGTTGCACAGAAAACATTAAGTAGTTGTGCCCCAAGCTCATCAAGTCTATACACATATCATATTGGGCGGCAGCGTAAGCATATTCAAAAGCCTGTTCCAGATTTGGCCAATCGGGAGTAAACACAGCTAGAGTAGATTCCAAGGTAGGGAATAATCGCATGGCCAGTTGAAGCTGTACGTGAATGTACCACGCTTGCACCTCCGCCCATTCCTGTAATTCGTACAATAACTGGCGGGCATAGTCATGGATCAAAGTATGCAGGCGGAAACGGGGGGGTGTAGTCTCCGTGCTTTCCAATAGGCTCAGGTCATAAAGCTGCCACAAGATCCGTTCTACCCCAATCTCGAACTCGGTATCAGGGAGATCGCCATACTCCGCGACTTCCCACAGCTCACCTACGGCAATCCCGCGAAAATCATTCTCGTACCCATAGATTCCCAAGCGCCGGAAATGCCTTTGCATCGGCAGAGATAGGGCCGTGTAACTCAACTCCAGCGCGGCGCGCACACTCGTTTCCCGACTGTCCGTACTCCCCACGGCCAAAAGTGTCAAGCGTTGATGACAGTCCGCTAAATGTTGGCTGACATACTGCCAGCCCCGTAGTCGTACTTGGGAACCCACCAAGGCCACCGCCAAAGGCATCCGCTCCACCAACCGCAGCAGTTCGGCGCTAACCAGAGGTGGTTCCGCTGCCACCTGGCGTTCTCCCGCACGGGCACGTAACAAAAACAGCGCTTCGGCTTCTGTCATCGCCGCCACGTTCAGCAGCATTACATCTGGCAAACAGGTGATCAACGTCCGGTCGCGCGTCGTAAGGATTAACCGCACCCGATCGTGGAAAAATAGCAATGGTTCCAGGGCGGCATATTCCCAAATATCATCTACTACGATTAGCCAGCGTTGTGCCGGGTGTGCCAACCACTGCGCAATCTTTTGGCGCAGTGTGATGACATCATCCGTACTACGTACTGGCAGTTTGAGGAAAGCACACCAACGGCTTAACCAATCCAGAGGCTGGCCGGCGGGACCTAGGGTAGCCCAGAGCACCCCACTCCAAAATGTCGAACGCACCTGCGGGTCTTCCAAGATCCCGCGCACCAGATACGTTTTACCACATCCCCCCATCCCCCACACCAATACGGGAAATGCCGTGGACTCCAACACTAACGCCTTCAGTTGCCGTAACTCTGCCTCGCGCTCGACATACACCGCAGGGGAATGGCTATATAGTTGCGCACCGTTCACGTAGCGGTCTGCCCAGCTCGCCCACCATGTCAAGAACTCCTGGCGGGCAGCGGGTGAGCCGGGCGCCTGGTTCACCATCGCCCGAAAAGTTGCGGGAGATATCTCCATTTCTTGCAACGCATACTGTAATTCTCCCGGCTCAGATAACGCGCGGACTTGGCGCAAATGCAACAAGATCGCCACAAACACGTCTTCGTTAAGCCCATGTTGTCCTTTCAAAGCGCGGAACAAGGCGCTATTCCCCCGAGATGTCACTTCCGCCAAGTCGCTATAGGTCAAACCCGCTCGTTCTAACCAATGATTCAGCCATGAGACCAACTTTGCCCCTTTTAACATCGTCACTTCCTCCAAAAGTGCAATGATTTTGCCAAAAGTGCAAGCGCCAATCCAAATATGCAATCCAATCCCTTGAATCTGCAATGTGGCTGTTGCTATGATGAGAGTGACTGAATGGACAGTATCACCATAGCATCAAAGCATCCTTCAGTCAATTTCCGGGAATGATGTAACCGATCGCGATACCCTCATTTCTTAAACGAGCGGCGCCGCTCTTTAGCTTTTCACTGCTAAGGAGAGACCTATGAGCACCTTTACAACCGAATATCACCCCATATCAGACCTGGGTGACGAGTTCTGCTACACCCTCGCCCAGGCGATCCGCCGCCTCTTGGACTTGTCCCAGGACGGCACTGACGATACCGAAGAGGAGGCCGCAGATGCTGAAAACCAATCTCCCCAGAGATGAGGCGCCCACCGATCCTGAAGTGGACGCCGACCTGCGCGAACTGTTCCGCGTGCAACCGCGGGAGGCAGCACCTCAGGCGCTGCGCGCCTATGGCTACATCCGCAAGTCCAAGCTAGACAAAGAACTACCGGAGCATAGCCTGCCCAGTCAGGCCAAACGTATCCAGGAATGTGCAGCGGCTCACGGCTGGCCGATTGAGGACCAGAACATCTACGCTGATGCCGGCGTCTCCGGACGGCTGGCGCAGCGCCCCGCCTTACACGCCCTGAAACAATGTATCCGCACTCACCAGGTGGACGTGCTCATCGTGGATCGCGTGGACCGCCTCTTCCGCAGCCTGTTTGACTTGCTGGAGTTCATCAAATTCCTCAACGACCATCAGGTACGCCTGATCTCGGTGCGGGAGAACATTGACTATAGTCACGCCTGGGGCAAACTTGTCCTCTACATCCTGGGGGTGCTGGCCGAGTTCTACTCCAATGTGCTCTCCGAGGAAATGCGTTTGCTCCGCGAGCATCAGGCCGCGCAGGGCCGTCTCAGCAGCACCTACCGCTTTGGTTACTGCAATGGACGTTGCACGCACTGTACCGACCCCAACGGCCCGGGCTATTGCCCCTATGCTGGCGGTCCCGACCGGCACAATGGCGCGTTTCGCATCCCCCACCCGGTGGAGGCCATCGCCGTGCGCCTGGCGTATGAATGGTACGCCGCCGGCGAACTCTCCGACGCGGACATCGCCCGGCAGTTGAATGCCGAGCCCTGCATCTGGGAAGACGGCGCCCGCTTGACCCTGCGCACTAAAGGCCGGCCCGGCGTCTATAAGCAGCCTGAAGCCAAATCCCTCACCTGGGAACCAGAAGCCGCCGATTCACTACCAGACGCAATGCCCTCTGACTCAGAACCGCCGGAATTACGCTACCCACCGGGCGAGTTCGACCGGGATGCGGTGCGGGCAATCCTGACCAACCCCGTGTATGCCGGCTATGTGCTGTACTACGGTACGTACCAGGGCGGGAAAAGCAAAAAAGGCGAGCTCCTGATGGGCAAGAAACGCCACGCAGCTACAGAATTCTATCCAGGCAAACACGAAGCCTTGGTGCCGTTGGCGCTCTACCGGAAAGTGCAGAAGTTGCGGGGCAACCGGGAGCATCGCACCACCGGCCTGCGCCAACCGGCGCGTACTTTTCCGCTCACCGGTATCCTACACTGTCAGGAGCAAGCTAGTCCCCTCCGGGGCATTAGCAGCAATGGGGGCAAATCACGCTACTATGTGGATAAACTCTGCAAGGATCGCCTGCCGCGCGCGGCCTGGCACCAGCCGAACCTGCGCGCGGATCGCCTGGAAGCCCAGGTGACCGAATGGGTGGGGCAAATGCAGTTACCGGCAGAGTGGCAACAGCGCATCCTGGCCTACGTGGTTTATGACGAAGGGCTGGTCGACATCGAACAGGAGAAGTTCGCTGTACGGCAACGCCTGGCGCGCGCGCAACAGTTGCATGAGCTGGGAGACTACACGCTGAAGCGCTACAACCAGGTGAAAGCTGAGTGTCAGCGACGATTAACCGCCTTGGCGCCGACCGCCACTGAGTCTGGGCAGGAAGCGCAACTCTTGCTGGATAACCTGCCGGCGCTCTGGGCCAGCCTCACCCCCGACGAACTCAAGAGCCTTTACACCCTCATCTTCGACGTCATCTACGTGAACGACGCCGGCATTGCGGAAGTGGTGCCGCATGAGGCGTTCCAACCGCTGCTGGCCGATATCCTGCCACCCGCGGCCTAACCCTACCGGGCGGGCGATGAGCCCGCCCGGTATCTGGCTTTTCGCCAAATCGCGAATTACAGTTCACTCACTGGAGGGCAAATGCCCACTCAACAACAAACGGATCGCCGCGATCAACTCACGCCGCCGCATCGGATCGGCGATCTGCTGCAAGTCCTCCACCAACGGCCGGATATCCGCCGGCATCTGCGTTGGATCCACTTCCGCCTGCGCAAAAATCTCCATCGGCGGATAACCGGCCAACTCCAACAAAATGTTGGGGTTGACGCCGAAGTGATCGGCCAGCGCCATCACCGACGTGCGCGCCGGCCGCTGCCCGCGCCGCGTGTAGCGCCGCATGGCCTGATGATCCAACCCCGCCCGCAGCGAGGCTTCCCGATAACTCTCATTCCGCTCCGCCAGCAATTGCTCCAGGTACCCCGCCAGCGGGCGGGCATCATATTCACTGCGTTTATGGCTCATGTTTCGTTTCGCTTTCTTTGCCGGACCAGAAGCCGCACATATAATAACCCCTATCTATTTCACCCCAGACCCTTCAGGAGGTTGGTTACTATGCGTGCTGCTCAATATCTGCGTGTCTCCATGGCCGAACAACTCAAAGGCCACAGTCTCGACGCCCAACGCACTTCCACCGCCGCCCTCATCCGCCAACGCGAGTGGACCGCCGCCGGCGAATACGTGGACGCCGGCATCTCCGCCAAATCCGACGCCCACCGGCCGGCTTTTCTCCAACTCCTCGCCGACGCCCAACAAGGCCGCTTTGATGTCGTGGTGGTAGACAAAGTCGACCGTTTCTACCGCCACCTCAAAGGGCTGCTGGGCGCGTTGGATACCCTTCGCGGCGCCGAGGTCACCTTCGTCTCCGTCCAGGAGAACCTGGACTTCTCCACTCCTTGGGGCAAACTCACCCTCACAATGCTGGGGATGCTGGCCGAAATCTACCTCGACAACCTCAGCCAGGAAACCCACAAGGGCAAGCTGGCCCGCGCCCGCAAGGGCCAATGGAACGGGGCCATCCCGTTCGGCTACTGCCGGGGGACGTGCAGCACCTGCACCGATCCCAACGGCCCGGACTACTGCCCGGATGCGGGCGGGCCGGATCACCTCACCGAGCGCCGGCTGTACGCCCATCCGGTGGAATCCGTGGCCGTGCAGCGCGCCTTCGCCCTGTACCTCACCGGCAACTACAGTGATGGCGTCCTGGCGGAAGTCCTCAACACCGACGCCCTGGAACTCCCCGATGGCCGGCGGCTTCCTTTTCGGACCAAAGGCTTGCCGGGACGCTTCCCGCCGGGCCCGTTCAGCAAAGACAGCGTGCGCGAGCTGCTGCAACACCGCTTCTACACCGGGATGGTCAACTACTATGGCCGGGATGCCAAGGGGCGCAAGCGCAAACGGGCGGATGCGGCAGATACCTTTCCCGGTCAACAACCAGTCCTGGTCAGCCCGGAGGACTTCGAGCGGGCGCAGACCTTGCGCGAACAACTCGTCCGGCGTACCCGGCAACCCAGTGGGGAGCCCCGCGTTTATCTGCTTTCCGGCCTGCTGCGCTGTGAGCAATGCGGACAGCCCTTCCGCGCGATGCGCAGTCAACAGCGCCGCTACTACCGGGATGTAAGTCGCATCAATCACACCAGTGATTGCCCGCAACCCACCCTCCACGCGGAAGACATCGAAGCGCAGGTGCGGGATTTCTTCACCAACCTGCACCTGCCATCAGACTGGCGTACCTGGGTGGAGACCCGGCATCTCACCGTGGAGCAGCAAGCCGTACAGCAGGAACAACGGGCTGCGGTGGAAGAACGGTGGACGCGCGCCCAAGAGCTGTATCTGGCGGGCTGGTCGGACAAGGCGCAACTGCAAGCCGAACGTTGGCAGTACCAAACCGGCTTGACGGACTTGACACCCAGTGAAGTAAGTGCTATTATAGGGGCAGGTCAAGTTCTGGAGCAATTACCAGAAGTATTGGCCGAGGAGGATGTTTTAAAACAAAATACACTCCTGCGACTGATCCTCGCAGGAGTGTGGGTCAAAGGATACAAGCTAACCGCTGTACAGGCGAAGTTACCTTTTTACCCCCTGATTTCTTATTGTCTGAGCGGGAGCGACGGGACTTGAACCCGCGATCTCCGGCTTGACAGGCCGGCATGTTGACCAACTACACTACGCCCCCTTAACGTTGCGAATCATACCATATCCCCACTTTTTGTCAACCCGAATTATCCCCAACCAATGAAGTCATTGGGGCAATGATCCCCGCCTTTACCTCCAATGTTAGTGTCTTGCGACGGAATGTTTCTGGAAACATCTCGGCATCTGTGGTAGCCAGGATGGCTTGTTCAACGTTGCCGAGCAGGTTTAACAGATAGGTACGCCGGGCGCGATCCAGTTCCGCTAACACCTCATCCAGCAGCAGCACCGGCGACTCACCGGTCTCCTGTTCCAGCCAACGCAACTCGGCCAGGCGCAGCGCAAGGACGACCGTGCGCTGCTGTCCCCGTGAGCCGAACTGCCCAATGTCTACCCCCTCAGAAATAAAGCGCAACTCGTCGCGGTGCGGGCCGGTGAGTGTGATGCCGCGCTCGATCTCGTGCTTGCGGCGGCGGGTGAACATCGTGCGATACGCCTCGTGCAGTGTGGCGAGGTCCACCGGCGGCTCGGTCGTCGGCGAAAGCAACCCCATCTGATAATCTACCGCCGGCGGCTTCAGCGGATCGAAATTTGGCGCGTATTGCAACTGGAGCCAGGTCGCGCCGCCGGTCAGCTCTTGATGCAGGCGGTCGGCGTAGAAGTTCAGGCCGGCCACGACTTTCCGCCGGTATAGCGAGAGCGTCACGCCGGTTTGCACCAACGTCTCCTCGAAGGGCGCCAGTTGACGCAGGTCGCTGCGAGCGCCGCGCAGGTGACGCAACAGGGCGTTGCGGCGCGCCATCGCCGACTCGTACTGCGCCAGCGCCTCGACGTACTCCGGATAGACCTGCGAGAGCAAGTCGTCCAGGTGCGCACGCCGGTCGGCGGGCGGGCCACCCGCCAGAGTGACATCCTCCGGTGTGAACATCACCACGTTCAAGTGCCCCGATAGATCAGCGCGGCGGATGACCCGTTGGTTGAGCTGGATTTTCTTTTCCAGGCGGATGGCGCCGTTAGCCGTCGCCCGGCGTTGTAGCGCGATCTCAAGGGCGTCGGCCCGATCTCGGCGGATAACCTCCGCCTTGAGATGGGCAAAGGGCAGGTTTGCCTGCACCGCATTCCAATGGATCAGGTGTTGATCGGTATGCGTTAGGGGCGAGCGGCCCAATGCCAGGTAGGCAATCGCTTCTAGGAGGCTGGTCTTCCCCTGAGCGTTTGCCCCCAGCAACAATATCGGCGTGGCGGGCAGGTCCAGTTCCAGGCGGTTGTAGGTACGGAATTGGCGTAGGCTCAAGCTGCGGACGTACATTTATTTTCCTCATCCAACACCCGCCGCACCACCTGCGCCAGGGTGTCTATTTCAAAAGGTTTGTGGATCACTTCACAGAAACCGGCAGCCTGTAGCTCTCCGCGGACGGCCTCAGCCGCGTAACCGGTGATGCCCAGCACTCTCACAGTGGGAGTGATGACTTTCAGGGCCTGAAGTAGCGCCTTTCCCCCCATCCCCGGCATAACAATATCGGTGATGACGAGAGCAATGCCGCTTTCACGCCGGTAAATATCCAAAGCCTCACGGCCATCGGCGGCGGACAAGAGCCGATAGCCCAGGGATTCCAGGAGAGCGCCCCCGGCTTCCCGCAGCATCGGATTGTCTTCTACCAGCAGGATGGTTTCGCCCTGCGTAGGGATGGGTTCCTCTACGGCTACAACCATCGGCGGCTCTACGGCTTCGAGTTGGTAAACCGGCAGGTAGAGGTAGAAGGTAGTTCCTTGCCCCAGGGCCGTTTCCGCCCCAATGTAGCCGTCATGCTGGCGGATCGTGCCGTAGACCTGCGCCAATCCCAGGCCGGTGCCCTGGCCAACGGGCTTGGTGGTGAAGTACGGCTCGAACAGATGTGCGCGCACTTCATCGGTCATACCGCTGCCGGTATCGGCAACGCTCAGGCAGACCCACTCCCCGGCGGGCATGTCGGGCGCCGGCGGCGGGGTTCCGGACGCCAACATCAGTCGAGAAAGGGTAAAGACCAGCTCGCCGCCATCGGGCATCGCGTCGCGGGCGTTAAGCGCCAGGTTGACGAGCGCTTGCTGGATGTGGTTGGCGTCGGCATAGATGACAACCTCGCTGACATCGGTGATGATAGTGATGTGAATATTCTCCGGCAGCGTGCGTTGCAACATATCGAGAATGCTTCGCGTGAATTCGCATAATTCCACCGGGCGAAGCCTGAGCATGGTGCGCCGGCTGAAATCGAGAATCTGCTGCACTAAGTCGCTGGCGCGGCGGGATTCACTGAGGATGGTTTCCAGCGCCTTGGTCACGTCGGGGGGCAGGCCCGGCGCCGCGCGTTGCTTGCGCAGCGGCATCTGCGCATAGAGGACGATGGAGGTGAGGATGTTGCGGAAGTCGTGGGCGATCCCGGCCGCGAGCCGGCCTACGGATTCCATCTTTTGGGATTGCACCAGTTGATCCTGGGTCTGCCGGAGTTCGGCGTTGAGAGCCTGGAGGCGGGCATTGTTTTCCTGGAGGGCCAGTTCGACCCGCTTGCGTTCGCTGACGTCGTAGGCGGTGCCGCGGACCCCGTAGATGGCGCCGGCGGCATTCCAAATCGCCTTGGCGTTGAAGACCAGGTGAATCTCATGCCCATCTTTGCCGCGATGGATGGTCTCATGGCCGGCAACGGTCTTTCCCGTCAGCAGTTGCCGAAAGAGTTCCCTGTCTTGGGCCGCGTAGTCCGGGGACTGGAATTGGGTGAACGGCTGCCCCAACATTTCCTCTACCGGATAGCCGAACACAGTCTCCCAGGCCGGGTTCAAATACGTGTAACGTCCTTCCGCATCGCACTGCCAGATGAGGTCTTGCGCCGTCTCGACCAGGTCGTGATAGAGTTGTTGCGATTCTTTCAGGCTGGCTTCGGCCGCCAGGCGCGCGGTGATGTCGCGGATGGCGGCAATGTGGACGGCGCGCTCGCGCCATGTGAAAAAGCGCCCGGTGATTTCGACCGGGAAAACCGCGCCGTCTGTCCTCCGGTGCATACGCAAGGGGATGAACACCAACTGGGCTTCGACCACCGGCGAACCTTGCGTGACACGCTGGGTTTCTTCCGGCTCGGCGGAGAGGTCGGTATTCTTCATCTCTAACAATTCTTCGCGACTGTAACCGTATAGCAGCGTCGCGGCCTTGTTGCTTTCCAGAAGTCGCCCGGTGGCATTTTCAATCAGGAAGATGGCGTCTGATTCCAGGTCAAAGAGCTGGCGGTAGCGTTCCTCACTTTCCCGCAGCGCGGCCTCGGCTTGCTTGTGCTCGTCAATCTCGGTGGATAGATTTGCCAGTGTTTGTTGGAGCTGCTCCGCCATGCGGTTGAAAGATAACGTGAGGGTGTGGGTTTCTTTGATTCCGCCGACGGGCTGGATGGGATGCCATTCTCCTTGCGCCAGAGCTTGCGTGGACGTGTTAAGATGCACAATCGGTTGGCTAATCCTGCGGGCGGTGAGCACGCCGATCCCCAGACAAACAAGGATCGCCGCGCTTACGAGGAGGGCGGCGGCGCGATTGTTGGCATGAATTTCTGCCATAAAATCCGCTTCGGGGATAACCACAACGATGAGCCAGTCAATCCCGTAAGCATCCTGCACCGGCGACACCTGGAGGAATTGCTGCTGCCCATCTAACTTGAAATCCAATTGTTGGGCATTGGTAATGGCGTGATAATCGCCAAACCGTTGGGTCAGCGCAGCGGCGGCCTGCCGGATGATGGGGTTGGCGCTTTCACTGGCGGACAAGCGCTGCCGCTGGTTGTTCTCATCTGGCCCGGTGAAAAGTGCTCCAGGTGTCGAGGCGGCGACCAACAGGCCGGAACGTTCCATAATGAAACTTTGCCCTGTTTTACCGATCTCCAGCGTCTTCAAGAAGTTGCTCACATGCCCCACAAAGAGGTCAATGGAAACCACCCCCATTAAATTCTGTCCATCGTCGTATACCGGGCGGCTGGCCGCAATCGCCATGTCCTGCCCTGTCGTCAAAATGTAGACGCTGCTCCAGGTTGCGCCGTCCTTCGCGACGGCGCCGGTATACCAGAGGCGGGTGCGTGGATCAAAGTTCGGCACGGTGGCTAACAGATCGGTTTTGTTCCCCAGATTATCCGTAGCGTATTTTTGGAATGGCCCTTGCACAAAATCCACCGTGCCGGTCTTATACAGCGCTCCCCCGGCGCCCTCGCGCCCGGCGCCCACGAAACCACCTGCCGTATTCCCAAAATAGATGCTGGTCACAGAATCGAAAACCTGCACCTGTTCCCAGAAATGCTGCGCCAAAACCTCTTGCCCCGCCGCCGGCAGCATCCCCTGATGAAAGGCGTTGGCGTTCAACTGATTGATGCGATGCGGCGTATCCAGAAAATCCAGCAGGTGTTCGGCGATGCGCGCGGTAATCTCACCCCGCAACTGCCGGGCGACATTGTTGACCGCCTGTTGGCTGTTGCGGTAAGACAGATACCCCACCCAGCCGACGGCGATCACGACCAGAGCGAAGAACGGCGCGATAAGGACGAGTTGCAGAGGCAGCGACCGCGTTGGTTTAGGTTGTGACGCTGAAGCCATAGTCTATTCCTTTCAGCCGGCATTGTCTGAATTTCCTAAACCGATTATAATAGCCTTTCGTGTTTGTGAACAATCCGTTCATAAGCCACACAGAGTTTTTTACAGGGTCAAGAGTGCGACTTGACTCAATTCAGTCAAGGAGTGCTTTTGTGAATTTTGAACAATTTTCGCTCGACCCGCGCATCGTCGCGGGCGTTGAGGCGATGGGCTACACCCTCCCGACGCCGATTCAAGAACAGGCCATTCCGGTCGTGCTGACCGGACGCGATATCCTGGGCATCGCGCAGACCGGCACCGGCAAGACGGCCGCCTTCATCCTGCCGATTTTGCAGCGGTTGACCTACGGTCCGCTGCGGCAAGTGCGCGCGTTGATCGTCGCGCCCACCCGTGAACTGGCCGATCAAATCTACGATGTGAGCGTGGCGCTGGGCCGGCACACCAAAGTGCGCAGCGCCGCCGTCTATGGCGGCGTGGGCAAAGGCGCGCAAGTGGCCGCCCTCCAACGCGGCGTCGAAATCCTCATCGCCTGCCCCGGTCGCCTGCTCGACCTGGTCGGCGAAGGCCACATTGACCTCTCCCACGTCGAAGTGCTGGTGCTGGACGAGGCCGATCGCATGTGCGATATGGGTTTCCTGCCGGACGTCCGCCGCATTCTCAAGCTGCTGCCCACTCAACGGCAGACGCTCTTCTTCTCGGCCACCATGCCCGACGAAATCCGCGCCCTGGCCGACAGCATCCTCCACCAACCCGCCACGGTGCAGATCGGCATCATCGCGCCCGCCCAATCCGTGTCGCACGCCCTCTACCCGATCCCGCGCACGCTGAAGAAAGACCTGCTGCTGGCCCTGCTGGAGCGCACCGCGACCGGGCGCGTGCTGATTTTCACCCGCACCAAATATCGCGCCCGCAACTTGGCGCACGATCTGGCGAAGCGCAAGTACAACGTCGCCGCCTTGCAGGGGAATATGTCCCAGAACAAGCGGCAGGAGGCGCTGGACGGTTTCCGGGATGGCAAGTACGACATCCTGGTCGCCACAGACATCGCCGCGCGCGGCATAGACGTGACGGACATCACGCACGTCATCAACTTTGACATCCCCGACACGGTGGACGCTTACACGCACCGCATCGGGCGCACGGGGCGCGTGGAGCAGACCGGCGAGGCGTTCACGTTTGTCGAGCCGGAGGACGCCATTCTGGTGCGCGACATCGAAAAAGTGCTGAAGGAGCGCATCGAGCGCCGCCGCTTGCCCGATTTTGACTACGGCGACTTCTCCCCGGAGGACTGGGGCCGCGTCCCCGCGCCGCGTCAACCGCGCCCCGCGCCCGCCCCGCAGCGCCGGCGCGATAGGAATGTAGATCGCCGCCCCGACCCCGTGCGCGCCTCACAGCGGCGCAAACCACAACAATAATAATGAAGAAACCGGGTTTGTGCGACAAACCCGGTTTCCATTCATTGGTTCCCGCCCTCTTTCTTGAGGGCTGGAGTAACGATTTTGTTTTGTCTGTCGGCTTTATTGCCACGAAGTTGGGCGTATAGTACCTTACCAGTGAAATTCTTGCCCAGCCGACAAGGATTTAGGCGGGTTCCGGGCAAGGCTGCGCGAGTTGGGGGATGATGACCATTTCCCGCAACTTGAGCGCCATGAGAATGACTTGCCGCCCCAAGTCGGTCAAATAGTAGCGGTAGCGTTGGCCCACTTTCTTGATCAGGCCGTGGACCCGCAAGCGTTTGAGCAAGCGGGTGATCTGCCCGGCAGTTTTGTTCCTTAGTCGTTGTTGCAGGTCAGCGTTGTTGAACCCGGCAAGCACCAACTCACCTTGCGCCAGGGCACGCAGCACACAGGTATCCTCCTCCGCGAGGAGATTGAAGCCCCGGTAGCGGTGGTCATGGTCGGTCTGGGTTTCGGTCAGGCGGTGCAGTTTCGCCACGCCGACTTCGGGCGGCTCAATGGCAGAGAGGAACTTGAGGTAGCGCAAGTTGACAGCCCGGAGGGTTTCCTGCAAGGCGCCCAGGCTATGGACGGTCTTCTTCATGGACGCCCACTGCATCGTAGTGGAGCCATCGCGATGGTGGACCTGCCGATGGTGCTTGAAGAAGGACACGTTGGTGACGGTGGTCTCGATCCGCAGAATGCCCCGGAACTTGTCATACACCTTGAGCGTCACCGGCCCCATCTGGTGTTTGACCCGCCGGCCCAGCCAGCGCTGGTTGTAGCGTGTGCCCAGGTCTCCTTGGTAATTGCCGTGGAGCGTGCGCCCCAGAAAGGTGGCAATGTCGGCGGGTTGCACCACCTGAATCAGGGCTTCCAGGAGATGGAGGTAGAACGCTTGCAAGGTAGCCGCGTCTTTGAACACCAGGTCGGTGGCATACTCGACCTGGAAGAGACTCCACTGGTAGGTCAGGTTGAGCGTCGCCACCACCGGGCAATAGTGGCGCGCCAAGGCATCCAGATGGGCGTGCAGCCATGCACCATCCCACTGGACGGCCAACTGGTTGACCGCGTCACAATCGGCCAGGGCCACGAAGGCGTTATCCTGCTGCGTAAAGGCGAGCCCATGCGTGGTCAACTGCGTCGCCAGCCAGTTGTGTCCGTTGCAGTAGAATTGAATCTCAAAGGGACACCAGGTAGCGAGGCGCAAGTAGCACAAGCCCAAGGCCGCATCGATGAAATAGAAATAGTAATGCAAGCATTTACCGCAACGATCACGCACGTAGGTTTTGCCCGTGACTTTGTCATGCCACGGTTCATACGCCCGGCACGGCTCCATCGCCGCAAAGATATGCACCACCCCCGGCTGATGCCCGTGCTTCGCCAGCAGCGCCTGGATACGGTCTTCTTTGCGAAACGCCTTGCTGCTGCGAATGAATTCGATCTGTACACCGTGGCTCTGAGCCAAGGCCTCGGCATGAGCGCGAATCGCATCCCGCAGCGGTTGGGCAAACTAGGCATAATCAAAGATGCGTATCTGTTGCGCGTACAGATAGTGCGTCATCCCTTTCGCATAGCACAAGGTCTGCAAATGCCCTTTGATGACCACCCGATCATAGCAATGCACCACACCATAAAGTTCCTGGCGATACTTCTCACTCAACAACTGCGTGCTCATAGCGCAACTCCTTGTCCGCAATGGGGTGGTGTAACTATACAACAAATTCGGATTGCAGGCCAAATCCCTGTTTGGTTCTGGCTTGTCCAGGCTATGTATTGAAAGAATCATTCTGGTCGGTCATAGTATGGGTGGCAGTGTTGCGGGTGTTTATGCCGGTGTTTATCCTGAACGAGTAGCTGGGTTATTTCTAGTTGACCTGTCCGGCGACTCGACCCAAATGCCGGTTGAAGAAGTGCAACAGTATCTTGGCGCTTTGGAATCCCAGGCCTACTCAAATGTTGTCAAAGGTTACTGGAGTCAACTTTTGACCGGTTCGAGTGAAACAACGCGGGCGAAAGCTATGCAGGATTTGCGCGACACGCCCAAAGCCACCATTGTCAGTGTTTTCAAAGAACTTCTCAAATACAATCCCGCGCCGGCATTGGAACGTTACGATGGGCCAAAGTTATCGGTCATTACAGCGATCAACGAAACTCCTTTTAGTGTACACAAACCTTATGTTCAACCTTCCATACAAAATGATAACAGGGACAGGACACTGGCTACAACTGGATAAACCAGAGGAATTTAATCGGATAATGGATGAATTTCTTTCGTCCGTTGATAGTTGAGTTTTTCAAGCTTTTGTGCTAAAGTTAAGCAGGTTTGTTATTCAGCGGAGTCTTGCCAACCACCTACCCACTAACAAATCGTTGTAGCCGAATTGCTAATCCTGGCTTAAAATGAAGTAGCTTGGGTCACAATCATTTGGGTAATTGTTGGTATCTTCGCCAACCCGCAATCGGCAAAACTCAAGCGTTAGATGGACGCCACTTTCGCGGCGCTTAAGAGAAATATTTTCTCCGGTACATCTGAATACACATAAAAACTACAGTGATTAGTTGAGGAGGAATCAATGAGCAATTTCCAAGAAGGGTTTCAATTACTTGAAAAGTTATTCGGTAATGGTAAAGACAATATCATAGCTTTAGGTACTATTGCACGAGAAACAAATAGTAATGGACAACCACGGCCAGTTGTACGTAGTGTAGATGCCTACTATGAAGAGGGTGTGTTTTACGTGACCACCCACAGAAAGTCAAACAAAATGCAACAAATTGAACTTAATCCGGAGGTTTCAATTGCATCTTGCACAGAAATGTTTACTGCAAGTGGTATTGGCAAAAATATAGGTTGGGTATTAGACCCAAAGAATGCCGATTTAAGAAATAAACTTAGAACCGCATTTGCGCCTTGGTATGATAGCGCGAATAATGAACAGGATGAGAATTGCTGTATTTTAGCCATTCAACTCACCAGAGGAACGCTAAATATTAACCATTGGGAAAAGCTATACCATATGGACTTTATCAACAAAGCAGAGATGGAAAATGGCGGGGTATTTTAAAAGTAATGAGGATTAAAGATAGAAGTTATACTGCCCCTGGGGTCTTCTTCAATGTCCCGGACTGTATCAGGCCGGCAATTGAAAAGACCCATAGAGCACTGCGATTGACCCGATCCTGATCAGTCGCATAATGGATGCTGGCCTGGCACAATATGTAACTTATGCGCCCACAATTTGCATTTGAACAAATCTGTTATAATGAAACCAGCACAGAAAAAGAATCTGCCCCGCGATGTACAGCCATCCGGGGCAATAACCATCAGCGACTGCGCACCGTGGTGGAATCCGTATGACCCATTCCGCCCCCGCGCGCAGTCGCCGGGGGCGGTGTTATTGAGAAACGTGGCAGAGAGCGATCTGGAGATAAATGCTATATAGCCAAAGGTATAGGGGAAGGATATATAGCGGTATATATATGATATAAGGAGTAAATTTCGTGAAAAAAAATGATGATGCATTTGAGGCGCCAGTTCCGGCGCCATTGGACCACACGATGACGGCGATCGCCATCCCCGAGCAGCCGAATGCGATCGAGATCGGCACCCCCCCGCTCCCCGACGCGACGGCCCAAGAGGCGTGGCACTCGCAATATGGCAGCCGGTTCGCGCGTAACGTCACGGTTGCGACGATCACGCCGTTCCTGCCCGATCCAGCCAGCGCCAGCGGCGCCGCGGTCGTCGTTGCGCCAGGCGGCGGTTTCTTCTCATTATCAATGGAGAACGAAGGCTGGAATGTCGCTCGTGCTCTGGTCAAGCGCGGTGTTGCGGCATTCGTCCTTAAGTATCGCCTGACCCAGACGCCGGCGGACATGGCCGAATTCAAACGTTCGATGGACAAGATGTTCTCGAACACTGAGCGCCGGCCTCCGCGCCCCGATCCGGAGCAGATGAAAGTTCACCTCGCGCCGCAGCTCGAGGACTCGTGTGTCGCCTTCGCCCTGATCCGGAATCGCGCCGCCACGTGGCAGATCGATCCGGACCGTATCGGCATGGTGGGCTTTTCAGCCGGCGCCATGCTTACCATAGCGACTGCGCTCGTCGGTGAGAACGCCAAGCCGGCGTTCATCGGCGACATCTACGGGCCGCTGGCTGCGCTGACCGTTCCGGACGACGCTCCGCCGCTGTTCGTCGCGCTCGCCGCCGACGATCCTTTCTTCGCCAATAGCGGATTCGGGCTGATCGAGAGCTGGCGCGCGGCCAAGAAGCCAGTCGAATTTCACCTCTATGAGCAGGGCGGGCACGGCTTCGGCATGTACCCCAAGGAAACGACCAGCACCGGCTGGTTCAATGCCTTCGTGAGCTGGCTCACTATGCACGGGATGCTCAAGCCCAAGGCATGATGGTGGGTGGGGCAAGCGTCCGGCCGCAATGACGGCATTGGCCGGACGCTTGCCTTGCGACATGCTGACGACAGTCTTGCCCGGGGTCTGCGACGATTGAGGCCCAGTCGCACGCCGCCCTCCAACCCGAGCACCCCTACCGCGCCCTCCGGCGCGGTAACCTCGCCCTCCTCGAACAACATTACCCCCAGGCCCTCGCTGCATACCAAACCTTCATCGCGGTCCTGCCCCGTAACCCTGGCGGGCATTACGGCCTCGGCCTCGTCCACCTCGCCGCTGGCGCACCCGACGCCGCCCTTGCCGCCTACACCCAGGCCCTCGCCCTCACCACCGCCCCCCACGACGCCCAAGACGCCCCCTAAAATGCCCCCCATTGTCAAGACCACGAAACGGGAAAAATAAGGTGGATTAGCAAGTTCCAAGGTCTGGCGCCTTAACAGCAAAATACACCGCTGCTGGTACCGCGTAATCCAGGCTCTGATGATGGTAGCGCTCGTGATTGTAGAAGCGGAAGTAGGCCTCCAAGCCTTGGGTTAGTGCCGCTACTGACGAGTAATCGCGGATGTAGATATCTTCGTACTTGACCGTGCACCACAGACGTTCGACGAAGGTATTGTCGAAGGCTCGCCCTCGGCCATCCATGCTGATGCGGATGCCCGCCGCCGCCAATGCCCCGGTGAAGGCGTGGGCCGTGAACTGCGCGCCCTGGTCAGTGTCGAAGATTTCTGGTTGCCCGTGCTCGAGTGCCTGGTGGAGTGCATGAACCTGACCATTCGCCAGGGGGTGTCCTTGCTGGTGCGGCGCACCTGGGGGACAGCGCAAACGGCCGGGGCGCTACGCCTGCACCTCCTCTGGTGGCAAGGCTATTACCACTTCGTGCGGCCGCATGAGGCCCTGCGCCAAGAGTATCCCCAGCCGCTCCCCCGCCAGGGCCGGCAACGGGCCAAATGCTATCGGGAGCGGACACCCGCAATGGCGGCAGGCCTCGCCGACCACCGCTGGACGGTGCAGGAGTTCCTCAGCTTCCCCGTCCCGGCCGCATAGGGGAATCCGCGGAACGTTACGCCCCGAGAGGCGTTCCACACCAGCGGCGTGTCCCCCGTCGCAATCTTCCCAAGAATGGGCACAGAGGAGGTGAATTGCTCGCCCAGCTCTCCGCCTGCTGGTGCTGGCGGCCCATTTTTCGCCCTTATGAGCGGTGCTGACAGGCCCATGGAGGGGGGATCAGTATGTGTAGAATTATCCACCATATATGCCCGGGAGTACCGAGGGATTGAAGCATACCACTTCTAACCAAAAAACTTGCAAGATAGGGAAATTATGACTTCTTTCCTATTGCTTTTTAGGAAAAGGATGTTAGAATTTGATATGAATATTAACGAAATGCACGTCAAAATTCAGTCCACTACTTAACTTTTTGTGTAGCAACACAGACTTATCTTTCAGGGGAGGTCCACGTATGAAGTCCTGGCAGCGTTCGGTGCAAAAGCTCATCTCAGTTGTGACGGTGTTTTCCATGTTGATGGGAATGGTCCCGTGGGGCGCGGTTTTGCCGGCGGCAGCGGCAGAAGTGACGCCGGAAGAAAAGACGCCGCTGGCTGCGGTTGCCAGCGTCGCGCGTGACGCCGGAGCGTCGGCAGTCCGGCAAGCGCCAAAGGCGACCCACTTTGTCTTCTTGCCGTTGGTCGCCAGCCAGTACACCCCGCCGACGACCACGCAGGTTGATCCGGAGACCGGCGGCGTCGTCACCGGCGGCGCCATGACGCTGACCTTCGCGCCGGGAACGCTGACTGAGACCGTGACGGTGGCCTATCAGCCTCTTGGCGCGCCAGACCACATCCCCGCCGAGACGACGCTGGTGGGACAGCCTTTCGCGCTCACGGCGCAGACGTTGGCGGGGACGCCCGTGACACAGTTTGCGCCTGAAGTGGCAATGCGCACGGTAAACGGCTTGCCCGATTACGTCGTGACCAACACCGTCGTCATCACCGTGACGTACAACGACGCCGACGTCGCCGGGCTGGACGAGCGCAGTTTGCAGCTCTACACCCGCGCCGAGAACGAAAACTACTGGCAGCCGCTGCTGACCGTGGTGGATCCAGCCGCTAACGTCGCCCGCGCGCCGCTGAATCACTTCAGCCGCTTTGCGCTGCTGGGACGGACGGCGGTGCCGTCGGAAACGCTTGTCATCCTCGACCCCGACCACGGCGGCGCGGACCCCGGCGGGACGGTGACAACGCCCGCGAGTTACGCGCTGGAGGAGAAGACGCTGAACCTGGACACCGCGCTGGCCGTCAGGGGTTACTTGCAGGCGTGCGGCGTCAATGTGCTGATGACGCGCGAGGACGACAGCAGCCTCTCCGCGCAATGGCGGGCCGATTTCATCAACAGTCACGCGCCTTCGGGCACGACGACGATTGCGTTCAATATCCTCAGCCACGAGATGAGCGGCTTTATGGGCGGGCCGCTCGGCATTGTGGACTTGAGCCAGACCGACGACGTGAGCTTCACGCAGCAGTTGATTGACGACGTCGCGGCGGCGACTTCCTTGCCCGGCTATCGCGGCGTCAAGGACGCGCGCACCTGGGGCGGCGACGGCCTCTATCTGCCCACGCACGTCCCCACCGTGACTTACGCCCATCTCGAAGCGGCGTTTATGGATTCCTACTATGACCGTGATAATGTGATTGATCCCCACCTGGAAACCATCGCGGGCGGCATCTACAACGGCATCATCGCCAGCCTGGCATTGACGGCGTGCGTCCCGTTCAGCGCCACGGTGGCCAACGACGTGCCCGTGACGCGGCGGACTGGGCTGGGCGACGGCGTGGCCTACACCGCGCAGGGCGTTAACCCTGTCACCGGCAATCAATTCCAGTGGTTCCGCGACCTGTTTGTGCCGGGCGCGGGCCTCAACGTGGACCTCGTCCGCTATTACAACTCGCTCTCGAACGAAGTCGGCCTGTTCGGCAAGGGCTGGTCGAGCCTGTACGATATGCGCGTCAAGTTGGAGGATGGCGCGGCGCTGGTCAAGTACGCGGACGGACGCTGGGGCAAGTTCACGCCGGGCGCGGATGGCTACGAGGCCGAGCCGGGCGTCTTTGACGTGCTGACGGCGGAAGGGGGCGGCTACGTCCTCACCACGCCGGAGCAGGTCCGCTTCGAGTTCGACGGCGCGGGCGTGTTGCAGGCGATCCGCAACGAGGATGGGCAGGCGCTCACGCTGAGTTATGCCGGCGGCGCGCTGGATGCGATTGTGGACGCCAGCGGGCGCACGTTTGACGTGACGACTGACAGCAATGGACTGGTCACGCGGATCACCGATCCGGCGTGGCGCACGATTGTGTATACCTACGGCGTGCAGAGTTTGCAACACACCACCTACCTGCGTCAACTGCGCGGGCCGCAAGCCGTGAACGCCGGGACGGATTTGCTGGCGATGACCAACGCCAACGGCGGCAGCACGAATTACGCCTATGACGCGGCCGGCGGCTATCTCAGCCGCGTATCCGATCCGATGGGCATTACCTATTTGGAGAACCAGTACACGCCGGATGGCAAAGTTGCCAGCCAGAAGAACGGCAAGGAAGACCAGGGCGAGTGGGACTACGACCTGGAAAATATGAAAGCCACGTTCACCGACAACGAGGGGAACAAAACCATCTACTATTTCGACAGCCAATACCGCGTCAGCAAGGAAGAGGACGCACTGGGTTTCACCGTCGAGTACGAGTACGACGACAAAGACAACATCACCATGCGCAAGGACAAGCGCGGCAACGTTTGGCGCTACACCTATGATGAGCGCGGCAACATGCTCACGCAGAGCGATCCGTTGGATACGTGGTCGCTGTATGACCGCGACGTAACGACCTGGACGTACGACGACAAGAACAACCCGCTCAGCATGACGGACGCGCTGAACCACACCTGGACCTACGAATACAACGACAAGGGCAATCCCATCCACATCGTCGAGCCAAACGGCGCGGAGACCTTCGCCGAATACGATAGCAAGGGCCAGATGACCAAGCTGACTGACGCCGAGGAGCGTGTCACGACGTTTGTCTATGATGATCACGGCAACCGCACCGAGACGCACTACGCCGACGGGGGCTGGACGAAATCCACTTATGACGACGCCGGACACGAACTCTCGCGCACCGAATGTCTCAACCCGCCGGCGTGCAGCGAGACGCGCGTCACGACGAATGTATACGACAAGAACGGCAATGTCACCCAAACGACCGACCCCGAAGGCGCAATCACGCGCTTCGAGTACGACAAGAACAACATGCTCGTCAAGAAGATTGACCGGCGCAACGGCGAATGGATGTGGGAATACGACGACGAACTCAATCCCACGAAAGAGACCGACCCGCTGAAGCGCGTCACCACGCACACCTACAACAAGATGAGCAAGCGCCTCAGCACCACGGACGCCGAGAACCGCACGACTTCCTTTGAATATGACAAGCTCTACCGGATGACGCAAGTGACCGACCCGGCGGGCAGCATCTACACTTACGAGTACGATCCCAACGGCAACTTGCTCACCCTCACCGATCCGCTGAACTACCGGACGCGCTTTGTGTACGACGCCACGAACCGCCGCAAATTCGTGTACGACGCGCTGGGCGGGATGACTGAGTATTGCTATGACCCGCTCGACCGCATCGTGCAGGCGTTCGATCCGCGCCGCGCCGAGGTGCAGTTGACCTACGACAGCGTGGGCAACCAGGTTGAGGTGCTGGACCCGCTCGGCAATCGCATGACGCTGGGCTACGACAAAGTCCACAACGTCACGCGCCAGACCGTCGGCATCCCCTCCGATGGCGTGGAAAGTGATGGCGCGACGACGACGATGGTGTACGACGCGCGCAACCGCGTCATCCGCAGCACCGATCCCCTGAGCCGCACGACACGCACCGACTACGATGGCGTGGGCAACGTGGTCAAGATGACCGACCCGCTGGGGTTTGCCAGCACGTTTGTCTACAACAAGAATGGCTGGATGACGACGATGACCGACGCGCTGGGCGGTATCACGGCCTACGAGTATGATCCCGAAGGCGCGACGACGGCCATGGTGGACGCCAACGGCCACCGCACCGGCTACGGCTATGACCTGGCCGGGCAATTGCTCACGGTGACGGATCCACTGAATCAAAGCACGACGTTTGGGTACGACAAGGTTGGCAATCAAACCAAAGTCACCAACGCGCGCGGGCAGACGACGACCTACGCATACAACGCCCTGAACCTGCTCGTCCAAGAGACCGATCCCCTGGCCCACGTGACGACCTACGAGTATGACCAGCTCCGCCGCATGACAGCGCGCACGGACGCCGCCGGCAAGATGACGCGCTACGCCTACAACGCGCTCGGCTGGCTGACCAGCGTGACCGATGCCCTGAATCAGACCACGCGCTACGAGTACGATGAAGTCGGCAACCGCACCGCCATTGTGGATGCCAACGGCATCACCACCACGTTCGAGTACAACTTCCTCGACCAGCTCAAGCGCGAGATCAACCCGCTGGAGAAGACCTGGGAATACAGCTACGACGCGCGCGGCAACATGGTGCGCCGCGTGGACGGCAAGTGGCAGGCGACGTATTACGAGTACGATAAAGCCAACCAACTGATTGCGACGGTGTACGGCGAGAGCGCCAATATGTCCGCCGTTGCCTTTGAGTATGACGCCAACGGCAACGAGATCGCCATGCGCGACTGGAACGGCGACTGGACGTACACCTACGACGCGCTCAACCGCCGCCTTAGCGCCACGGACTACCAGGGCCGCACACTCCAATGGGAATACGACGCGGTGGGCAACCGCGCAGCGATGGTGTACCCGGCCACTTCGACAGGCTCAGGGCAGGTTCGGCGCGTGGAGATGGCCTACGACGCCGCCGACCAACTGGCGACCCTGACCGACTTTACCGGCCGCGCCCACACCTGGGACTACGACCCGCTGGGCTACATCCAGGCGCAGGTCAACCCCAACAGCACGCGGGCGGACTACGTCTACGACGCCGCCGGGCGGCTGACGAGCCTCACGAACACCGGCGTGGGCGGCGCGGTGATTGCCAGCTACGCCTACACCCTCGACGCCGCGGGCAACCGCGTCCAGACCGCCGAGCAGCGCGGGCCGGAAAGCGTCACGCGCAGCTACGAGTACGACGACCTCTACCGCCTGACGCGCGCGCAGACGAATACGGGCCAGGATATGACCTACGTGTATGACCCCGTGGGCAATCGCCTGCAAAAAGTGGGGACGCCGGAAGCCGCCGCCGGCAAACCGGCCATCCCCGAAGATACCGCCTATACCTTCAACGCGCTCAACGCCATGCTCACCGCCGGGCCGACCGCCTTCGACTACGACGCCAACGGCAACCGCGTCCGCAAAACCGAGCCGCTCACAGCGAGCGGCTATCTCAGCGCCGCGTTGAACCTGGGCTGGGCGCCCACCGGCACTGTCACCACGCGCTACACCTACGACTACGAAAACCGCCTCACCGCCGTGCGCGAAACCGTGGCCTACACCGCTACCGAGTTCTTCGGCTCCGTCGCGCTGCCCGTGGGCCACATCAGCCCGACGATGGAAGCCGAGTACGTCTACGACGGCTATGGCCGCCGCGTCGAGAAGCACGTCACCACCTACATCACCGCCACCGGCGTCCTGACCGCGCTGGCCGTCTTCACCCGCGAGTACGTCTTCGACGGCCTCGCCCCCGTCGCGGAAGTGGAATATGAGGACACGAGCGTCACCCCGACCGTGCAGAGCGCCTACGTCTACGGCAACGGGCGCATGGTGCAACTCGTCCGCACCAAGGACGTGACCACGACTGCCTACTGGTATCACTACGACGGCCTGGGCAGCGTCGTGGCGCTGACGGACGAGTCTGGCGCGGATGTGTGCCAGTGGAAGTATGACGAATATGGGAATCCGTTGCAGGATTGCCCGGAGCTGAATCATTATACGTATACGGGGCAGGAGTATGACGCGGAGACGGGGTTGGTGCATTTCTTCGCGAGGTATTATGATGCGGAGACGGGGGTTTGGACAACACAAGATACATATCGTGGCGATCCTAATATACCTCTGACTCTGATACGTTATCAATATTCGGGGAATAACCCGACAAATCGAATTGATAAGTATGGTTATTTTTGGCATATTGTAGGTGGAGCACTCGCTGGCGCAATAAAAGGTGCGGCATCAGAGTTAATCGGACAAACGATTAGCAATGTGGTCCAAGGGAAAAATCCATTTGAATATGATTGGAAAAGTGTAGGTGCATCAGCCTTAGGAGGGGCAGTGGAAGGGGCTGTTCTAGTCGCAACAGGCAACCCGATGTTAGCAAGTGCTGCCGGTTCGTTCACTGAAGGCGCTGTTGATACTTGGGCACATGGAGGTTCTTTCAAAGATGGTTTAAAATCAGGAGCGACAAATATGGCAGTTGATTTTGTCGCCGGAAAGGTGTTTGATGCGGCCGCTAATTCAAAGATTGGTAAGAAAATCTCGGGAAAAGTAGGGGAGGTAGCAGAAGGTTTCCAAAAGACAATTCGTAATTCCTCGGCTGGCAAATTTGTTGGAGATATCATTGATAAACCTAAAAGTTGGTTAGGGGCTATAGATAACAAATTAGCCAACAAATTTAAGCCTTATGCTGGTATCAAGCTTGGGGTGGCCTTGTTTAATGAACCAGACCTAATGAAAGCATTACCCAAGAACAAATTAGGAGGTGTCAAATTAGATTTACCTTTAGTAGATTCTAAATTATTCTCGTCTGGTTCTGCTCTAACTGAATATGGCTTTAAAAGAAATTCTCAGGACTTCTGGTCCATTTTGGAAGAGAAAGGGCAAACAAAGGCGAAGCTATTTCCTGGTGTTGATTCGAACGACATACATCATCATCATATTGGACAAGGTAGATTTACAATACCAGTTCTTGGAGATTTCCACAACAAAGGGAAATATGATAGCCTATGGCATAATAAATGGGGCAAGGTTTCCAATTTATTCAATGCCTCTGAACCAGGCCCATCTAGCGTAATCAAACGTATGCTTGTTAAGGATAGATCTTCTGAGGGCAAGTAGTTGCTATGAAGTCTATGTGCCTCTGACAGTTATAAAAAAGTTTGCAGTTTGGCTGCGTAAAAAACAGGGATGAAAACCCAATGATGCGTCTCTTGACTCTATCACTCACCTCCACCCTATCCCTGGCCGCGCTCCTGCTGCTCACCTGGGGCGTCGTCGCCGCGCCAGCCACGCGGCGGCGATTGAACGCGCGTTAGCGGTCAAGCTGCCGGGCGAGCTGCGCGTTTTATGGGAAAATGTCTCCAGCTTGCGCCTGTTTGAAGACGTGCGCTACGGGCAGTGGGGATTGATTCTATGGTCACCGGAGCAGGTGGTAGACGCTCACTGCAAACACGTTAAGGGGAGAGAGCCGGATTTTCGGCCAGGGGATGTCATTCTGGGGGAATTTCTGGGAGACTCGGACCTGCTCGTGCTCCGGTGCGATCCAGAAGCAGAGGACTATGGGAGCGTGCTGATTGCTTTGCCCATAGATCCCCGCGCTGAATGGTATTGTGTGAGCGCGTCACTGTTGGAGTTTTTGATGGAATTTGTGGAAGCGCAAGGCGAGAAGTTTTGGGAAAAGAATGAAGGACGCGCTGCGGATTCTGCGTCTTTGCGGTGAAACAAAAACGCCCCGCTTAAATGGGCGGGGCGACAGCACCTTTACAACTTAACGCCAGCTACTCAAATACTCAAACTGATCGCGTATCTCTTCAGCAGAACGCGCCGCCAGCAGTTTGAGCAAACGCCGCACCACAACGCCGGTTTCCAGTTGGTCAGAGACGATAATCCCGGCGTGCGGCTTTCCGGCGGTTATCCAGGCCTTGTGCAAGCGCGCAAAATCACCGCGATTGAAGGTGAAAATCGTCCGCGCCTGGGCCGTTGCAAAGCTCAATTGCTCTTCATCTGGATGGCCCATCAAATCAGCTTCGGCCACCGTGCTTACATCTACTTGCCGGGATCGTAAGGCGCGCAGCAGGCTGGCGCGCATCGAGTCTTCATCCAGGTAGAGCCGGATCGGGGAGTGCATTTCACGCCTCAGGAGTCTGCATCAAAACGCTTTCGGCGTCGGCCTGGATGTCGGCCTCAATTTCTTCCGTGTGCAGGTGATAATACGCCAGCGCCGCGTAGATTTGCGCCAGTGTCAAGGGCAGTTCGCCGGCAATCTCTTCTGCCGACAGCCCAAGTTTGTAGAGTCCGGCAATGGTACGCACTGTCGTCCCGGTGCCGGCAAGGATAGGGCGGCCACCGCGCAGCGCCGGGTTGGTAATAATCATTGTGCCCTGAGCGCCGGCATTGACCCATTGTTCTAGCATCGCCTGGGGGCTGCATTGGGCGCGGGTTGCCAGGGCTTGCAATTGGCTGTAAAGATTAGTTGGAATTTGTAATGTTGTGGCGGAAACGTTCATCTTAATACCTCAATCATCATTGTACTTTATCAGATCTAATTACTTGACCTGTTCCAGCAATTCAAAGTACCGCTCGCGGCTCATCCCGGCCGTTGGTTTTTTCCAGCACAATTTCCAACGTTCCCATCCGCTGGCACTCTTCCAGGAACAGTTCCACAGCTTCTTGGAGCGCGGTTAAAGCAGCCTGGGGGGTATCGCCAAAGCTGGAAACGTTCAATTCAGGACACAAGGCTACAATCTGGTCATCTTCTTCAAACAATTGTCCGGTATAAGGTATCTGGATCATTCCTACCTCCCACTTCTGTAGATTATCTTTCAGTATACCATACAAGTCTATCTCAGGCGCGATGGGTTTCCGTCATTCGCTATTCGTAATTCGCAATTCCATTGGAGGTGTCGTATGCATCTAAAACGCTTATCATGGGTTCTTTTCATCACCTTGTTGCTGGGGCTGGGCGTCTCGTTGGTGCTCAATGCCGCCCCCGCCGATCTCGAACCCGGCGGCGTAGTCGTCCCACTGGGCGCGCGGCAGGCGGATTTGCGCGCGGCGTACCGGCTGCCGCTGGCGCATCTGTATGACGGCGGCCGGCTGCACCGGCTGGCGCTGGACGATACACTGACGGGGACGGCGCTGCTCCCTGGTCCGGCGTTGCCTGGCGATTTGTACTTCCCGCCGGGAGAGGGGACGGGGGAACCCCGCCCCTACACGATGTATGAATTGGCGGGGACGTTACCGGTGTCGCGGGCTTACGCGCTGTTTCCGGGGCGCGTGGCGGTGCTGCGCTCAACGGTCACGGTGCCCGTGGAGATTGACGACGGTTATGTGATGGCGATGTGGGAAATCGCCGACATCCGCGATGTCTTCGAGGGCTATTTGCTCGACGCTATCCCCTACGCGGTGCTGACCGAGGCGGAAGCGGCCGCGCAGCTGGCCGACTACGACCTGCTCATCATCCCGGCCTTCCGCAGCGACGCCCGCGATGCGGTGCTGGCCCGCCTGGATGAGACCGGCGCCCGCGACGCCATCCATAACTTCGTGGCGAATGGTGGCACGCTCTACGCCCAGGGGTCCAGCCTGGCGATTGCGGAATACGCCGGCGCGCTGCCGTTCGGTTCCGTCAATCTGGATACGCCGGTGACGCTGGCCGGTCCGGACGCCAACGGGGGGCAGTTGGAAATCCTGTTGCCCGACTCGCCGCTGGCCTGGTCGTGGCTCACGGACAGTTTGTACATCCTGGATGACCCCTTCATCATGCCGGACGAGGATATGGAAGTGGTGGCGCAACTGAGCAACACCGCCGACGGCGTCGGCGCGCCGGCCGTGATTCGTTACCCCTGCGTGGCCGGGCAGGTCATCGGCGTGGTCGGTCACCCCACCAACGCGACCCGCCGCGCGGAGCTGCCGCTCTTTATGAACGCGCTGCTGCTCGCGCTTTCCGGTCAGGCCGACTTCTACGGCGACGCGATCCAGACGTGGAATCCCGCCTACGATCTGCACGAGTTCCCCGCCTACGAAAGCGTCCCGGTGAGCGCGACGTTGGTGATCGAAAATCTGTGGGATACTTCGCTCATCAGCGCGACCGTTACTGAGGTCATCGCTGCCGGCTACACGTTGACCGGCACGATCTCGCCAGCAACCCCATTTTCTTATACCACCCCCGCCAGCGAAACAGTCATCATCTGGCAATTGGACGATCTGGCCCCGCACGCCGTCGTCACCCTGACCTATCAAGCGCAGTCCGACCCGGAGACGCTGGCGGGTGGCGTGGGGGTGTTTGCGACGGGCGAGTTGAGCTACCAGAACGAGAATGATCACCCGGTGACGGCGCGGCATCGCCCCTTCATCCTCACCGCGCAGATGGCGGCCCGGCTGTTGGGTGACCGCGACATCGAGGACGACCGCTATTTTGTCATTCCTGAAGAGGGCGTTTACCTGGATGTGGCGCTGCCGCTGGAGAACAAAGAGGAAACGCTGGCTGCCTCTCTGTGGTTGACGGACTATGTGATTCTGCTGGCGCCCATTGTGGACACCGGCAATCAGCACATCATTCTCAACGCCAACGACGGCGAGACGATCTGGATTAAGAACGAGCCGTATCTGTGGGACACGCGCAAGGATTATCCCGAATGGGAAGGGGCGACCTCGCCCACGCAGACGATTACCCTGGCGGATTGGCGCGCGCTGCCGGAAGCGGAACGCCCCCGCTGCGTCTTCACCAGCACCTATGGCATTCACATCGATCCGCCGCTGCGCGCCACCGCCGCCCTCACGGATTACGGTTCCTTCATTACTATCCCGCCCACGTACACCGACGCGATTACGGTGGTGAATGAGCAACTGCTGCTCCCCTGCCTGCCGCTCCATTGGGATTTGGGCGACTTCCCCGGCTACTGGTATGAGGAGCCTGCGGTGCGCTACGGCATCCACTCCCGCGAGCTGTTTGAACGCGACGTGTACTTCCACGGCACGCCCCGCGAGAACGCCGTAGTGCTGCCCCACGACGCCGGTTCGGTCTACGTGCTGGCCGGCGACTATCCCGTGCCCTACCGCGAGTACCTGCCGGAAGCCGAGGCTTACGTCCCGCAAGCGCCCGCCGCCTCGGCCCTGACCTGGCAGGACGTGTGGTCGCGCCCGCACACGCTCACGCTCCGCGCCGCGTTCTACGACGTGTGGGACTGGGATTCCTGCGCGACGTGCAACCCTTACGGCGAACAGCACGCCGGCTTCGCTGTCACCTTTGGGATTTGGGCCGATCTGGATGGCGATGGCGTCCACGAAACCTTCGTGCGCGAAATCCCCACCCGCCTGGACGACGCGCAGTTGCAGTTGTTGGGCAAGACGTACAGCCAGGGCGATGCGGACCTCACCATCCCCGCTGGCGAAAACTTGATTGACCTGCCCATCTTCCACGGCCTGGGGATCAAGATCGGGTCGCGGGGCGCGACGTGGTACGATTCTTGGCGCAGCGCCGGGCCAGGGACGAGCGAGTTGTTCACCGTGACCGAAGAGGTCGCCTACGACCACCTCTTCTTCCGCCAGGTGATCCCGCCCGGCTCGTGGGCCTCGTTCATCGTCTCGGCCACCATTGAGAATTACCCCGTCATCCCCGCCACCGGGCGCAACAATGAAGACCTCTACAAACTGCACGACGGCGGACGGCTGGTCTACCGTCAACAGATCGCCGGCCCGAATCGCTACGAAGTTTACGACGCGCACGTTCACGCCGCCGAGGGGCTGCGCAGCGACGGCGTCATCGAAAAGACCGGCGGCCCGCTCCAGGTGAGTGTCTACAGCGACACGCTGATGTTCACTTATAGGATGTGGGATCAGTACGACGCGCGCAACTTCGAGGACTATTATGATCCCTTCATTAAGAGTTGGGGCTACTACGACCTGGTGTGGACGACTTACGTGGGCGGGCGCGAGGACAAACAGTTGTTCAGCACCGTGCTCTGGCCGGGCGACCGCGCCATCGTCCGGGTGGTGCTGGATAACAACACGGGCATCACGCTGACGAACCTGAACGTGACGCTCACGGCCGTGTCCGGCCTCACCGTCACCCACCTGTACACCGATCCCGATACTGCGCCGGAGCCGATCTGGCCGGAACTGGCCTTCCTCAATCGCCCCGACGTGCCCGACGCCTGGCGCAGCGTGTGGTACTTCGAGATTCAGGCCGGCGCCGTGGCCGAGGATTTGTGGGGCCAAGTGCTGGAAATCCCGGTGATCGCCACCGCCGACAATTTCCCATCCGGCCAACCCTACCATGAGGTCCCGCCGGCGCGCATCGCCCTGTATCGTCCCGGCGCGGCCACGCCCACGTACATTTCTGGCCCGGCGCACGGGCTGATCCTCACCGACACCCTGCCGGCCAACGTTGTCCTGACCGCCGCCGCGTGGACGACGGATGCTGCCGCCGCCGATGCTGTGCGCCTGGCGCTGTCGGTGGATGCCAGCGTGCTTACCCAGGATACGGCCAGCCTGATCTACGCCGGCCTCGTTCCCACGCGCGCGACGCCGCTTTCATACACGGTGGACGCGGCCGGCCGGGTCACATTCACGCTGCCGGCCGAGGTACAGGCGCTGCCGCTGGATACGCCGCTCTACGTCATCGCGCCGGCCACGTTGATTCGCGCCCAGCACGGTCCGAACGTGGTCAACGCGGGCGCGGGCATCGCGTACCGGGATCCGTTTGAGGTGCAATGGACGGCGCACTCTGAGCCGGTCATCGTCGAGGCGCACGGCGCGGCCGTCTGGGTGGATTACGAATGTAACGGCGGCGGCCCGCCTTCCCGCTTGCTGGCGGACAGCCCGGTCTACGTGCTCAACGGGACGTGCTACATCCCCGACGACGACCCTTCCGATGTCCAGATGCGCGTCACCGCCTACAACGCCGGCGACGCCATCGCCCGCGCCGTCACCGTCACGCTCACCCTGCCCGACTGGGTCACAGCAACGTGGGCTTCCCCCGCCTGGAAAGTATACGCCGGGCAGCAGCTCACCTGGACGCTCGGCGATTTCGCGCCGGGGCAGTGGCGGCAAGTCGCCATCACTTTCCACGTTGAGCCGGTGGAAAGTGAAGGCAACGGCGAAGGGGCAGCGGCCCCCATCCGCGACTTGTTGGGCATCCGCCGCAGCGAGGGGACATTCTTGGATGATTACAGCCAACAGACGATTTCCGGGCAGGTGGGCGATGCGTACTGGTTCAAGGTTTACGCGACTGAGCGCCCTACGGCGATTTATCTGCCAGTGGTAGTGCGCACCTATGAAACGCGCCCCGACCTGGTGGTGCTGGCCGTGACGGTGAATCCGGCGCAGCCTGACGCCGTCCAGGTGCAGATTGCCAATCAGGGGCGCAGCGTGGCGCGTGACTTTTGGGTAGATGCGTTCCTCGATCCCGCCACGCCGCCCACCGTCAACCAGACGTGTGTTGAGCTGGGATGCGTTTACCAATTGGTCTGGTTCATCGAAGCGTTGCCGGCCGGCGAAAGTCTGACATTGACGGTTGGTGACGCCTACTACGATGCGACCTGGGCACAATGGCCGCAAGCCGCCTACCCGGGCGGCGCGCATACCGTGTGGGCTTATGTGGATTCGTGGGCGCCGCCCAACCCGGCGGGCAGCGTCCAGGAAGCGCGGGAAGATAACAACCTGTCGGCGCCGGTGACGTTCACCGCGCCGGCTAACGTGACGCCGATGACGTTACCCCGCGTACTGCCACCGCGTCCGTCGCATCCATAGGAGCGTGTGACAATGCAACGTTATGGGTGGATAGTCTTGGGGGCGTTGGTCTTGATTCTAGCTCTGGTGAATGGCGGGGGCGGTGCCGTTATAGGGGCATCGCCCGCCGTCTCGCCAACGTGGACGCGCGTTGCGCCGCCAACGTTGACGCCGACGCCTTCGGCGACACTCCCTGTGACAACGACGCCCATCACAAGGACAACACCGGCGGCATCTGTACCCGCCGCCGGTCCCGGCGCGATGATCTGGCTGCGGGTTCAGTGCAGCGCGCCTTGTCAAGCTGCGGATGTCCACTGGCAAGAGTTGTGGACCGGTGTGCAATGGCAAGACGCTGCCGGTAACTGGCACGACGTGGAGGGCTGGCGCGGGCCGCTGGATGAAGTGACTAAAGGTGAGGGGCGCAAAGTATGGGGGCTGTCGGAAGCGCTGTACGGCGCTGGCCCTTTCCGGTGGGTGGTGTATCAAAGTCAGCAAGGCGAGGTTCTGGTCGCCAGTGAGTCATTTGATTTACCCGACTACACAGGCAAGGTCTCAAGGATCACGGTTGAGATTGGACCATAGACTGGCGTGAGCTTTTGCTGGCAAGCTGTTTAAAATGCAAAACCGGGAGCCATAGGATGGCTCCCGGTTCGATGTCACCTTTGGCACTGAAACCCGCCACTCCCGTTTGTGGTAAAATCGTACTGACAGAGAAGGGCACAAGGTTTACCAAGCAAGGAGCCATCCTGGTGTTAGAGACTAGGGTGGCTTTTTCTGTTTTAAAGCTTACTCGGTAGCTCTGTATCTGCTAAGGGGTACTCCCTATCTCAATGGTGGATAATTCCAGGCCTGGGTGGGGCGGGGGCAGTTGAAATTTTCTTCGGCGCGAGTATGCTGGGGGGTGATAAATCTCATTTTTCCGTAAGCGAGGTGCAGGATGACGCAACGCCCTGTGTGGCTCTGGCTGCTCATTGGCCTGTGTGCGGCGCGTTTAGTCTGGCAAGGGTGGCAGTGGTATCCGCGGGTATCCCCCAGCGCGGCCCCAGGGCGTGGGGCGCGCACCTTGCGGACGCCCCCCCCTTCATATGCCGAATGTCAACAGCCGGCGCCGGTGGCGGCGGCGCTCCCACGCGCGGTGCGGCCCTGGAGAGCGGTGAAGAGTTGGCGCGGGCGGAAAAAGCGCATTGACACCGCGGGGCACACCTGCGGGAATCCGGCGTGGGTCTACTATGGCGTAACGGATGCACAGGTGTATGCGTGGGTGGGGTATGGCGGCCATGGCAAAACGGATCACAGCCAGGATTTGCGGTGTCAGGCCGGCCCCCCGAAAGTCACTGAGCGCCGCCCCACGGGTTGTATCACCTGAAGACGGCGGCGGCGCGGGTGAGTGAGGTGTTAGCCAGGCTGGCGGAAGGCTTGGCCGTGAGTGCGGTGGTGCGGGTGACTGGACACACGGCAGTGCCGCTTCAGCGGTGGTTGACCCGCGCCGCATGCAGGACGGCACGGGGGCCTACGCATTTCCTTCAGGGCTTGGTACTGACGCATATCCAGTTGGATGAAATCAAAGCCCGGTGGCGGGACAAGCCGCCAGAGTGGTGGGGATGGGTGGTGCTGGCTGGGCCGACCAAAGTCATCCCGGGGCTGGCAGTGGGGGCGCGGACGCTGGCGGTGGCGCATCGAGTAGTGCATCGGCTGAAGGCGGTCCTGGCGCCTGGGTGCCTGCCGGTGTTCACCAGTGACGGCTTGCGCTTGTACTTCTAGGCGCTCACGGCCCATTGGGGACAGTGGGTGGAAGAGGTGGGCCATCGGCTGCCACAATGGCAAGTATTGCCCGAGTTGCTGTATGGGCAGAGCTTGTCCTGAAGCCTGCCCTGAGCTTGCCGAAGGGCTTGGCGAAGGGAACCTGCCCTGAGCTTGCCGAAGGGTCTCAAACATTATCGGCGGTAGCGGGTGGCGTGGGTGGAGTACCGAATGCAGTGGGGGCAACTGGGAGACCTCCAAGCCCGGCTGAAGGCGTTGGGGTTGAGTGGCCGCCTGAACACGATCTTGGTGGAACGGGTGAACTTGACCATTCGCCAGGGGGGGGCTTGGCTGGTGCGGCGCACCTGGGGTACGACACAAACAGCCGGGGCGTTGCGGCTACACCTGCTCTGGTGGCAAGGTTACTATCATTGCGTCCACCCGCATCAGGCCTTGCGCCAAGAGTATCCCCAGCCGTTACCCCGCCAGGGGCGGCAACGCGCTCAGCGCTATCGAGAACGGACCCCCGCGCTGGCCGCGGGACTCACCGACCATCGCTGGACGGTGCAGGAGTTCCTCAGCTTCCCTGTCCCGGCCGCTTAAGGGCACAGCGGAACGTCACCCATCGAGGGGCGTTCCGCGCCAAAACACGCGCCCCCCA